>PKZN01000023.1:20978-21124 GCA_003133075.1 Acidimicrobiaceae bacterium | reverse complement strand
GTCGGGCCCGTGCGGTCGGTGCGCCCGACCGACACGCAGGTGGTGTGGCCCATCGGCGGGATCTTCGCCTTTTCGGGCGGTGCGGCCTACGCGGTCGACAGCATCGAGACCGCACCGGTCAAGCTCGTCGATGAGAGCTCGGCCGG
>PKZN01000023.1:0-20971 GCA_003133075.1 Acidimicrobiaceae bacterium | reverse complement strand
TGGACCTGGGACGACACGACGATGTCCTGGGACCGCACGCTCTTCGGCCAAGCCGACGTCACCGGCACCGGGGTGCGCGAGTCGCCCCAGAACGTCGTGGTGATGTTCGTCAACTACGTCAACGGCATCGGCACGGAGAACTCCTACGCCGACCTCCAAGGATCGGGCACCGCCGATTTCTTCTCCGACGGGCGAGAGGTCGCCGGCACGTGGACGCGCGGACCATCCAAGGCCGACATCATCCAGTATCGAAACACCGCGGGGGCGACGATCGCCCTCACCCCGGGTCAGACCTGGGTCGAGTTACTCAACGACGGGACGGCGCTCGCGGTTACGAAGTAACGGCCGCCTCGAGCCGCTCGAGGGTCGTCACCATGGCGCGTTGATTGCGCTGCGGCCACCCGAGCACCATAATGAGCAGGCCCAGAGGATTGTTGTAGGTGAATGATTCGGTGACCTTCGTTCCGCCATCCGTCTCGTTGAGGTCGTAGCGCCAGGTGAAGTGCGCGAAGTGGTGCCAGGCGATCGCCCGGTTCTGATCGAAGACGGTGACCACGTTGCGCGTCGCGTAGGTCGCCCCGATGCGCATCCGCATCGAGAACGTCGCACCCAGGGAGAGCCGCTGCGGCGCGGCGATCACCTCGGTGACCGAGCCCGAACCGTCGAGTCGCACGTGTTGTCGAGGGTCGGCCAAGAGGTCGAAGATCGCGCTCGCCGGCGCGGGAATCGTGCGGGTGGCGCTCACGGAAAAGGACATGACGCCCAGCGTAGGGTGGAATCGTTCCAGACAAGAACGACGAGGGGGGACATGGACCACGAGGAACTCATTACCCTCGCCGACGGCCGCACGCTCGAAGTGGCGAGCTGGGGCGACGCGACGAAACCAACCGTGGTGTTTCACCACGGCACGCCCGGCTCGGTGAGAACCATTGCGATGTTCCAGCCGCTCCTGGATCGAGGCGACTTCTTTCTCGTCACCACCTCGCGCGCCGGGTACGGACGTTCGTCGCGCCACGCCGGTCGCAGCTTCGCGTCGGTCGTCGCCGACACGCGCGCGGCGTTGGACCACCTCGGACGCGATTCCTACACCAGCCTCGGATGGTCGGGCGGCGGCCCCCACGCGCTGGCGTGTGCCGCGTTGGACGCCCCGCGCTGTCGCGGCGTGGTCGTGGTCGCCAGTGTGGTGCCGATCGACGCTGGCATCGACTGGACCGAGGGAATGGGACCGGAGAACCTCGAAGAGTTCGCGTTGGCCCTCGAAGGTGGTCCCGCATTCGAAGCGGCGATCGAGGCGGCGGGAGCGTTTCTTTCGGACTCGTCGCCCGCCAACGTCCTCGAGGTGATGGGTGGACTCCTGAGCGTCCCGGACCGGGCAGTGTTGGACGACGACGCGCTTCGTAGGGCCTTCGCCGAGTCAACGGCCTACGGATTCGTTGAGGGGTGGCGAGGCTTTTTCGACGACGACGTGGCCATCTTCACCCCCTGGGGATTTGATCCCACGACGATCGAGACGTCGGTCGACGTGTTCTTTGGTGACGCAGACCTCATGGTCCCCGCGGCGCACGGCCAGTGGCTCGCTCGTCACCTTCCCACGGCGACGGCGCATCACCACCCCGCCGAGGGTCACCTCTCCATCTTCGCCAATCACCTCGACGAACTCGTCGCGGCACTCGCCACGAGCGCCNNGAGGTCGTGGCTCCATTGGCCGTAGCGCTCCGCGTCCCAGCCCTTGCGTCGAAAGAGCACAATCGAAAGGCTCGACGCACGCACCATCTCGAGTTCGTCGCGCTCTTCTATCATCGCCTGCGTGCGTTGAGCGAGGTCGATGGCGGACTGCACCGCCGCTTCGTAGGCAGCGGTGCCGTTGGTCACGAGTGAGAACCAAAAAGGCAGACCGCGCGCGCGACGCGAGAGGTGGATGCCGAAGTCCGACGGATTCCATTCGTAGTGATCGTCATCACTCTCGTGCAGGACGTCTAAGTAGCTCGCCTGTTGGGCGAGGACCTGGCGAGCAACGGTCGGATTGCGGTAGATCAACGCACAACAGTCCAGCGGCGCGAAGAGCCACTTGTGAGGGTCGACGATGAAACTGTCCGCGTGACGGATCCCCGCGAAGAGATCACGGTGCGTGGAGGAGAAGAGTGCGGCGCCCCCGTAGGCGCCGTCGACGTGGAACCAGAGGTCGTGCTCGCGCGCGAACGCACCGAGTCCTTCGAGATCGTCGATGATGCCGGCGTTCGTCGTGCCCGCGGTCGCGACGACGCCTATTACGTTCTCGGGGTGCGGGTCGGCCTTCAGCGCGGCCTCGAGGGCGGCGCGTGTGAAGCGGTGGTCGTCGGTGGCGACGATGAGGGTCTCGACGTCGAGAACGTGCAGCGCCTTGCCGATGCTCGAATGGGCGTCGGAGGAGATTGCGAATCGCAGCTCGCGCGAGTTCAGTTCGGGGTGCTTGGCGCGCGCCACGTCGCGACCCACCGTCAAACTCGAGAGGTTGCCGATCGAGCCGCCCGAGACGAAGGCGCCGCCCGCGCCGCGCGGGAGGCCCGCGACCTGCGCGAGAAACTCCAGCGCTTGGTTCTCGGCGACGACGACGCCACTCGATTCGAGCCAGCTGGTGCCGTTCAGGCCCGAACACGCCACCACCATGTCAAAGAGCAGTGAGTTCTTAGTCGGCGCGTTGGGGATGAAGGCTAAAAAACCCGGCGAGTCAATCGAGACGACCGCGGGCGCGAGCACGTTCTCGAAGAGGTCGAGTATCTCCGCGGCGTTGCGGCCCTCGGGCCGGATCAGTCCCTCGAGTCGCTCCATCGGGATCGGCATCAAACTGCCGAAGTCGAGGGGCACCGGTCGCATCGAGAGTCGGTCGCGGCAGTAGTCGAATACGGACTCGCCGAGTTCGGCGTCGAATTCAAACATCTCGTGCCCCATTGCACAACCTTTCGATTTTGGTCCCTCGCCATCGTACGGCCTCAAATGATTGCGACGCCGAGCCCGCCGGGGCCCCGAAAGACGTCGGGTAGCATCCCGTCATGGCAAAGGCTCGTGTCGGCTACCTCGGCCCCGAAGGTTCATTCACGCACGAGGCCGTCACCACCCTCAGCGACGTCGAGGCGATTCCCTATCCCACCATCGAAGACCTCCTGGCCGCGGTCGCGGACCAGTCGCTCGATCAGGGCCTGGTCCCTCTGGAGAACGCCATCGAGGGGACGGTCTCGGCCACCCTGGACGGCCTGGTCTTTAACCACGAGCTGGTCATCGTCCAAGAGATCGTCCTACCCATCCACTTACACCTCCTGACGCGACCGGGCGTGGAACTGGCCGAGGTGACGAGCGTGCGCAGCTACGTCCACGCCCTCGCCCAAGTGCGCGGTTTCCTGCACCAACACGGGCTCATCGGCGTAGAGACGACCTCCACCTCACGGGCCGCCCAGGACGTCGCCGAGTCGAGTGAGGCCTGGGCGGCCGTCGGTTCGACGCTGGCCGGCGAGATCTTCGGACTCATCGTCGCGGCGTCCGATATCGAAGACCATCCCGAGAACTCGACGCGCTTCGTGCTCGTGGGTCGCGACGACGTCGCCGCCGCCACCGGACACGATCGCACGACGATTGTGTGCTTCCAGGACGCGGACCGACCCGGCTCGCTCTACGCGATTCTCGGTCGTTTCGCGGCACGCGACGTCAACCTCACCAAGCTCGAGAGTCGCCCCACCAAGCGTGGCCTGGGGGACTACTGCTTCGTCATTGAGTTCGAGGGCCACGTGGCGGACGAGGTCGTCGCGGACTGCCTCGCCGACCTCCAAGCGCATTTGGCACGGGTCAAGTTCCTCGGTTCCTACCCCGTCACCGGCGAAGGTTCGAGCAGTCGTCGCGACGAGATCAGTGACGCTCGCCGCTCGGCCACCGCGTGGATCCAGGCGATTCGTGATCGGGTCCTCCCCGCCTGACGAGCCTCACGTGATGCGCGTTGAAGGTTCATCGCGCTGCACCAAGGAAGAAGTGTCGACGTCGCGCGCTTCGACGCTCGTGCCGACGAGGACTTCGACATTTAGTACGGATTCGCCGTCGCCACGCACGCGGCGGGCCAGAGTGCTCGACGTTGCATTGTTAACTCGCTGTTAAACCCGCGACGCAGCGCGGAAAACGAGTCCTTGAGTCGGACTCAGTTTGTAAGTTGGCTCTACCCTCCGCGCAATTGAACCGACGAAAGTGGGCCCCGTGAGTGACCTGGTCGACCACTCGGCGTCGTGGCGGCGTCTCCTCGAGGTGCTGCCGGATTGGGTGCTCATCGCCGATGAACACGACGCGGTCGTGCACGCCACCGTGACTCGAGCGGCGCTGCTCGAAGATGGCGAGGACCTGATTGGTCTCGCGCTCGATGACGCGTTGCCCGAGTGGGGCGGCGGCGCGACGAGTGAACGTCGCGACGACGTGCTCTTCTTGACCCTGGCACTGGAGGGCCGCACCTGGACCGTGGCCGCCTTCGTGGGCGAAGGTGACGATCTGCGTGAGCGTCGCCAACGCATCGANNAACGCGGCCTTTTGTCGAATGATCGGACGAGAGCGCGAGGAGCTCCTCGGTAGTGACTCGAGCGAGTTCACCTTTCCCGAGGACATCGG
Organism: Acidimicrobiaceae bacterium; assembly: GCA_003133075.1. Lineage (GTDB taxonomy): Bacteria > Actinomycetota > Acidimicrobiia > Acidimicrobiales > RAAP-2 > RAAP-2. The sequence continues at coordinate 16,354 of PKZN01000023.1, read as the reverse complement.
TATCTCCGAGTCGACGCACCGCCGCATGACCACCGACGACCTCGGTCAACTTCGTTACGTCAAGCGGTACCTGCACAAGGACGGACGGGTCATCGTCGTGGAGATNNTCGAAGTCGACCGCGCGCGATGCCCAGGGCAACATCCTCTACTTCGTCATCTCCGAGCGCGACATCACCGAAGAGCGCGCGCTCAGCGCGCAGCTCACCCATCAGTCGCTGCACGATCCCTTGACCGGGCTCGCGAATCGGGCCGTCTTCGAGGACCGACTCGCCCAGGCCCAGGCCCGTCTGGCGCGCCGTCCGGGCCTGGCCGCCGTCTTACTCCTGGACCTCGATGACTTCAAGGGTGTGAACGACGCGCACGGGCACGTGGTGAGTGACCACGTCATCGTCACGATCGCTCACCGTCTCGAGGAGGTGACCCGTTCCTCGGACTCCCTGTGTCGCCTCACCGGGGACGAGTTCCTCTACCTGGCGGAGGGACTCACCAACGACGACGAAGCCGAACAGTTGGCCCTGCGGCTGCTCGAGGTCTTCACCCAGCCCATCGCGGTACCCGGCGCGCAACTCGAGGTGCACGCCAGCGTGGGGGTGGTCGTGTGGGACGGCGCGACCGAGGGCTTCCAGCGAGTCATCCAGCACGCCGACTCGGCGATGTACGAGGCGAAGCGTCGCGGCAAGGGCCACTACTTTCTCTACACCCCCGACCTCGAACAGCAGTCGGTGAGTCGCTTCGCCCTCGCCCAAGAACTCCGCCACGCCCTGCACGCCGGCGAACTCTCCATGTACTACCAGCCGATCTTGGACCTGGCTTCGGGCGAAGTCACGGGGTTCGAGGCGCTGATGCGCTGGCGACACCCCGAGCGAGGATTCGTCCCGCCGAACGTCTTTATTCCTTTGGCCGAGCAGAGCGAACTCATTTTGGAACTTGGCGCCTTCGCGTTGCGCGAGTCGGTGCGTGAAGCGAGTGTCTGGCCGGCCCGGGGTAGTCTCGGCGCGCCCTTTGTCACCGTGAACCTCTCGTCGCGACAGTTTCACGATCCCGAACTCATCAAGTTGATCACGACGTCACTCGCTACCCACAACCTCGCGCCCGAACGGCTGGTGGTCGAGATCACCGAAAGTGTCACGCTGCTCGACGTCGCCGAGACGCTCAACGTACTAGAGCAACTCCAACGTCGCCACGTCGCGGTGGCGCTGGATGACTTCGGGACCGGTTACTCCTCGCTCTCCTACCTCGCGCTGCTGCGACCGGCGATATTGAAGATCGATCGTTCCTTCGTCAGTCCGCCCGAGGAGAGCGACCACAACGACACCCTGTTGCAGATGATCGTCTCGCTCGGCCAGCGTCTCCAGATGACCGTGCTCGCCGAAGGCGTCGAGACGGCTGAGCAACTCGAACGTCTCCAGGCCCTGGGCTGTGACCTCGCGCAAGGTTTCTTGTTTTCCCCGGCCGTGCCGGCACCGGAGGTGGCGCGAACTCGTGAGCGGGTGTTGAGCTGAGATCGCGCGACCGTCCAACTCCTGGCGAAGCTGCTGGTACGAAAGCGAATCTCAACCTCAGACGGTCTCGGACGATCAGCGTTCCCTACTCGAGCGTTGCGAGCGAAGGGCTAGTTGGCGAAGTCTTCCGCGGGTATCACGTCGCCCGTTTCGTGCAACATCGGGTCGCGGGCGCGCAGGTGACGCACCGCGAGCCAGCCGATCGCCCCCGCGACGACACACGACGCCGCCCCGACGCCGAGACCCGTGCGTGCGCCGAAGTCGCTCGTGACCCATCCGATGAGCGGTCCACCAATCGGGGTCGATCCCATGAACGCGACCGCCCACAGGGCCATGACGCGCCCGCGCATCTGCGGGTCGGTGCCCAACTGCAGTGTCGAGTTCGCCATTGAGAGGAACGACACGCTGGCGAAGCCGACGAGGGCCAGCGCAATCAGTTCCACGGCCAGGACCGGTGCGAGCGCCGCGAAGGTCATCACGACCCCGAAGATGAGGGCGGCGCGAATCATCGCTCGCACCCCCGTCTTGCCGCGCGCCGCCGTCCAAAGGCCTCCGATGACCGCGCCGACGCCCATGGCCGCCATCAAGACGCCGTAGATGGTCGAGCTCCCGTGAAAGACGGTGCCCGCCACGATGGGCAGGGTGACTTGGAACTCGTAGGCGAGCATCCCGACGAGCGCCATCATGACGAGGGGTATCGCGAGGGCGGGCGTCCGCGCGACGTAGTGCAGTCCCTCTCGAAGTTGACCCTTGGCGCGGACGGTGGGCACACTGGGCTTCAGCTTTGATTCGTCCATGGCGAGGAGGGAGACCACCACCGCGATGAAGCTGGCGGCGTTAAGCGCGAAGCACCAGCCTTCACCAACCGCGGCGATAATCACCCCGGCGACCGCGGGTCCCACGGCGCGCGCGACGTTGTTCATCGTGGAGTTCAGACTCACGGCGTTGCGCAGATTGTCGACGCCCACCATTTCGAGCACGAAGGCCTGGCGCGAAGGGTTCTCGAAGCAGTTGTTGAGGCCCAACACGACCGCGAGTACGCACACGTCGAGGTAGTTCACGACGTGGGTCAAAGACAGCACCGCCAAGATCGCCGCCTGCACGCCCATGAAGGACTGCAGGATGATCATGAGGCGCCGCTTGTCCACTCGGTCGGCGATCACCCCGCCGTAGGGGCCGAGCAGGAGCACCGGCAGCGTCTGGAGCGCCACGACGACACCGATATCGGTCGCCGAGTGGGTCAGCGTGAAGACGAGCCAGGACTGCGCCGTGGTCTGCATCCACGTACCGACGAGCGAGGTGGTCTGGCCGAAGAAGAACTTGCGGTAGTTGGGGTTCGAGAGTGAGGAGAAGGTTCGCTTGGCGACGGCGTGTACGTTCACTACTCGCGACTCCTCAGCGTCTCGACGAGGGCTTCCAGCGTGGGTAAGACGTCAGTGAGCTCACGACGCTGGCGCGCGTTGAGCTTCTCGAGGGCGAAGAGCAGGGCGTCCGTGCGCTCGTTGCGCATCTCCTGGCAGAGCGCACGTCCCGCATCCGTTGACTCGAGGTGTATCACACGGGCGTCGGTCCCGTCCGCGGAGCGAGTGACCAGCCGAGCACTCTCGAGGTGCGACACGATTCGAGAGACCATCGTCGGGTTGAGTCCTTCGCTCGCGGCGAGTTCCGAGAGGCGCAGGGGCCCGCGTCGGGTAATCGTAAAGAGCACTTCACGCTGACTCGGAGAGAGATCCCCGTCGGCGTGCGTTAAGCGCAGGGACCGACTGAGCCGGGCGACCGCCGCGCGGAGTCGATCGGCGACCTCGGGATTCGTACGTGCCGTGGCCGGGTCCAACGTGGGGTTTTTCACCCCTCCAGCCTAGCGTTAGTTGCCTGCCGGCAAGCAACTAAATCTGGGGCCGACCTGACCACCCTGGTCCAGGCAATGGGGCCGAAGTCAAAATGGCGGAGGGAGTGGGATTTGAACCCACGGTGGGCAAGCCCACGCCGGTTTTCAAGACCGGTACATTCGGCCGCTCTGTCATCCCTCCGGCGTTAACACTACCGGAGGGGCAATTACGCCTTTTTTCGAAGTCGGTGTCGCGAGGCGACGTCGAGGACGACCTTGCGCAGTCGCACCGACTTCGGCGTCACTTCGACGGCCTCGTCGTCGGCGATGAACTCGAGCGCCTGCTCCAGGGAGAAGATGGTCGGCGGCGCGATCTTCTCGGTGTTGTCACTGCCCGAGGCGCGCATGTTGGTGAGCTTCTTTTCCTTCGTGGGATTCACGTTCATCTCGTCGCTTCGCGCGTTCTCGCCGACGATCATGCCCTCATACACCTCGACACCGGGGCCGACGAAGAGCACGCCGCGCTGTTCCAAGTCGAGCAGGGCGTTCGCGGTCGTGTCGCCGCGACGGTCCGCCACCAACGTGCCCTTCTGGCGCAGGCGGATGTCCCCGTACCAGGGTTCGTAGCCGTCAAAGGTCGTGTGCATCATGCCCGCGCCCCGCGTCTCGGTCATGAACTCGGTGCGGATCCCCACGAGCCCGCGCGCCGGGATGCGCCACTCCATGCGCACCCAGCCGGTGCCGTGGTTGACGAGATCGATCATCGCGCCCTTGCGCGTCGCGAGCAGCGTATTGATGGGACCCACGAAGTCCTCGGGTGCGTCGATGGTGACGTGCTCCATGGGCTCGTGCAACTTGCCCTTTATGGTGCGCGTGACGACCTGGGGCTTGCCGACGGTGAGTTCGAAACCCTCGCGGCGCATCGTCTCAATCAAGACCGCCAGTTGCAACTCACCACGGCCCTGGACCTCCCAGGCGTCGGGACGATCGGTCGGCAGCACGCGCAGCGCCACGTTGCCGACGAGCTCCTTATCGAGGCGATCTTTCACCATGCGGGCGGTGAGCAACTTTCCTTCGGTACCGGCCAGGGGTGAGGTGTTGATGCCGATGGTCATGGACAGGCTCGGCTCGTCCACGTGCAGGGGCTCTAGGGGTTCGGGGTTGTCGGCGTCGGCCAGGGTCTCACCGATGGTGATGTCCTCAAAGCCCGCCACCGCGACGATGTCGCCGGGTCCCGCTGACTGCGCGGGCACGCGCTCGAGCGCCTCGGTGATGAAGAGTTCGGTGACCTTGGCGTGCTCAACGGTGCCGTCGATGCGACACCACGCCACGCGCTGNNACGTAGTCGGCAATGGTTTGAAAGAGCGGGGTGAGGTCGCCCGAGGTGTCGTTGGGGTCCGTCGACGCCCAACCTTGTCGCGCGCTCGCGTAGAGGATCGGGAAGGAGATCTGGTGTTCGTCGGCGTCGAGGTCGAGGAAGAGGTTCTCGACCTCTTCAACTACTTCTTTGATCCGCGCGTCGGGTCGGTCCACCTTGTTGATCACGAGGACGACCGGCAGGCGCTTCTCTAAGGTCTTGCGCAAGACGAATCGCGTCTGGGGCAACGGTCCCTCCGCGGCGTCCACGAGCAGGATGACCGCGTCCACCATCGCAAGCCCGCGCTCGACTTCGCCACCAAAGTCCGCGTGACCCGGGGTGTCGATGATGTTGATCGTCAGGCCTTGCCACTTGACCGCGGTGTTCTTCGCCAAGATGGTGATGCCTTTTTCGCGCTCGAGGTCACCCGAGTCCATGATCCGGTCGGTGAGCTCGTCGTGAGCGCTGAAGGAGCCTGTCTGGCGCAGCATCTTGTCCACCAACGTCGTCTTTCCGTGGTCGACGTGGGCGATGATGGCGATATTTCTGAGGGAGGTGCGTAGCGACATGACCCATCCACGCTACTCGTTGAACCCCGTCGCTAAATCTTTAGGCCGCGTGCGCGAGTCGTTCACGCTGTTGCGCGACGGCGGTGCGCACGAGGTCACGGGCCCCCGCACGAAGATCCTCGATGGTGCCGTCGATACTGAGCACGACGCCAGCCTCGGGCCAGAGCCCGATGATCCTCGCCGCCGCCACGCCGGCGGGATCGGCCAACGCGTCAATCGTGAGGTCCGCGCGCAGTCCCGGGCCGGCGCTCTTGCCGGGCGCACCGGCGCGCACGCGCAGCACGACCCGCTGGTCGTCGCGGCTGACGATGAGGTCGCGTCGACCGCGCAACGTCGTGCGCGCGGTTGCGACGTCGTAGAAGGCGTCACTCGTGGCGACGGACCAGGGGAACGTGAGCGCGTCGGCGGCCTCGGCGAGTTCCGTCGCCCACGCCGCCGCTTCGGCGCCGATGAGACCCAGCGTCGAGGGTGCGCTCTGGGCGAGGAAGTTGGCCAGCGATCCGCTGCGCGCGCGTCCCTCCAGTACTCGCAGCAGATGTTCGCTCACCTCCTCATCGACCGCCGCCACGCTCGAGAGAGCGGGATCGAGGAGTCGACGACGCAACGCCGCGTTGCCGAGCGTGCGACGGGCCGCCGCCGGTGACCAACGAAACGGCCCCGAGGGTGCGCCCGCGCGTTCCACCATCCACGCGTCGAGTCGACGGTGTCGATCACTCGACACCGCGCGAAAGCGAGCGCTGAGGGATCGACGATGGTCGTCGGTGAGCGTCGCGGCTTCGAGCGGCGCCTCCGCGACGAGGCGGTTCAAAACGTGACGTGAGGCGCGGCGATGCGAAAGGACCGTCACGACGGGGCCACCTTCGAGCGCAGCACCTCGAGCAGGTCGGCGACGGAACGAGTCAGCAACTCACCATCGACGTCACAACTCCACAGTTCCCCGGTCGCGGTGGAGAAGGCCGAGGTGCGAAGTGGCACGACGCCGGTACGGAGCGTCTGGACGAGGGCGTGGTAGCGCATGGCACGTTCCTCGCCCTCATCGAGCGTCGACGTCGTGACGTCAAGGAGCGCCACCGACGCCCGCTCACTCGTGGTCGTGCCGACCATGAGGTCGACGACGTCGCGCAAGACGACGTTGCCGCCGGCCAAGCGCTGGTGCGCGCGCTGCGAGGTGCGCGGCATCCAGTGTGTCGGGATTGGTCCGAGTGAGCGCTTCAGCGTCACACAGTGCGCCTCGACTTCGCTGCGCAACAACGCCGCGTCTTCGTCGGTCAGGTGATCGATCGACGCCGTGAGTTCGTTCGCGCCGACTTCGGCGCGCCACGCGATGAGCGCTTCGTCGAATGCGTGCTCGACGGCGAAGCCGACGCTCATGAGTCGCAGGGCCTGGACGATCAAGATCCCGCGCACGCGAGCGAGGGGCGACGTGGACGGCGTGTCGATCTGCTCGCCGCGGCGAAGTGACGATGCCCGTAGAACGAACGGTGCGTCGAGCAGCGTGGCGCCGAGCAGTTCGAAGATTGCGTCTTCGAGGGTCGCGCGAAGACCCGCGGCGGCGGTGGTGTCGGCGAATGGTCGTACCCGGCGCTCCCCGCGCATCGCCTCGAGCACACTGGCGGGCGACGCGGCAAGCAGGGAAGTCATGGGACGAGTGTTGCGTGACCCTGTGACACGCCCTAGGTTGAATCCGTGTTCATCGCCGTGTTCTCGATCTTCGTCGTCGCGGTCATCGTGCTCTGCGTGTTGACCATTCGCTGGGCGATCATCCGAGACCGCGAGCGACGCGCGAGCGACGCGACGAAGAACTAATCCTTCAGTCGCTCGTTCAGATCGCGCACCGCCCGGTCTAAGTCGGCGATGGCCCGCTCGATGACCGTCAGTCGATCCTTCAGGGACTCTTCGACTCGCTTGTCGACTCGTTTGTCGACCTGTCCACTGAGGCGAGAATCGAGGGAAGCGACGAGCGGGTCGGTCATCTGTTTGAGGCGAGCGAGGATGTCCTGGGCTTTGGGTGCGTCGCTGGCGTCGGTGTCGTCGGTGTCGTCGTCGCTCATGCGCCCAGACTACCGAGTGTCCTCAACTCGCCGGCGGCGCGCAGTAGACGCCGGGGTTGAACTGCAGGGTGTTGAACTGTCCGTTCCAGGGGGGATTCAGCAGGGTCGCGGCCTCGCTCTGGAGCGTCGAGGCGGGGGTGCAGCTCGCGCCGAACGAGATGTAACCGCGCACGTTGCTCCCACTCGCGCCGGCAATCTGCGTCGGTCCCGAACCGCTGAAGGCGATCGCCATGAACACGGGCATCGTCAGAGCACTGAGTTGGTAGTTGCGGTACTCGGACTGCTCGGTGTAGACGCCGGCGTTGAGTGAGGGGTCGACCGAATCGATGCCCTGTTGCCAGCCGGTCAACATCGAACTCCAGTACGTCGCGTACTTCGCCAGCGTCGCGGGCGAGGCGCCCGCGGGCGCGTCGAGACCCGAGTGGTTGTCGGGGTAGCCCTCGGGGTCGAGAATCACCCAATCGGGTTTGAGCCCCACGCCGAGGCCCCGATAGGTGTCGATCTGCGTGGCGACCCACACGCCGGCGGCGTAGCCGTGGGCGTAGTACGTCGAGGTGGTCTGGGGCTCACTCGCGAGGGGACCGCTCACGGTCCAAAACGACAGCCAGGTCACGCGCTTGTGGGAGTTGTAGATCGCCTGTCCGAGCAAGAAGTCCGGCGACTCCGCGACGTTCGTCGTGCCGGTGAAACCGACCCAGGGAGCACTGCGGGTCCCGAGACCACCCGTCTCGGAGATGATCGGCCACCCGCTCGTGATGGCCGAGGACCACTTCGCACTCGGGATCGCGTAGACGCCCACGCCCTCGGGCGGCGGGGACGCGAGTCCCGCGGCGTAGAGCGTCAACTGGCCCCCGAGGGTGAGACCAGCGACGATGTTGGCGACCGTGCGCGCGCCGCTGCCGGCGGNNCACCGAGACGTTGGTGGCACTCCAGGTGTTGGTACCCGCCGGACTCGAGAGTACGAAGAGGTCACCCCAGTTGGCGGCCTGTCCGGCGACGGCGACCTGGGAGGGCGTCACCTCGACGGCGAGTTGACCAGTGAGGGGTGGCGCGCCCGTCGCGAGCGTCGTCAAGTTCTCCACGCTCCAACTCCCAAAGTCGACGACCTTGGCGTGCGAGGTGAGCGCCGGCGCGGCGGAGACGTAGAACGAGGAGTAGAGCTCGACGCTGCCCGCAGCGCTCAGCCCGACGAGATCGATCGCCGACGCGCTCGTGCCGAGCGCGAGGGGTCCCGCGAGCGTCGGCGTGCCGGTCGCGGTGGTGAGGTTCTCGCTGGTCCACGCGTCGATCGACGTGCCCGAGTTGGAAAAGACCATGAGGTCACCGTTGGCCAGCGTTGTCGCAAATCCCGGCGTCAGCCCGGGTAGCACGAGTGGGTCCGAGCCGAAGCCGCTCGACGTGACCGGCGGTGTCGTGGTGGTGGTAGTGGTGGTCGAGGTGGTGCTGGTCGTCGTCGTGCTGGTCGTCGTGGTCGACGCGAGGGACGTGGGGCCGCTCACCGCGCCGACGCTGGTCACCGTCACCGCACTTTGTCCGTATACCGGGATCGGGTCACCCGGTTCCCACGAGAGGGTGAGTACTTCAATCGCCTCGGTGGCGGTGCGGTATGCAACGGTGGCGGTCGTGCCCGAGACGGAGATGCTCGGCAGTCCGACCGCGGCGGTGACGCCCGTCAACGCCGAGAGGTCGGTCGTGACGAAGGGACGCCACGGTGCGCCGTAATGCCCACGAGCCCACAGCGCCGTGTCGGGCTCGTTCGCGCTGAGCAACTCGACGTCACCGTTGGTGTCGACGTAGAGAAGATCGGCGTTGTTCAGCGGGTCGAAGAAGGGAATCGGATCGGCCGCCGGGGTCGGCACGTCGTTGCCCGTGGTGAGGTCGAGCCACTGCGTGGTGCCCGTGGTGCTCTGAGTGAGCGTGGCGAGATCGTCGGTGTTGGTGCGGTACGCCAGAACCGCTTCGGTGGCACTCGTCGCGCCGTGCGGGCCACCGAGCATGCGGGTGGCGTTCAGTTGTCCTTCGAGGGACACCGCGTTCCACGGCAGTGGTTCGACGCCGGTGTTGACGAACTGATAGAGGGGGAGCCCCGTCGGGGCGACCGAGGTCACCGCCCGCGAAGAACCCTCCACGAGCGTGATGCTCGTCAACAGCACAGTGGCGATCAGCGCACTACGTCGAAACTTCAATCGTGTCCTCACGTGGGCGCGGTCCACATCGACGCGGACCCTCACCAGATAAAAGTTTAGGGTCGCACCCTCGCAATTCCTGGGTCAGTGACTCAGAACTCGCTGATTACTTCGAACGCGTGACGACGACTCGCGAGATTGACGCCACGGACGCGCCTTCGGCGTTCAGTGCACGTACGTACACCCGGTAAGCATGGCGCTTCGCCAACGTCGTCACCACTATTGTGGCGGACCCTCGGGCGAACGCGGCCCACGTGGCGCCGCCGTTGATCGAATACTGATACGCCGTGATGGCGCTGCCACCGTTGGAGAGCGGCGCTCGCACCGCCAGGGTGAATCCGCCCACGCGAGGCACGAGGCTCTTGATCGCGGGCGTGCTCGGTACCGTGCTCGCGGCCACGAGGCTGAAGGTGATGGTCGTCGAATAGATCGGCTCGTTGTCCAAACTCACCGCGACGTTGACCGCTTGGGCGAGCGAGGAGCCGACCGTGAAGGCGACCACGCCGCTCGCGTTGCTCGTCACGGTCGTAGCCGCGCTCCCTTGAGCCTGCGTGCTCGCGACGCCGTCGATGCTGAGTACCCCACTCGGCGCGAGTGCGCTCACGTTGATCGACGTGTTCGCGAGGGGCGCGCCACTCGCGTTACGCAGCGTCGCGCTGATGGTTGGTCCCACCGTTGCGACGACGCCGGTCGCACTCGAGAGTAAGAAGGTACTCTTCGCCGCAGAGAACGCCTCGGGACAGAGTCCGGAGAAGAACGCCGCGCCGTCGGGACTACCGAGTCCCGAGGCCATGTCGTAGCCGACGCCCGCGGCGAAGACGCCGATGCCGAAGAGATCGTTGTTGCCCGTGGTGACGTCGTTGTAGCCGGTGGCGGCCATTGCGTAGAGCGAGGGATTGACGAAACCCAGTCGGCTCACGTCACAGGCCTGGGCTCCGACGGCCAGCAAGGAAGCCACCAAGGGCGCGCCGATCGANNTGGGTGGCGGTGTTGATCCCGGGCGCGACCTGCCAGGTGGGGCGCGACCACGTGGTCGAGATGCCCCCGCCACTCGCGCCGCAGTTCTGTGAGGTGCAGTCGTCGTTCCAGACCGACTCGGTCAATGGATCGGTGTCGGTGACGGCGAGCCCGCCGACGCCGGTGACGTAGGGCTGGGACGCGGGGTCGTCCACCGCCGCGGCTGAGGTGGAGGCGCCCTGGACGCCTTCGCAGTCCGAGCTCCCCTCGTCGCCAGCGGCGGCGACGACGGTCTGTCCTTGGGCGGCCATCTCTTCAAAGATGGGCTGTTCGACCTGGGCGGCCCCGTCGGTGTCGGCCTCGCAGATACCCCAGGACGTCGTGATGATCGTCGCGGTGTCTTGGCTGGCGAACTCGGAGTAGATGTCGGTCGGCCCACTGCCCGACTGGGTGCCCTGGTAGACGTCGAGGACCGCGCCCGGCGCGAGCGCGGCGGTCTCTTCGACGTCGAGCGTGGCCTCGTCGGGCGCGTCACCCGCGTTGTCGCTGGTACTCGGTCCGCCGTCGACGTCGCTCGTCTTGATGGTGGGCGTGAGCGCGTAACACGAGAGGTACGTCTGGACGTCACTGGTGTCAAAGGACGAGAGTTCGTAGATGCCGATCGTCTGGCCGACGCCGGTGTCGCCCGCGGCCCAGGCGGTGTTGAGACCGTAGAGCGCTGCTTGTTGTTGGACGGTGTACCCGCCGACGCTGTTGGGCGTCGTACCGGTGGAGCTGCCGGCCGAGACACACGTGCCCGCGGTCGCCGCCGGCNNGGGAGTGACGCCCGCGAGGTGAAGTGCGCGTCGAGGGTGCTGCCCGCGAGACGTACCGTTTCTACCGACGCGTCAAAGGCGCGAGCGATCTGTCGGGTCGTCCCCGCGACGCGCAGCACGGTGCGACCCGCGCTAAGGGCGCCGACGCGGAGTCCGAAGCCGGTGAAGTACGTGCGCGCCGCCGTCACGGTCGCGGCGCTCGCCCCGTAGCGCGCGGCGTACTGCGCGGGGGTCAAGTAGCGGTGGTAGTTCGCCGACGTGGGGGCGGCGAGACTCGTGATGTAGGAACGCAGCGCTGACGTGTGTCGCTGTGCGAGCGCGAGGTCGAAGCTCGTCGAGATGACTTTGTTGACGACGGCGTCGGTGGTCGGCGCGGAGGAGAGGCCCGCCACAGAAATTCGTGGCGCGCTCGCGCTCGCGGCGATTGCCGTCGCGGGCAGCGCGAGCGCGCACAGCGAACCGGCGACGAGGAGGCGACGCCAGCGCGCGCGTGTTTGATCCCGAGTTCCAGCGGCGGCCATGGGCCCAGCCTAGAGACGGGGTCACCGCACCAACGGGCCGACCTCGTTACTTGTTAGACATTTGTCAAGAAGCAGCGAGGAAACCTGCTCCTAGACGTGGTACCCCGCTCGCCGGTAACGCGCGCTGAGGTCGCCACACTCGGCGCAGACCGATTCGGGGACGACTCCCGCGCGAATGAGCCAACCAAAGACCGTGCACCCGAGACAGATCCCGAGAAAACCTTCGAGCGACGCAGCAAGTATGAGCGGCAACAAGATCCATCGCGCGTCCAACCAGCCCGCGCTGAGCCAGGTCACCAGGGTGGCCGCCGCGAAGGTCAGCCCCATCGCTTGGGCGAAGCGCTTGGGCGGTCCCGGGACGGATTTTTCCCAGGACGTGAGACGAGGACCACTCACGTGGACCGCGAACCAGCCCAGTGGAGAGATCTTCGGGCCGGCCGCGACGCGCGCGGCGAAGCCGTAGGTGAGAGGAATGAGCAACCACGCCCAGCCCGAGACGAACGTCACGACCGAGAGCGCTATGACCCCGAGCGCCACGCTGCGCGCGGCGGCGTCGTTGACGGGATTTGGAAAGGAGAAGAACCGTTTCACTCCACTTAGTTTAGCGAAATTGTCAGGATTACGTCAGGTGCCGAGCGCGAGTTTGATCGTGGTCGCAACGCCGATGGCGATCACCACGATTCGCACCGCCGTCGGCGACAGGCGCACGATGAGCAACGCCCCGAGCCATCCGCCCAGCAGTGTCCCAAAGAGCAGTGCCACCACGTCCGCGACCGCCAGGTGTCCGTGCACCACGAAGATCACTGCGGCGACCAGATTGATGATGAGTGAGAGCGCGTTGCGCAGGCCCTGGAGTTCGTGGATCTCTAAGGGCAACGCGAGCGCCATGACCGCGAGCATCAAGATGCCCAGTCCCGCGCCGAAGTACCCGCCGTAGATAGAGACCGCGAAGATGCCGACGAAGAGGGTCCAGCGACGGGCGCGATGGTCGTGCTCAAGGTTCGACAAGGAGCGCGTGATGATCGGTGAGACCGCGAACAAGACGGTGCCCGCGCCGATCAACCACGGCACCACCAGTCGAAAGGTCGACGGTGATCCGTTGAGCAGTAACGCGGTGCCCGCGGCGGTGCCGAGCACGCACGACGGCGCGAGCGTCGCGATGAGTCGGCGGTGTGGCTGTAGTTGTGCGCGGAACACGCGCAACGATCCGAGGTAGCTCGGCACCACGCCCACGGTCGTGGAGAGGTTCGCTTGGAGCGCGGGCACGCCGATGCCGAGCAGCGTGGGGAACGTGATGAACGTACCGCCGCCCGCCACGCCGTTCGCGATTCCGGCGGCGACGCCGGCGACCAACACGACGAGAAGACGCCATCCCAGCGGAAGAGTGGCGATGACCATCATCGCTAGCCTAGGTAACGATGGACTTTTCCCAAATGAGCGTGAGGAATCCGCCAGTTGGTGCACGTCGTCCCTTAGCGTTGGCGACGTGTACCTCTTGAGTGGTGAACTCATCATTCCCAAGGACGCGCCCAACGATCTCATTCGCGCGGCGGGCGGGGTCGTGACGCGCTCGGTTGCGGGTGGTCGCGTTGAAGTCGCCTGCATCTACCGCGAGGCCCGCGGTGACTGGACGTTCCCCAAGGGCAAGCTCGACGCTGGCGAGACCTTCGAACAAGGTGCGCTGCGCGAAGTCTTAGAAGAGACCGGCATGAAGTGTCAGGTCGTGCGGTTCGTCGGGACCACGAACTACACCCACCGCAAGGGCAAGCCGAAGATCGTCGCGTACTACTTGATGAGCGTGGACTACGGGGAGTTCGCGCCGAATGAAGAGGTGGACGTGTTGGTGTGGCTGCCCCTCGAACAGGTGCGCTCGCACCTCACCTGGGAGCGCGACCAGGAGCTCTTCGACCTCGTGTTGGAACTTCCCGAGGTGCGCGCCCTCGCCTCTTAACGAACCCGCTGGAGGAAACTCCGCGTCGAGTCGTGCTGGGGATTGGTGAAGATCTGCTCGGGGGTGCCCTGCTCGACGAGGACGCCCGCGTCGAGATAGACCACCTGGTGGGCGACGTCGCGAGCGAAGTTCATCTCGTGGGTGGCGATCAACATCGTGGTGCCGCGGTGCGCGAGGTCGACCAAGAGGTCGAGGACCTCACCGACGAGTGTGGGGTCGAGCGCACTTGTGACCTCGTCGAGGAGAAGGAGCGCCGGTCGCATCGCCAGGGACCGCACGATCGCCACGCGCTGTTGTTGGCCGCCGGAGAGTCGTTCGGGGTAGTCGTGGGCGCGATCGCGCAGCCCGATGCGCTCGAGCAGCGCCTGCGCTTCTTCTTCGACCTCGGCGCGGTCTCGTTTCAACGCGCGCACCGGACCGAGGACGACGTTCTCTAAGACGTCGAGGTGGGGAAAGAGATTGTAGGACTGAAAGACCATCCCGATGTGGCGACGCACGAGGTCCGGGTCGATGCGCGGGTCGACGAGGTTCTGCCCAAAGAGGCTCACGTGTCCTTCGTCGATCGCCTCGAGCAAATTCGCACAACGCAACAACGTTGACTTGCCCGAGCCCGAGGCGCCGATGAGACACACGACCTCGTGGCGGTGCAGTTGCAGTGATACTCCCTTGAGGACCTCGTGGTCGCCGAAGCGCTTGACCACCGAGTCCATCGCCAAGACGACGTCGCTCATTCGTGGACCAGTCGCTTCGCGCGATCCTTCGCGAGCAGTCGGTCGGTGAAGCGCGTCATCGGGATGGTGAGCACGATGAAGAAAATCGCCGCCAGCGTGAGGCCACTCTCGTTGAATGTCGCGGCGGAGAAAATCTGCGCGGCGCGAACCACTTCGATGGCGCCGAGCACCGAGACGATGGCGGTGTCCTTCTGCAAGGAGATGAAGTCGTTCAACAACGGCGGGATCACGTTGCGAATCGCTTGGGGCAGGATGACCCGACGCATCGTGACGGTCTGGGTGAGTCCGAGGGAGCGAGCGGCGAGGCGTTGACCGTTGGGCACGGAGTAGATGCCCGCTCGGATCACTTCGGCGACGTAGGCGCTGTAGCACAAGGTGAGCGAGATCACGCCGTAGACCGCATCGGACTGGGACGAGATGACCGGGAGTCTCAACTCCGGCAGTCCGAATCCAATGATGAGCATGGTCAAGATGAGCGGGATGCCGCGCATGACGTCGGTGTAGGCGGTGGCGAGCACGCGGAAGGGGAGCAGCACGGGGGACTGACTGATACGACACCACGCGATCATGAGACCGAAGAAGAGCACCAAGACCTCTGAGACCAGGAACATCCAGATGTTGGTGACCATGCCGTCGCGAAGGGAGTCAATGCCCAGCCTCGGATCGCCCACCCAGGCGAGCCAGAGGTTGTGACCGTCGAAGAAGACGTAGCGAAACGTCGCGCCGCCGGGCGCGACGAAGAGCAGTAACGCGATAGCCACCACGATGAGCGCACTCGAGACGGTGCTCGCGACGAGGCCACGTCGACCGACGAAGAGACGCCGATGCCAGGGCGCGAAGAAGTTCGGGGTCTCCTTCGACGCGTCGACGTCAGCGTCGATGGTCACGGTGCCCTAGGGCTGGATGACGGCGACGGAGGTGTAGATGCTCANNCCGTAGTGCTCGCCGGTGCTCGGGAACTGGCCCACCTGCGTGGCGATCGACTTACCCGCCTTGTTGGTGATCTGGTCGGCCGCCATGTACTGACCCGTCGGGGTGTCGATCACGATGGCGTCGATCTGCTTGGTCTGGAGCGCCAGCACGGCCTGGTCGAGGGTGGAGAAGACCTTCGCGGGCGTGGTCGGCTTGATTTTGTTGTTGATGTAGGCCAGTCCCGTCGTGCCGATCTGGTCGCCGTAGACGTAGGTCTTCAGTTCCTTCGGTGTGTGCTTTTTCACGATGGGGTTCGTCGAGAGTGCGACGATTGACTGATCGACGTCGTAGTAACTCACCGAGAAGGTCACCGCCTTGGCGCGCTCGCCGGTATAGGAGATCTCGTTGATGTCAAAGTCGAACGATTTGGGTCCGGGGATATAGCTCGAGTCGAAGGGCTCGACGACCCACTTGAGGTCACTGCGCGCGATACCGAGCTCGTTCGCGATGGCGTAGGCGACGGCCGCCTCGTAGCCCTTGCCGTTGGCGGGCTTGTTGGCGACGAACCAGGGCGTGTAGGCGGGTGAGTCGGTCGCCACGGTCAAGGTCCCCGGGTGGATCTCTTCTGCGGGCACCTTCTTCGCGCACGATGCGAGCGTGTTCGACGCCGCGCCCGCGCCGGCACTGAGGACAACACCCGAGAGCGCCGTAGCGCCTAAGAGTGCGCTGAGGGCGATTCGAAGGCTCCGCATGGCCATCCCTTCTCGTTGTGACGTCGCGGAGATTGTAACGCTTGGCCTGGGATAAATTCTGGGCTCGCTCCGGCTGCTATTTAGTAGGCTTTACCGAGGGAGAGGTGGGTGAGTTCGGTTTAAACCACATTCCTGCTAAGAATGCGGCCTGCGAAAGTGGGCCCGAGGGTTCAAATCCCTCCCTCTCCGCCACAAAGTACCGAGCGCGTCGCGCTCGGCGTC
>PKZN01000072.1 GCA_003133075.1 Acidimicrobiaceae bacterium | reverse complement strand
AGAGCCACCACAACGTCGGCGGGCTGCCCGCGGACCTCTCCTTCGAGCTCGTCGAGCCGCTGCGCACACTCTTTAAAGACGAGGTCCGCCGCGTTGGTGAGGAGTTGGGTCTCCCACCGGAGATCGTGTGGCGACAGCCCTTCCCGGGCCCCGGACTCGGTGTGCGCATCATCGGTGAAGTGACTCGCGAGCGAGCGGAGATCTTGCGCAACGCCGACTACGTGGTGGTGGACGAGATTAGAAAAGCCGGGCTCTATCGCGAACTCTGGCAGAGTTTCGCGGTGTTACCCGCCGTGCGTACTGTGGGCGTCATGGGAGATGGCCGCACCTACGCGTACCCCATCATCATCCGCGCGGTGACGAGTGACGACGCGATGACCGCCGACTGGGCGCGACTGCCCTACGACGTGATCGAAACAATCGCGAACCGGTTGATCCGTGAGGTCGAAGGGGTCAACCGCGTCGCCCTCGACGTCACGAGCAAGCCACCGGGCACCATTGAGTGGGAGTGAGTCGGGGTTCGTTCTCCGACGAGGCGCTCTGGGATAACTCCCACGCGCCCTCACGACGAGACCCCGCCACACTCTTAGAAGGACTCACCGCGCCCCAGCGCGCGGCGGTCGTGCAACGCGGAGGACCGTTGCTGGTGATCGCCGGTGCGGGCTCGGGTAAGACGAGGGTCTTGACGCGGCGAATCGCGCACCTGCTCGCGACCGGGGACGCTCGGCCCTACGAGATCATGGCCATCACCTTCACCAACAAGGCGGCCGACGAGATGCGACGGCGCGTGGTGGAGTTGGTGGGCGAGGACGCTCGTCCGATGTGGGTGTCCACGTTTCACTCGGCGTGCCTTCGCATGTTGCGCGCCCACGCCGACGTGCTCGGCTACGAGCGGGGCTTCACCATCTACGACGCCGGCGACGCCGAGACGGCGGTCGAGCGGATCATGAAGGAACTCAACTTCGACACCAAGCGGCTCAGCCCACGGAGCGTCTCGGCGGCGATCTCCGCGGCGAAGAACGAGATGCTCTCACCGGAGGCGTACTTCGACACGTTCGGGGACGATCCTCAGCGCCGCCGTATCGCCGAGGTGTTCCTCGCCTACGCGAAGCGACTGCGCACCGCGAACGCCATGGACTTCGACGACCTCTTGGTGAACGCCGTGTTGATGATGCGCGAGGACGCTCGGGTGCTCGAGTCCTACCAGATGCGCTTTAAGTACCTTTTGGTCGATGAGTTCCAAGACACCAACGGCGTGCAGAACGAACTGGTGATGATGCTCGCGGCCGAACATCGCAACCTCTGCGTGGTGGGCGACTCGGACCAGTCCATCTACCGCTTTCGCGCGGCCGACGTGCGCAACATTTTGCAGTTCGAACAGCGATTCCCCGACGCCGAGGTGATCGTGCTCGAGCAGAACTTCCGCTCGACCCAGACGATCCTCGACGCCGCGAATGCCGTCATCGCGAAAAACGCCAGTCGTCACCCGAAGAACCTCTTCACCGAGGGCGCCCAGGGCGAGAAGATACGGCTGTATCGAGCGGGCGATGAGTACGACGAGGGCCGCTGGGTCGCGAGCGAGCTGCGCCGGCTGCGATCCGAGCACGGGCTCAGTTGGAACGACCTCGCGGTCTTTTACCGGACCAACGCACAGAGTCGAGTGTTAGAAGAAGAGATGTTGCGCGCGAACGTGCCCTACCGCGTCGTGTCGGGTATGCGTTTTTACGACCGCAAGGAGATCAAGAACGCACTGGCCTACGCGCGCTTGATCGTCAACCCGCGCGACGAGGCCTCGGCGCGCCGGGTGATCAACGACCCCAAGCGTGGCGTCGGCGAGGCCGCCCAAGCCAAACTCGGTGCGTACGCCGCCGAGCACGGGCTCTCCTTCGCCGAAGCCGCGCACTACGGCGCGGCGGCCGGGCTGAGCGGAAAAGCGCTCTCGGGCACCGCGAAGTTCTCCTTCATGCTCGATGAGCTACGGGCCCTCGCCAACGACCTCAGCCCCCGCGAGATCATCGACGCGATCGTTCGCGAGTCGGGCATGGGTGACGCACTGCGCGCCGAGAACAGCGACGAGGCCTACTCCCGGCTCGAGAACCTGGGTGAACTCGCCTCGGCCGCCGCGCAGTACGACACGCTGCTCGACTTCGTTGAGCGCATGGCGCTCGTCGCCGACTCCGATCAACTCGGCAGCGGCGAGGGGGCGATTTCGCTCATGACGCTGCACGTCGCGAAGGGCCTCGAGTTCCCCGCCGTCGCGGTGACGGGTCTCGAGGAGACGGTGTTCCCGCATCGTCGCGCGCTCTCCGACGACGCCGAGCTCGAAGAGGAGCGCCGACTCTTCTACGTGGGCGTCACCCGTGCGATGCGCTTTTTGGTACTGAGCCACGCGTGGACGCGCACGCTCTGGGGTCAACGCGTCGAATCGATCGCCAGCCGGTTCCTCCAGGAGGTCCCCGCCGAGCTGGTGACCGACCTCTCCTCGACGGTGCCCACTCGTCGATCGAGCTTCTCGTTAGAGGACGACGGTTTCATCGGACGCTCGACGGAGTTCACCTCGGGACGGGCGTTCGGCACCGGGGCGGCTCCGCCCGTTCGTTCGACGGGCGCTGAGTTACTCGGCCTCGACGTGGGCGACGCGGTCGTCCACGACCGCTTCGGTACGGGCACCGTCACGCGCGTCGAGGGTGAGGGCAACCACGCTCGGGCGACGGTCAACTTCGACGAGCACGGCACCAAGCACTTGGTGCTGGCGATGACGCCGCTTCGTCGCGCGTAGCCTCAGCGCTCCGCGACGCGTCGCCAGAGTGGCGCGGGCAGCAGTCGGATGCCCAGTGAGGCGTAGCGCAGGATGGGCGGACTCCAGATGACGCGGTCGCCCCTCGCAAGTCCCTTCATCACGTTGTCGGCGACTTCGTTGGCCCCGGTCGTGAAGGGCGGCTCGTCTCGACCGACGGCCATCCGGGTTCTCACGACGGCGGGACGCAGGAGATGCAGCGAGACGCCGCTGCCCTCGAGTGATTGCGCGAGACCGAGCGACACGCGGTCGAGCCCCGCCTTCGCGCCGCCGTAGAGGTAGCCGACACGACGCACGCGCAGCGCCGCCACCGAACTCATGACGAGAATCCGACCGCGTCCTTGGGCGAGAAGACGTCGGCGCACTTCGGCCAGCGCGGCGACGGGCCAGGTGAGATTCACGTTCATCATCGCTATTGAGCGAGCGGCGTCGTTTTCGTCCGTGTACTGATCGCCGAGCGACCCCAGCGCGACGACCACGAGGTCGACGTCGCCACCGACCTTCTCGAACGCGTCGGTGACCGTGCGAGCGGCGTTGGAGGGATCCTCGGCGTCAAAGAGCACCGTCGGGGTCGTCGTCGCGCCGTAGTCGAGGGCCTCGTTGGCCGCCTCGTCCAGGAGCGACTGATTGCGACCAGCGAGCACCACGGTGTGCGCCCGTGCGAGGCAGAGCTTCTTCGTGAGCGCTCGGGCGATGTCCGAACTACCCCCGAGCACCACTACGTTTCGCGGTAGATCGACGTCGTGCTCCACGTCATACTTCCTACTAGGTGGCATGAGCGTCTCGGTTCCAGGGGGCGACCGCTCGCACCCAGCCCCTCGAGACGCCCGCGAGCGGCCCACGGGAGCCCCGTCGTACGACCTCTATGATTGAAAACTGATGCAGCGCACCTATCGAGTCGTCGTCGCGAAACCCGGCCTCGACGGACACGACCGCGGCGCCAAGGTCATTGCCCGCACGCTGCGCGACGCGGGGTTCGAGGTCGTCTACACCGGGCTGCACCAGACGCCCGAACAGATTGTCCAGGCGGTCATCCAAGAAGACGCGGACGCCCTGGGTCTTTCACTGCTCTCGGGGGCGCACTTAGTCCTGGTGCCGCGGGTGGTCGATCTCTTAAAGCATCAGGGCCGCGAGGACGTGTTGCTCATGGTGGGGGGCATCATCCCCGACGACGACATCGCGGTCCTCGAATCGAGTGGCGTGGCCCGAGTCTTTACGCCCGGTGCGTCGCTCGACGAGATCGGCACCTGGCTCGAGTCAACCTTGGACGCCCGCGAGGCGCAGCTGCACTAAGTCGCGAAACAGTAGTTCCCCCAACCGGAAAGTAGATGTGAATGGACCTCTTTGAGTATCAGGGCAAGCAGTACTTCGCGCGCTACGGCATCGCCGTCTCGCCCGGCGACGTCGCCGACACCGTCGAAGAGGCGGTCGCGGTCGCCGAGCGCGTCGGCTACCCGGTCGTCGTCAAGGCGCAAGTCAAAGTCGGTGGTCGCGGCAAGGCGGGTGGCGTGAAGTTGGCGGCCAACGTAGAAGAAGCCCGCGAGCACGCGACGAGCATCCTCGGTCTCGACATCAAGGGCCACGTCGTCAAGCGAGTGTGGATCGAGCACGCGAGCGACATCGCCAAGGAGTACTACGCCTCGTTCACGCTGGACCGACCGAACAAGACGCACCTGGGGATGTTGAGCGCCCAGGGCGGCGTGGAGATTGAAGTCGTGGCCGAGGAGAACCCCGACGCGATCTCCTTTCTCTCCATCGACCCCGTGCGTGGTCTCGACCTCGAGACGGCCCGCCGCTGGGTCGCCGAGGCGGAGCTCGACGAGGCGGCCCGCGAACAGGCGGCCGAACTCCTTGTCAAGCTCTACACCTGTTACACCGAGGGCGACTGCGACTTAGCCGAGATCAACCCGTTGGTCCTGACCCCGACGGGCACGGTGCACGCGCTCGACGCGAAGGTGACCCTCGACGAGAACGCGTCGTTTCGTCACCCCGAGTGGGAGGCCTACCGCGAGGGCGAGTTCGAAGACCCCAGAGAGAAGATGGCCAAGGAGAAGGGGCTTAACTACATTGGCCTCGAGGGCACGGTGGGGATCATCGCCAACGGCGCGGGACTCGCGATGTCGACCCTGGACGTCGTCAATCAAGTCGGCGGCACGGCCGCGAACTTCCTCGACATCGGCGGGGGCGCGAACGCCGACGTCATGGCCGCGGCCTTAGAGGTCATCAACGCCGACCCCATGGTGAAATCGATCTTCGTGAACATCTTCGGCGGGATCACCCGAGTCGACGAGGTCGCCAATGGCGTCCTCGAAGCGCTCAAGCGCGTGAACATCGCCGCACCGATCGTGCTTCGTCTCGACGGCACCAACGCAGTAGAAGGTCGCGCCATCCTGGCGCCGCACCTGAACGACCACCTAATTACCGAACCCACCATGCTCGACGCGGCGCGCCGCGCCGTGGCGTTGGCGAACTGAGGAACTCATGAGCATCTTCGTAGACGAGAACACCAAGGTCATCGTCCAGGGCCTCACCGGCGGACAAGGACGATTCCACGGCCTGCGTAACCGCGACTACGGCACGAAAGTCGTCGGCGGGGTCACCCCCGGCAAGGGTGGCACCGACGTCGACGGCGTACCGGTCTTTGACTCGGTGAAAGAGGCCGTCGCGGCCACGGGCGCCACGGCGTCCTTCGTCGTGGTGCCCCCCAAGTTCGCCCCCGCGGCGATCCTCGAAGCCGCCGAAGGCGGCATCACCTTCATTGTCTGCATCACCGAGGGGATTCCCGCGCACGACGAAGCGGTGACCTACAACCGTCTGGTCGAGGACTTTCCCGGCGTACGGCTGCTGGGGCCGAACTGCCCGGGCATCATCAGTCCCGGTAAGTGCAACATCGGCATCACCTCGGGCGACATCGCCCTGGCGGGCGGACCCGTCGGCATCGTCTCTCGGTCGGGCACGCTGACCTACCAGGCG
>PKZN01000122.1:19993-31985 GCA_003133075.1 Acidimicrobiaceae bacterium | reverse complement strand
ATCATGCCCTCGATGCCCCGTTCGCCGAATCCCCCGGGCACGATGATGCCGTCGAGCTGGCTGAGGCGATCGGCGTCAATCTCCGAGGGCACTCGTTCGGCTTCGAGCCATTCAATGGTGGTCTTGGCGCCAATGGCGAAACCGGCGTGGCGAATGGATTCGACCACGCTCAGATAGGCGTCGGGCATGGTGACGTACTTGCCGATGATGGCGATACGCAGGTTCCTCGACGTGTTGTGCACGCGTCGCACGACACTTTCCCAGGGCCCGAGATCGATGGGGTGTTCGGCGACGTCGATGTTCAAAGCGTCACAGACGATCGTGTCGAGGCCCTCGTGGTGCAAGGTGATTGGGATGTCGTAGATGCTCTCTTCGTCCACCGCCGAAATCACGGCGTTCACTGGCACGTCGCAGAGCAGGGAGATCTTTCGCTTCAGACCGTCCGAGATCGGTTGGTCGCTGCGACAGACGATGACGTCGGGCTGGATACCGCGGGAACGTAGTTCGGTGACCGAGTGTTGGGTCGGCTTGGTCTTTTGTTCACCCGACGGTGCCAGGTAGGGCACGAGNNACGGTGCCACCGATCTCGACGATGACGACGTCGGCCCCGAGGGTGCCCTGGCGACGGATCCGCTCTTTGATCTCGTCGGTGACGTGGGGAATCACCTGGACGGTCTTGCCGAGGTAGTCGCCACGGCGTTCCTTGGCGATCACGTTCGAATAGATCGAACCCGTGGTGGTGTTTGAGATCTTCGAGAGCGACTCGTCAATGAAGCGCTCGTAGTGCCCGAGGTCCAGGTCCGTCTCGCCACCGTCGTCGGTAACGAAGACCTCGCCGTGCTCGCCCGGATTCATCGTGCCGGGGTCGACGTTGAGGTAGGGATCGAGCTTGCACATGGTGACTTTGAGTCCACGTGACTTCAAGAGGCGCCCGAGGCTGGAGGCGGTGAGACCCTTACCGAGCGAACTCGACACTCCACCCGTTACAAAGACGTACTTTGTCATAGCAAAACTGCGCTTCTCACGGAACAACATCCTAGCGGAGGAACCTCGTGTCGGGGCTGACCCGTAATCAGTTTTTCAGTAATTGTTTCGCGAGCGCCCGGGACTCGCTGGTGACCTCGTCCCCCGCCAACATGCGTGCGATCTCGCGCACGCGATCCTCACCCTCGAGCGTTCGGACCTCGGTGCGCGTCACGCCACGTTCGACGGTCTTTTCAATCAAGAAGTGGTGATCCGCTCGTGCGGCGACCGAGGCGAGATGGGTCACCGCGAGAACCTGTTGGTGACGACCGACCTCGAAGAGGCAGTCGCCAATCTGTTGGGCGACCTGACCTCCCAGTCCCGCATCCACTTCGTCAAAGACCGCCACGACGTCCGCGTCAGCGCTCTCCAAGGAGAGCGCGAGGAGAACACGACTCAACTCTCCCCCGCTCGCCACCGCGCTCAGTGGTCCCTCCGGTAACCCGGGGTTTGGGGTGAAGAGGATCTGCGCGTCCGATCCGTCGTCGCCCCCGACGACGAAACGCAGCGACGCGTGCTCTAACGCCACGCGTCGCAACTGGCCCTGCACCGCGGCGGTCAACTCGGCGGCGGCGGCGTCGCGTTGGGCCCGGACGGCGGCGGCCGAGCGGCTCACCTTCACTTCGAGATCGAGAATCTCCTGATCCAGCCCGTCGAGGCGAGCGACCTCCGTGAGTAATCGATCGTGCTCCGCGCGCAACGTCTCGCCCATTGAAAGGGCCGCGCCCAGCGTGCCGCCGTACTTTCGAGCGATGAGCTGTAAGGCCTTCGCTCGAGCGTCGAGTTCCTCGAGCGTCTTGGGGTCGAACGCGTCAGGATCGGCCAGTGCCGCGAGTTCGTGCAGCGCGTCACGAGCTTGCACGAGGGACGAACGCAACGCCGCTCGCACCCCGTCGTAGACCGCGCCGTCGGGAAGTTGCGTCAACGCGTGGGCGAAGCGACCGAGTGCGGAGTCGTCGCCGTCGTTGTCGAAGAGTTCCAACGTCTCGGCGAGGGCGGCTTGGCCGTCGCGCAGCGTCGTCAGGCGAACGAGTTCATCGAGGGTCGCGCGCAGCTCGTGTTCTGAGACGATCGCGGCGGCGTCGAGCTCGTTCAGCTGGAAGACNNCGCACGTGAGCGCGTAGGTCGTCGAGTTCGGACGTGTCGATGGCGCCGCGCTGGTCGATAAGGCGTACAACCTCGCCACGGGTGCGTAACGCGAGTGAGTCGTGCTGGCCGTGAATGACGATGAGTTCTTTCGACAGGTGCCGCAACGCCTCCGCGCTCGAGGGCGCTCCGTTCACCGAACTTCGCAGCCTCCCCGCGGCGGTCGTCTCGCGCGAGAAGGCGAGTTCTCCGTTCGCGGCTTCAAAGAGCGCTACCGCTCGAGTGTCGGAAGAGATGGCGTAGCGAGACGAACCCGCGTCGCCTCCGAGACAGAGCGCCAGCGCTCCGAGCAATAGGGTCTTCCCCGCCCCGGTTTCACCCGTGATCACGTTGAATCCCGGTCCGAACTCCAAGCGGGCGTCGTCGATTACCCCGAGGCCGTGGGCGTAGAGCTCGAGTAGTTGGGCTTTAGGCATGACCCTCTCGAAGGCTGCGCCGCAACCGTGTCGCGAGATCGAAACGCTGGGTCGCGACGAGGTGCACCGGGGTCGGGTTCTGTCGGACTTCAATGTACTGACCCGGTTCGATCGAACCGATCGTTCTCCCGTCGGCGACGAGGATCGCTGGTTTGTTGTCTACCAGGAGCCGTATGACGCTGTTGACCGGCACCACGATCGAACGGTCGATGGTGAAGTGTGGCGCTATGGGCGTCAGGATCATGATCGCCAATGACGCGTCGACGACCGGTCCGCCGGCCGAGAAGTTGTAGCCGGTACTGCCGGTGGGTGTGGCGACCATCACCCCGTCGGCCGAATAGGTCAGGTACTCCTCGTCATCGACGAAGGTCTTCACTCGTACCATGTGTCCGGCACTCGCGCGTTCGACCACCACTTCGTTGAGGGCGAACTCCTCCTCATCCTGATCGGAGCGGGTGATCTGCAAGGCGAGTCGTTCCGACACCGAGTCACTCACGAGGGCGCTCTTGACGTTCTCGACGATGTCGTATGAGGGCACGTTCAACAAGAACCCCAACTGACCCAGGTTGACGGCGACCACGCGCGCGCCCACCGCGTGGGCCAGCCGGGCCGTTTTGAGGAATGTACCGTCGCCGCCCAGGCTCACCACGACCGTGGCGGCGTCGAGGGACGGCGGCGTGTTGGAGTCCAACAGGTACACCTCGGAGGTAATACCGTCGCGCAGCAGTTCGTCGCCCACCTGGTGCGCGAGTTCGACCGCGTCGGGACGATTGCTAAAAGCCGCGAACAGCAGTTGGGACACGTGACACCTCGGACGTAATGGTAGTAACAACGGTCCTACACCCCGCCGTGGCCCCTTCCCGAGCGGTCGGCTCAGGCGAGGGCGACGACGAGGACCACGAAGAGCGCGTACAGCCCGATGATGAGCCACCCCACAGAACGCCCCAGCCCCCGTTTCGCGTACGCGACCACTACCACCAGCGCCGTCAACAGCAAGTAGCT
Organism: Acidimicrobiaceae bacterium; assembly: GCA_003133075.1. GTDB lineage: Bacteria > Actinomycetota > Acidimicrobiia > Acidimicrobiales > RAAP-2 > RAAP-2. Next base: position 28,398 of record PKZN01000122.1, on the reverse strand, counting down.
CACCGCCGTCACCGTTCCGACTCGCGACGGTGCGGCGAGTCCGAGGATCGCGCCCGGTATCAAGAGGCCCGCGAAGACGTTGAGGTTATTGCTGTTCAGTGCGGTACTCAATGCCGCGCTCGCTCGGCCCCTCGCGGCGAGGTAGACCCCCGCAACGGCGTTGGGGAGACTGGTGACCGCGGCGAGGACCACGCCACCGATGATCGCGTCGGCCACGTGAAAGTGGTGACCCAACGTGGCGGCGCCGTGTTCCATCACGACACTGGCGACGACCACGACGACGAGCGCCACGATCGCGACGGCGGCGTCCAGGGGACGGCCTCGAGCGGGTCGGATGCTTTCGTTGAGCTCGCTCTCCTTGTCGTCGATAGCCCCACAGAGCCAGCTGATCCACCGTGGGGGCAGCGGCAGTCGTCGTCGCTGATGATCACGTAGCCCCATGAGGGTGAGGTACACCGCCAAGACCACCCCGACGAAAAAGAGGCCCACGAACGGCGAGATCGCGCCGGTGGAGGTGGCGACGGTGGCGCCCGCGAACCAGAGGGCTATAACTCCCGCGAACACGACGACGCGCCGATGGAGGTGAATCGAGCCCGCGACGACCGCGCCGAGTCCGAGCAACGCGGCCAGGTTAAAAACATTCGAACCGACGACCACGCCGACGCCGATGCCGAATTGATGTTGGGAGAGGGCGGATATCGATGACGTGATCTCGGGGGCGTCAGCCGCTAACGCCGCGACCATCCCAAGGAGCGCCTCGGAGATCCCCAAGCGTTCACCGACGCGCTCGAGGCGGGTAACGAGCAACCAACTGGTGGCGAGGCTGATGAGGGCTCCGCTGAGAAATGAAACGCCGGCCAGCGCCATGTCGGTCTTCTTTCATTGACACTTGCCGACCAGGCTTCCCGGCGCTCCGCTCTGTACGTTATCGAACACCACGGGAACGAACCACGTGGGAGGTCTCCCTCGGCCTCACGAAGGAGAGGTGGGACCACGCCGAAGGGGTGGCAACGTGGGGGGAGGTTGGCGGCGCGGCGGTAGGTTCGCCAGTAACTCGTTCGTAGCATGGGCAATCCCTCTAACGGCCTCTTCAAAGGCTGATTCGGTGTCCTTCGAGGTCTTGGTGACGCCGCTCACCTTGCGCACGTACTGTCGGGCCGCGGCGACGACTTCTTCTTGCGTGGCCGCGGGGGCAAGGCCCCGAAGCGTGGTGATGTTTCTACACATGCCCCGAGCGTAGAACGCCCAGGGCGTCGACGTTCTGGGTTACTGCTCTACGAGCACGACCAGCGTGTCGGGTCGAACGCCGTCGGCGGCCATTGCTTCGGCCGCGGCTTGGGATCCAATAGCGCGCTGGAACGTGTCGAGGTCCGGCGCTTCCACGACGAGGCCGACTCGGTGATCGGGCACCTGCTCGACGAAGGTTCGAACGGTGATCCCCATCGGACCAAAGACCTCAGCGCGTTTGGTCGACGCCAGCCAGTGGTCCACGTCGTCGACTTGGTGGAAAATCAGCACAGTGGTCATTCGACCCTCCATTCTCCGTTTCGACGATCGAAGCGGAGTTCTCGCCTACGGCGTGACCATATCGTCATCACCGAGGACGCGCGCTGGCATCGCTGGGCACCACGGGCGACGGGCCAAGACTGCATTCTCGGTAAATCGGCTTGACCAGGTAGGATGCCGTGTCACCCGATCAACGTGAATCGAAGCGATCCGCGGGGTTCTGGTGGGGATCCGAAGTGGTAACGACTATCTGGGTTTTAGATACTTCCTGGTCAGAGGGAGTGTCAACGGTGTTCGGGATGACATACTCGTCACGAGACCATCCCTAGGCTGGTCGTTGGCAGCAGTGCCTGCCGCGTCGCCCCACAGAGTTGTGGAATCGGTGACCGACCAAACTACGCCCCTTGCGGGACCGAACATCCAACAAGGTTTCGTGCGTTGCCTCCGTGATTACATCANNGCCGTCGACAGTAAGCCCGCCGCCGTCCTTCGACACGACCAGTTGCTTGACGTCGACGCCTCACGGGCGCTGCACACCGATGCCGTGGTGCACGGGGTTTCCGTCCCGCTCCTGCGCGCGCAGTGGCAGCGCGTGGCGATCTGTGAGGTAGATGGGAACTGGTCGATGACCGGTCCGGAGTACTCGGGGATCGGGTTTTCCAACGCCACGTGGTACCGCTTCGGTGGCGCCCGTTACGCCCCCTTAGCGGGTGAGGCGACCCGCGACCAGCAGATATTGGTCGGCATGCGCGTGACCCACGGGTGGGTGCCGGATCAAGCGGGCTGTTCACCAACGGGCTGGTGAGCATCGTCGCGTCCACGATTCACCCCGTCAATCATTGAATTTCTGACCCCACGCCGTACACTTAACGACGTGCGAGCCGTCATCACACGAGAAGGGGCAAGGCGATGGTCATCGTTCACTGGTTTTTGACCTTCACGGGGACCAATGACGAGAGTGGCTCGTGGTACGGATTTTGGTCGGGCTTTGGCGGTTCCATTCCCGACTTCTTGCTCCTCGGGACCATCTGGGCCGTCTACAAGCGCAACAAGTGCCAAAGTTGCCCCCGTCTGGTCCTCAAAGGCGGTCTCGGCAAGGTCCAGGGCACCCACTATGAAACGTGTCACAAACACACGACGACCGAGGACCACGAAGCCCTGAAGGAACAGCACAAACTCCTTCATCCCGCCATGCACGAGCATCTGAATTAAGGAGTTGAATGATTGCGACAAGTTTCTTCGACCGCTGGGTCTGGCCCGCGGGCGGCTCGGGCGGCATCCCCGGGGACGTCGTCGCCACCCTCATCTGGGTCATCCTCGCGGCGATCGCCACGACGATTTTCTACCCACCGCTGCGACGAGCCGTTGAGATCTTTATCAAGCGACACATCAGCGACGGTACGGCGGAGCTCCACGCCAAGCTCGACCACATCATCGAGCACCATCCGGACATTCCTCCGTACGTGAAGAAGGAAGAGAAAAAGTCGAGTTGACGCCCGGCCGCGTTGGTGGTGCGGGCGGTCTAGGACTGTGGCGTCACGGTGACTGACTCAGCGTCGTCGAGCAACTCCACCCACGTTTGCCCGGGCGTCAGTCCAATCGCCCTTCCCGCGGCGTCGAGATAGACCGTACGGCGACGGAGGTTCGCGCGCTGCCAGGTCCCTCGTTCTACTCGGCCATCGGTGAAGATCTCGACTTTCCCCGAGCCGATGAGTTGGGCGTAGGAGTCAATGACGCCCACTCCCCCCACGTAGTTCACGTACATCACAATCACGTTCTTCGGGGAAAGCCGCGCGCCGTTGGCGGTGACGTCGGGCGCGCCGAAGAGTGACCGGTCCCAGGATCGGGTGGTCGAATTCCAGGCGTAGGAGGCCTCGTAGCCACTCTCAAAACCCACCACGAAGGACTTCACACGGGGCCCGAGCGCGTTCTGCCCAGNNAAGAGGTTGTGGGGCGGTGGACGAGTGGCGTCGCGAAACATGGTGTCGCCGGCGTTGAACTGGTCGTACAGCTTGACGGGCGCGGTCTCGATACTTCGCACCGCGTACTGTGCACCGCCCGAGAACGCGAAGATCCCACCAATGGGAAAGACGATCTCGCGATCGGTACGACGAACGGAGCGAACCGGGCCCACCACCGTTGGCGTGCGCGAGTTGAAGATCGCCGCCAGACGCGTGATCCCACCCTCCACAATCTCCTCGTAGACCACGTCCGCGTCTTGGATTCCGAACTGCGGCATCGCTTGGGGCGTGTTGTCAATCTTGATCGTCAGTGCGGAACGAGAGGTGGTGACGTGGTGCGGATCGGGTAAGCCCGTCAGGGGCGCGGTGGGAACCTTTGGCGCAGAAAACGTGGTCGTCGTGCTCGTGGTGGACGTCGTACTTGGCGTTCCCGACGTCGTGGTCGTGGTCGTTGAGTCGGCAAAGGCCACACCGGATGCGCTCACGCACGCCCCAAGGCCAAGGCAGAAGAGGAGAGCCACCGAGCCACGCATGAGATGAACCTACTTGGCGCGGCGCCCCGCGCCACCAGCCCCAAAGCAGCGGCGAGCGCTTGTCGCGACCACGGTGGCGATGGATAGTCTAAGGATGACGACGCGAGACGAAGGTGGTAGCAGGTGAGTGACGAAGAAACGACCAGTGAGGCTCCGCCTTCGCTAAACGACTGGAACGCACAGGTCATCGAGGAGTTCCGTGCCAATAACGGCGTCCTCGGCGGACCATTTGCTGGCGCCACGGTCTTGCTCTTGCACACCAATGGGGCGAAGAGTGGTCTACCGCGGGTTAACCCGGTGATGTACCTCCCAAAGGAAACGGCGATGTACGTGTTTGCATCCAAGGCCGGTGCGCCAAACAGCCCCGACTGGTACTACAACTTGCTCGCTAATCCTCACGTCATCGTGGAAGTCGGTGGCGAGACCTTTGAGGCGGTGGCTACGCCGCTCGAAGGCGAAACCCGCGACACCGTCTACGCCGAACAAGCCGCGCTCAGCCCGCAGTTCGCGGAATACCAAACCAAGACCCCTCGGGTGATACCAGTGGTGGAACTCGTTCGCGTCTAGACGTACGCAGCGGTGGATCGAGGAGCGAATCAGCCCACCGGCTGTGGCAGGTCGTGCGCGATTTCCCAGACGTGACCGCTCGGATCGAGAAAACTCGCGGTTCGAATCCCCCACGGTCGGTCCATCGGACCATTTAAGAGCGCCACTCCGAGTGAACGGAGGCGATCGCATTCGGCGTCCACGTCATCAACCCCGACGGTCAACAGCACTCGAGCACCATCGCTGTGGGTGCCCACGGGCCGTGGATCAAAGAGCGTGTCCGCCGCGGCAACGTCGAGCAGATTGATCATCGTGGCCGCGAACTGAAACACCGCCGAGACCTCATCTTCGTAGACCAGTGGCACACCGAACACGTCGATATAGAACGACCGTGACGCTGCCACGTCGTCGGTCAGCAACGTAATCGCACCAATCTCTCGCGAAGTAGAGCTCATGCGCACCCCCAATCTCGCTCGGCCCCCACGCGGCGGCCGCTACTACTCGGTCGTGTCAATGATGGCTACTGAGCACGGAGCGCCGTGCGCGACGGTGTTCGGTACGCTGCCGAGCGCTCGGCGCACACCGCGCATGCCTCGATTCCCGACGACGATGAGGTCGGCGTGCACCTTTTCCGCCGTTTTGATGATCGCCTCGGCGGGATCGCCCTCCACCGCGTGCATGGTGGGTTCGATGCCACGGTTCTTCGCGATGAACGAGAGCGTCTGTAAGAGGGCATCGGATTCGCCGTCTGGCCCGTAGTAGCGAAATGCGTCCGGTACGTGCTTATCCCGCTTGGAGCTGGGCTCGACTGCGGAGACGATATGCAGCTGCCCACCGGACATGGTGACGAGTTCCGTCGCCGCCTCGATGGCGCGACGAGCAGTGTCTGATCCGTCGGCGCCGACGACCACGATGTCAAACATGAACATCCCTCCTCGAACCAGAATTCGCGCTGCCGCCGTAACTCGAAGCCATACGCACGCTCGGTCTCTCGACGATACTAGGACGGCTTCTCGCTAGCGGGCTCGACTCGGCGCCACGGCGCTGGCGGCCCGTAACGTGCGGCGCAAGAACGACAGCCGTTGGCCGTGCGCTTCGGCTTCATTCGAACGGGTTCTCCGGCTCCTCGACCTCCGCGTTCACCGCGCGTGACTCGAAATGGCCGTGGGGTGACAAGACCCGAAGCGCCACGTCAAGAATCCGTCGCAACCCTTCGGTGAGCACCCCCTTATCCGGCGCGACCCGCCACTGCGGCGACGCGAGCAGGTGATCGGAAACAGTAAAGAGACCGGCGACGTCGACGTTTCGCACCGCGCCAATGGTAAAGAGCGCGGCCGCTTCCATCTCTACCGTGATCACACCTTCGTCGCGGTAGAGCTGCGCTTCCTCGATCGTCTCGCGATAGATTGCGTCCACCGTCCAGGTAAAACCCTCAACGAATGGCGAGCCCGAATTCGCCAACGCCGCTCGGACGTGACCCGTCAACGACTCACTCGGGTACGCGAAGCGCGCAGGAGTCACGTAGTGGTGCGACACGCCCTCGTCACGGATCGCCCCGGTGCACAACACGACGTCGCCGAACCCGACGTCGTTGGGAAGAGCGCCCGCAAAACCGAGCGTGATGAAACGCTGCACGCCCAGCGCCGCGAGTTCTTCAATGACGATGGCTGCGCCCGGGGCACCAAAACCGAAACCTTCCACCACCCCCACCGCGGCAATCTCCGGACCCTCCTGTAGCCACATTGAATGCCACGGTGCCGAATAACCGGTCATCAGCGAGAACCCCCGGGCGCGCAAGAGCGGCCGAAGTCGAGGGCTGTAGCCCAGGATGACGCATTCGGGTATGGGCCGTTCCGGGTTGTCGAGAAGCCTCGCGACGATGACTTCCGGTCGAATCAGCGCAGTCCCGCGGTACTTTTCTGGGTAATTGGGAAACGTAGGACGTGATGACTCCATGTGTCCAGTATCACTGCTGGTCAACGGTGCCGTGGCGTCTGGAGGACCGAGCTGCGCCGCCGTTGCTACTACGCCATTGCGCCGTAGGATTCTGAGCATGTATCGGGTCGTCGGAAAACTGGGAGTACTGGTAGCGACGGTGACGTGCTTGGGGACCGTGTCGTGGTCGGGTGCCGCGTCGCCGAAGCTCGCCAGTGCCCGCGAATTCGACGCCCCGTCGGGTCTCGCTGTCGCGGGTGGTCACCTCTGGGTAACCAACGAGGCCGGAAACTCCGTTACCGAAATCGACCCCTCGACTGGTGCGTTGTTAAATACATTCACACGCGCTGCCGGTTACCGGTTCAGCCGACCAACGGCCATCACGCACGCCGGCGGCGCCCTCTTCGTGGCCAACGCCGCCGGATCCGTCCTTGAAATGAGCGCGAGCACTGGCGCTGATATACGGCTCATCACTGGCACGCGCTCCGAGTTCGCCGACCCGGTGGCGATAACGGCGAGCGGCAGCGTCCTTCTGGTGCTCAACGCCGGTCGGCCGGGCGCGTCTTCGACAGGTTCGATCACCGAATTGAGCGCGCGAACAGGATCGCTAGTGCGGACCATCAAGGGGCCGTCGTTCGCCTTCGACAATCCTGAGGCGATGAGCGTCTCGGGCCCTACCGTCTTCGTCGCCGACGAGAACAACAATTCGGTCACCGAAGTGACGGTGGCGACTGGACGTTTAGTGCGAGTCATCGCCGGTGAAGGTCTCGACGCTCCCGACGGGATCGCGGTGGAAGACGGCAACGTGTGGGTGTCTAACAGCGCGGCGAACTCCGCCACTGAAATAAACGCAGCGACGGGTGCCGCAGTCGTCACTGAAACGGACAGCGACGGGCAGTATGGCTTTGGATCGCCTTCGATGGTGATCGCCACGGGCGGCTACGTCTACGTCGCGAGCCCATTTGGATCCAGTCCCATGGTGACCAAGGTTTCCGCTACGAGTGGTCAACCGAGTTGGTACATGTGCAATACCAACGGTCCCTACTACTTCTCCTTGCTTTCGGCGTTCGCACTGGACGGTGGCAATCTCTGGGTGGCGAGTCGCTCGGGGGCAAATAGCATGACGCCCGGGGCGAGTACCGGATCGCTCACGGAACTCTCGACCGATAGCGGCGCGCTGATCATGACGGTGCCGCTACCACCGGCTTCGACTTCGTCGACGACAACAACGACAACAACGACNNACAACGACAACCACGCTTCCCTGATCTCCGTCAGATCACCGCGAAAGTTTGTTCAAAAGTAGAGTCTTTGCTCGGGACAAAGACCGCGGTATCTCCACGAGGGGTCCTACCATTTGGACGTGGCGAACGACGGGAATGACACGGTTCTTCGGCGAATGAAAGTCCCGCGAGGATTTCGACGCACGACGCCGACGCGAACGAATTCAGAGCGTGGTGTCGCCATGTTGTCCACGTTGATCGTCGTCGTCATCCTCGGCGTCATCATCACCATTGCGATCGCCAATCATCCGGGTTCGGCTCCGAACGCTCTCGGGGGAACCGCGTTGGCGACCACGACGACGACCCCAACTGCCAAGACCGTCGGGGCTGACACCCAAGCTTCGACGATCGCCGCGTGTATGGCTAACTATTCGGAAATGAGCACGGCGATTGCGACGTATCAAGCACTGCACGGCGTTAAGCCACCCGCCGGGACCGCGTGGGCCACGTCAAAAGCCAGCGGCTCCCCGATTCTCCAATCGTGGTCGACGACGGCGGTGGGCTACCAAATCGAATGGAACGGGGTTACCTTGAGTGTTCTTCCAACCACGGGTACGGCCTCACATGGATCCTTCGGCACTGCTTCGCCCGCGACCGGCTGTTTCTCAAGCTAGAGCGACACTCGTCTCGGATCTATCCTC
>PKZN01000122.1:0-19886 GCA_003133075.1 Acidimicrobiaceae bacterium | reverse complement strand
GCTGATCGCTTGTTCCACGCGCTGGCTGACGCAACACGACGCGACATCCTTCTTCGCTGTCTCGAGGGCGAGCACTCGGTTTCAACGTTGGCCTCGTTCTACCCCATGAGTTTTGCGGCGGTGCAAAAGCATGTTGCGGTCCTGGAGAGGGCTCAATTGGTCACCAAGCGTCGCCGAGGTCGTGAACAGTTGGTGCGGGGCGACGTCGTGGTAGCGATTGAGCAGACGTTGGCGGTGCTTGAGCAGTTTGAAACGATGTGGCGAAGTCGCCTCAATCGTATGAGTCAGATCCTCAAAGAAACGACAAAGCAAGGAGGCGCGCCGTGAGCGTGACCGATGTACAAAAAGACGCCAGCAACCTAACCATGACCATCATCGCCGAGTTTCATGCGGGTATGACACAAGTTTGGAATCTGTTCGAAGATCCAAGAAAATTGGAGCGCTGGTGGGGTCCATTGGCCTATCCGGCGACGTTCATCGACCACGATCTTTCTCCTGGCGGTCGAATGTCATATTTTATGACCGGGCCTGACGGCGATTTGGCCCGTGGCTGGTGGCGGATACTCGAGCTCGAAGCGCCACAACGACTCGTGTTTGAGAATGGCATCGCCGGCGATGATGGCAACCCAGATCCTTCGATGCCGTTCATGTTGATGGAGATCCTGCTCAGTGAACGCTCGGACGGAGTGACGCGCCTCACAGTAAAAACGTTGTTCCCATCGGTTGCAGCGATGAAACAGTTCATCTCGATGGGCATGGAAGAAGGGCTTACCCAAGCGATCTCTCAGATCGATGCGCTCCTCTGACGTGACTGGGGAGTCGGAATCCGAAAGTCGATCATCGGGGCGTTGCCCTTGAGCGAGCCGAACTTCGGACCTCCCACGGGAGCACTCACCGCGTTACCGGCCATGGAGATCGGCGAAGTTCAAGGAACCATTACATTCTCGTCATTGGTTCGCGACAGGTCAGGATTGGATGCCCACTATGCGGCGTACCTCAACGCGAGTCGCCGACCTCGAGCACCACGTCTACCTGATCACCCAGTTCGATGTCCTCGGCCTCTCGGACCGAGGCCCTGAGCGGGACCAGATAAGCATCGTTTTTCGGGAACAACGACGTCGTCCACGTGGTGTTTCCGATCCGCGCGGTCACCGGAATGACACCCCAACCGTATGTCACGAGACTCGAGACCGCGCGTAACTCGGCGCTCTCTTCTTCGGGAACCGTCACGAAGTGAAAGGGTGAAGGACCACGCCAGAACCACACCTCGCCCGCGAAACTAAGCCTCACGTGGGCACGTTACCGGGCAACGCGGAATCGTTCGGGTCACGAAGACGCGGCTCCTGCGAAAGTAGGCACGATCGCCCTGATTTACTTCTTAGCCGTGGACCTATTGTGGAGCGCCGCCGCGCGCACCAGCGCTTTCAAGGCCTTCACGTTGATCGTATCGCCTTCGTGGAAGTCAATCGCGCGACGGACGTTCCCTTCGAGACTCGAATTAAAGAGGTTCGACGGATCCTCGAGCGCCGCTCCTTTCGCGAAAGTCAGTTTCACGACGCTCTTGTAGCTTTCGCCGGTGCAAATCATGCCGTCGTGGTACCACACCGGTACACCGCGCCACTTCCACTCCTCGACCACGTCGGGGAGGGCTTCTTGGATTACCGTGCGCAAGCGGCTGAGCACGGTTCCGCGCCAGTCGTTCAGTTCCGCAATCCGCGCATCAATTAACTGAGATGGTGACGCCGTCCCCTTTGAATTGTTCGTCTCCACGCCTCTTCACGTCCTTGTCCTCACTGCTTCCACCGTGGAGGCAACTCCACGGTGCCGAGACTACCTGGCCGGGCAACGGTTGGTTGTTGCCCGCAGTCCCCTCGCGGGTACCCCGCAGATTTCCCTTAACGAAGGATGTAGCGAATTGATGTTCGTTGGCCGTGGGCAAAAATGACGATGAAACGAAAGACACCCGAACGCAGACCGGGTACGCCGACCACGCGAACGGTGAGTACCCGCCCGTTGTCGTGCGTGACGACCGCACTGACACCGATCAGGTTGCTCACGATCAAGGGGCGCCCGTAGAACCCCGAGCCAACGATCTTGGTGGTGATGGCGCGTCCCGAGAAGACCACGCTCGTCACGTGCGTGGCCCGTGGCGAGAGTGCGGCGATCGTCACCGTGGTCGCCAGCGACGAAGCGGCCGCGTAGGTACCGTCCGCAGCCTTCTCCGCAGTGATGACGCAGGTACCCGCTCGCTCACTCGTCAAGATGTCCTCGTTGATCGAGCAGTCTGCCGTGCCGGGTGAGGTGACGCTGTAGCTAAGAGTCCCGTTACCCGATCCGCCCACCGACGTCAGGACGAGGAGATGGCGAAACGTCGTAGAGGTGCTGGTGATAGTAATTGAACCTTGTTGTACGGGGTTACCCGATCCGACGGTGATCGTCTGCTTCACCTCGGAGGCGGCGGCGAACGCGCCGTTGCCGGGATCGTTGAACTCCACCACGCACACACCGTTACTGGTGAAGGTCACCTTGGCGTCACTAATGGAACAGCCCGTTGAGCTGCTGTTCAATGTGATCTCCACCTTGTCGCCCGACGTCGCAGAGCCGAACGGTGAGTACGTGGCGTGAATCGTTCCCGCAGAGGGCGGCGTGCTGACCGAGATGGTGTTCGCGCTGTAGACCTTGGCCGACTCTTGAACTTGGTTAGCGGCCGCAAAGGGACCGTTACCGGGATCGTTAAAGTTCACTTTGCAGGTGCCCGAGCCCGAAAAGTCAACCCACCCGCTATTGAGCGAGCAGCCGGTCGAATACTTGTCCAATGTCACGATGACTTTGTCCCCCGACGTCGCGTTGGCGCCAGGCGCGTAGGAACCGCCGGCGCTCCCCGCGCTCGGAAATGCGCTGGTGGTAATGGAGTTCTCGGCGTAGACGGTGATGCTCCGCGAAACCTGCGTGGCCGCGGCGTAGGTGCTGTTACCGGCGTCATTGAAATCGACGACGCACGTCCCCGAGCCGGTGAAGGTCACCTTGCCGTCACTCAACGTGCATCCCGATGAGTTCTTATCGAGCGTGATGACTACCGAGTCGCCCGACGAAGCGGTGGCGCTGGGCGTGTAGGTTCCGTGGTCACTGCCCGCAGACGGAGTTCCACTCGCGCTGATCGTATTGGGCATGGTTCCCGCGGCCCCGGCCAGGGTCAACGGCAACACGCTGACCGCTAGCGCGACGACTGAGCCAACGGCGGCTCTGAGTCGACGATCTTGGGAGAACGCGCCTTTACGACGATGCTGTACGTGCCGATCGTTTTTCATACGCACAGCCTTCACGCGAGCGAGGCATGGCGCACGGCAACATCGAATATCTCAGCAATCACACAGAAAACACCGCACGTCAACTCCCGTAGGGAGTTCCGCAACATTTCGCGTGCGAGCGAACAACCTATTCCAAGGTCCTTCTAAGACGCCGACGCTCTCATTCAACGATGCACGGGCCGACTCGGTCTGTCCTTCAAACATGACCACGGGACACTCGTTCGCCGTCGTGTGGCCGTAGGACGGCATATCGGTCCGGCTATAAGGCGCTAGTGCACCTCGATGGCGGACGATTGCTTACTTATCGAGCTCCGCTAACACTTCACCGATGATCTTCGTCATCTTGTGAGACGGGAGGGGTTCTCCCCCTTCGGCTTCGGCCACCTCGTCGGAAAATGCCTCGACCGAATGGGTTCCCCCAATCAACACGTGCCGTAGTGCTTCACCGCTCGCTTCGGAGTCACTCACGTCCTTGAGCGCTCCGGCGACGTCGTGAGTGGGAGATTCGGCGACCGTGTGCACGACGTTCATCGCTTCTTCTCGCCCACTCGCCGTCGACACGGCGGGCGGTCGATCGGGATTTTGTTGGAGGTCCCATTCGGCCAAAGCCTCGTTGTAGCCACCTTCACCGGGATGCAGCAACCGGGTCGTCGCCTCAACGACCAGTTCAGCACCGTCACCGCTCGGAGCATCGACCGCGTCGTCACCGTCATGGTGTCGACCTTCTGGAATTGGAACAACCAGGCTTCCGTCGGGATTACGCGTGATCTCCATGTCGCCACTCCTCTGGTACATCAGTTCATCCCCGTGACTCCCAACCTAAAGGGACCCTCCCGAATGGCAATCGCCACCGACCGAAACCGTCGAATTCGCACGTGAAAGCGCGTCCGTCGTCATGGTTCGGAGTGACAAGATGAGTACGTGAATGAGCAGCGCATCGAGGTCCAACGAACCATTCCCGTCCCCGCAAACGAAATTTTCTCACTCTTGTGTGATCCCGACGGGCACGTGCAGATTGACGCGTCGGGAATGCTGATGAGCTCGGACGGTGATCCCGTTACCCNNCCCTTGGGCCAGTACACCGTTTCCATCCGCATCGTGGCGTTCGAACAGGACCGCGAAATTGCTTGGACGATCGAGCACCCCTTGATCAATCCCCCCATGGGGTACGTCTACGGCTACCTCCTCGAGCCCGTCGACGCGGGAACGCTGGTGACCACGTTTTACGATTGGTCGCAAGTTCCCGAGGCGCACCGAGCGCGTATTAACTTTCCCGTCATTCCCGAGTCTTCGCTGCGTGCCACGCTGGGCATCCTCGCGCGTACGGTAATGCGGTCCACGACGAACTGAGCTCGTCTTTACGGGCGACCGAGGACACGTGACTTGGGCATTGGTGCCACCGCAAACCAAGGCGCGTCGCGTTCTAGAGATATTGATCGATCCCGGCTCCGCCGACGTCACCCGTCGTCGGCGTGACGTACTGTTGCTCAATGATTGTCTTCGTTCACGGCGTTCCCGAAACCTCCGCTATTTGGAGCAAACTGCGCTCACATCTCGACGGCGAATCGGTGGCGCTTTCGATGCCTGGCTTCGGTTGCCCACGACCCGCCGGATTTGGAGCGACCAAGGATGAGTACGTCACGTGGCTTGTCGACGCCCTCACGGCTATTAGCGAACCTGTTGACCTGGTGGGTCACGACTGGGGCGCCGGTCTCACGTACCGTGTCGCGACCGCCCACGGCGAGTTGCTGCATTCTTGGTGCGCTGATGTTGCTGGGATCATGCACCCGACGTACGCGTGGCACGATTTTGCCCGAATTTGGCAGACCCCCGGCGAGGGCGAAACATTCTTCTCAGATCTACAGACCTCGCCCTTGGCAGATCGCGGAGCCGTTTATGAGATGTTCGGCGTTCAACACGACGACGCCCTAGAGATGGCTGCGGCAGTGGACGAAACGATGGCCGAGTGCATTCTCGATCTCTACCGATCGGCGACGCCGAACCCCTTCGCCCACTGGGGCGGAGGGTTCAAACCGACCTCCGCGCCGGGTATGGTGTTGCATCCTTCTGAGGATCCCTTTGACGACGAAGCCACGTCGCTCGAGGTCGCTTCGATCTTGGGCGCCGGCCACGAGAGGCTCGAGGGGCTCGGCCACTTCTGGCCCCTACAGGGACCACAGGAATCCGCGACCGTGATCAATCGGTTCATCGATTCCGTCAACTGACCAAAGAGCGTTCACTCAATCGACGTTGGCCACCACTCGCCAGCCCACGAGCTCCAGCTGGTGTGCCCAGGTGGAGGTGGGTCGAGTTCTCCTCCCGATAACTCAGAGTCATCCGGAGGCACGAAGAGACGCTGGTACTCATCGAGGTCTTCGTCGGTGATGTAAAAGGTCGTCTCGCGCTCTTGCGAGGCACGATGGTCGCGCCGTCGTCGCTGTTCGTCTCTGTCAATCTCGAGATACACGAGCTCGCACGACGCCCCGGCTGTGGCGGCAAGCGCACGCAGAGCGGTCCGCTCAACCTTGGACCATACGCCGAAGTCTAAAATCACGTCACCGCCATGGCTCAGGGCGCGAAGCGCCAGCCAAATGAAACGGCCCTCGAGGACGTTACGCTTCCCGTCCGCGTCATTGTCGGCGAAGAGCGGGATCATCCACTCGTCGGGAGTCAGTCGCAGGGCGCGACGTTCCGCCTCCAACTCCTTGGCCCGTGTGGTTTTACCGGACGCTGGCAGACCAACCATGACAAACAGCGTGGATGTGGTGCGACTCACAGCTCCCATTATGTTCCATGTGTTTCAAGCGGCCATTGCTCAGGATCCATCGGAACCAGGGACTCCGCGAAGCGCGCAATGCCCGTGTCGCGCAACTGATGAAACGCGTCGACAACCGGTCACTGGTGCCCTCACCGAGGGGCGTGCCCTTGAACTTCGGTGCGTTTGTGGTTGTCAATGCGAGAAGAATGTACAGGTGCGACGGTTCCCTGACCTTGAAGCCCCACTCTCTGACGGCGTCGTGTCGCTTCGTCGTTTCGCGCTGGACGACGTGGCTGACGTCACTCGCGCATGCCAAGACCTTGAGATTGTGCGCTGGACCGCGTCGATACCGGTCCCGTACACAGAGGCAGACGCTCAGCGCTGGATCGAGGGCCACTTAGAGAACTGGAACTCTGGATTCACCGCATCGCTTGCCATCGTCGACGCCGCCGATGGGGTATTTATGGGCAACATCAACGTGATCGTGCCATCAGACTCGCTCGGACAAACAGCGTTCGGGTACTGGGTCGCAGCGCGGTATCGCGAACGAGGAGTTGCGACGCGTTCCTTGCTGATTGCCAGCGAGTGGGCCCGTGAAGTGCTCCATCCTCGAGAGTTATATCTCGAGACTCTCGACGGCAACGTCGCTTCAGAGCGAGTGGCCGAGAAAGCCGGTTACGTCTTCGCTGAATACCGATCGGGGGACTTCACGCGGCCGGCATCGAGGGGAACCCCCGAGACGCTTCGGGTAAAGAAGTGGGTACTACGACCTTCAAAGAGCGACACTCCTTAGCGACGCGGTTCCGGTCGGAAACAGAGTGAGGTGGCCGTCGAGTACACGTTCGCAGTGCGAAGACGCAGACCCATAAAAGTCGGCCATGTCCACGACTCCTCTCAACACTCTCCAGACGCAACGGGTCGTCCAGTGAGCGTTGACCGAGGGGCTACTGAGGCAACACGTCGTGAGAACTCGGTACGTGAAGTTTCGGTACGGAATCCCACCTCAAAAAGTAGGACGTGACCGTTGAAGAGATGCCATTGATCTTTCCTTCAGTGGCGTAGGGCAACGGCCGGCTGGAATCAGTGATGTAAAGGACCGTTGGCACCAGCGCGTTGGTCGGCGACATCATGCTCGAGTTGACGCCCAACTTGATCACCTTGGTCCCTCGAAGCGACGTGACCCCCTCGTACTTCGCCGCGGAACCAAAGGTGTGTGGTCCGATCACGAACTGCGTCGCAATTGTCCGGGGCCCGCTAGCGGTCATTGACGTGTAGCGCTTGTCAGACGGTGCGAGGTAGAACCATCGATTGACCTCGGACGCCCTGGGTGCACGCACACTGAGGAAAATGAGAAGGGCGTGGACCGTGGTGGCTCGAATGAACACCCGGTGAGCGTCCGAGGGTTGAAGAAAGAAGACGGTTCCCGTTTCCTGTTCAGAATCGACGGTCTCTTGTCCGGTCGCGGTCACAAAGTACGTCATCGAGGACGGTGACCCGCTCGCCGTGAAGGCGCTGTACAACTCGTAGCTTGAATTCTTCCTGGCGTTGGTCAAAGCGGCAACCAGCAGATCGTGCCCGTTTGGCGCGGCGCTTCCGGCGGGCAGCGGTCCACGCAGCACCGTGAGCACGAGCGTGCCAAGGACGGCAACCCCGAGGGACAGCGTCAATGAGGTTTTCCTCATACCTCTTCATATCATCGACCGGACACACTGCGTCGCCTCTCGACACGATTCGAGGTGCTCAGAGCTATCAGTTCGCCTGGTTTTGTAACCAGCGCTCTACATGAAATCGGATTCAGCGAGATCACTGTGGTGTCGGAGGCTTGGCCAATTGAGCCTTGAGTCGCTTGACGGTCCGACGTCGAACCCCTAGTTCGGTGAACAGGTAGCAGAATCGCTCGCTGATTCTGTTAGCAGGAGTGTGTGGGTAAACCAGAGGAAACGATACGTCACCGGCAAGGTGAGCGTGGCTGGAAGCGTTCCCGCAGAGTTGGCAGAAACGCATGGGTATCGATATTGCAGTAGCACCGGCCGGGTGTTGTCGGTCGAAAGGCTGAATGGGTGAAATTGCTTGCCCACCAAGAGTCCGGTCTTCCTGTTCTGTGGGCATCCACCTTTTTGCGGCGTGAACAGTGGGCAGACTTTTGTTGGAGATAGACGTAGCTGCGAGCTCGATCCGTCGAAGTGATCCCCTCCGTTGAGTGCCACGACCGTTATTCCAACTGGGCCAGTATTCCGGAGTCCGATTTCGAGGGTCTCTTCTTCTTGATGTGCTCCCTCCGGATGACCGACTCCGAAACCCCAGGACGTCACGATTGGTTGATAGTGGCTCGCAAGTACGCCGCCACTGATGAGAATCACGAGCAGGACTGCCACACTCACGATTGACCACTTTCGTAGGCTGCGAATCTCCTGATGGTCATCTTCGACGGACTCTTCGGGCTGCGGATCCGTCGTCGACATCGCCATCTGAACTCGATTCTCGTGGTTCAAGTCATCGTTTTCGAATAAGAGAGAACATAGTGCAAGCTCGTCGGCTCACACCTCGTTGGTGTTCGAGACCCGACGCGCCCGGTAATCTCCCGCTGGCGGCTCGACTGAGTGGCGGCCACTGTTGCGTGAGTCGAACCTATCGATCCCGCACCGACGTCAATTGCTTTGTCAGTAACGCGGCGCTGATCGTTACGCGCGTTTTCTCTTTCAGCCCCATCGTCCGGAATACGATCGACGAGTGAAAATGAATGAGTGGGTGGGCGCGCTCAGCGAACGTAATTTCCTCCTTTTCTTTGTTGGTCAAACGACGTCACAGATTGGAAGTGGGATGGCGCCCGTCGCCATCGCATTTGCAGTACTCCAACACGGTACGGCCAGTGACCTCGGACTGGTGTCAGCCGCTGGGCTGACACCCCTGGTTGTTCTTCTCCTCGTCGGTGGCGTCATCGCTGATCGCTTCAGCCGCCGAGTCGTCATGTTGAGTTCTGATCTTCTGCGCACGACGGCAGAGATCGGCTTGGGCGTCTGGATATTCATGGCGCCTCCCCCTCTGTGGGGCTTTATGGCACTTGCGGCGGTGGTGGGAGTTGGTTCAGCGTTCTTCAATCCGGCGCTGACTGGCCTCGTCCCGCAGGTCGTGTCAAGTGGAAGGTTGTTGCAAGCAAACGCGCTCAACAGTTTGTCGGGATCAGTGGCTGGGATTATTGGACCCGCCCTCGCGGGAATCATCATTGCCGTGTCGAGTCCCGGCTGGGCGGTGCTTGCCGATGGCATCACGTACGCCGTCAGCGTCCTTAGTCTCTATCTGATCTCAATAGAGTGGGTCCGCAGTGAATCGGTCGAGACGTTCCTAGCGCAACTGCAACAGGGTTGGACTGAGTTTTGGTCACGAACATGGCTATGGGTTATCGTCCTCGAATTCTCTTGCGTGAACGTGTTGATCTTCGCTCCCCTGTTCGTTCTTGGACCAGTGATTGCAAAGCAGTCGTTAGGAGGAGCGCCGGCGTGGGGTCTGATTCTCGCGCTTGAAGGTGCGGGCGCGGTGCTGGGCGGAGTGGTGATGCTGCGATGGAATCCAAGGAGACCGCTGTTGACTGCCACAGTCGCCCCGTTGTCATGGATCTATCCTCTCGTCGCCCTCGCCCTGCGAGCGCCGACGCTCGTGATCGGGGTCGGTTGCTTCATTGCGGGTATTGGGTTGACGATCTTCGGGACCCTTTGGACGACGACCATGCAGCGCGAAATTCCTTCCGAGGTCTTGTCGCGCGTCAGTGCTTACGACTGGTTCGGGTCGCTTGTATTTTTGCCAATCGGAATGGCAGTTGTCGGGCCCATTCAGGAGGCGTGCGGAATGAAAACGACCATGATCGGCGCGGCAGTCTTGCTCGGACTGTTCATTGGAGTGACTCTCTTGGTTCCGAGCGTTACGCGAATGCGTGCGCCTGATGGTCACGTTCCGGTCGAAACGAGCACCGAATAGTTTCCCCGGCTCTCAGCGTCGAAGACCCGACGTGACAGGAATACCACGTTGCCCTAGCGACTTTGAACGGAGTGGTGCGGTTGTCACCATTCCGAATGCTGAATTACTCATAGACGTCTCGTCGATCACCAAGCGTGGCGACCATTCTCCTTCAACTCGAGCACGGTGGCTAGGTCGCTGGTGCGCATCTTGGTGAGCACGACGGCGTTCGCCACGGAAATCGCCCAAAGATACGTGGAGGTCGCAACAAGTGACGCTGCGCCGTAGAACTTCTTCTGGTGAACTAATGACCCGGTCGTCCCGTTGTACTCACGAAGCTGCTCGGCGTTGTCAGGTTCGGCCAGGAGGACGAAAAGATCACGGCCGTTGCTCACCTCGGTGAACACAGAGAGGAGATGGTTGGACCCAAAGTTGATCGTCCTTGGCGTCGAGCCGAGCTTGGACAACGGCTTCGCTCCTTACGTCGCTTGCGCGAGAAATCGACATTACCGTCGCCGGATCAAGTTTTCGCCCAGCGAACGCATAAACACTCGTGGTTGAATGATTAGGAAACCGGGGCAGTAGGAATCCCGGCTGTTGCTAACACACCTGGAGCGAGCGTGCGGACTTTGATCTCGATGACCTACGTGTACTCGGTGAACGCAACTTCTATGAAGGACGGCGCCGAAGAGTTTCGCTTCATCAACGACCTCGCCGAGGACGAAGACGAGGAGCGAAATATTCTCGAATTCCTGGGAGGCGCCGAGTTGTACATCATGGGTCGCGTCCTCTACGAGGAATTTGCGTCACATTTCCAAGGCAAGACCGCGACCGACCATCCCTTCGCGCCTATCTACGCCGCCACCGACAAAGTTGTCTTCTCCCAGACCCTCGCGTCGGCGGACTGGGAGCGCTCGACAATCAACCGGGGCGATCTCGTCACCGAGGTAGAGAAAATGAAGACTGAAGGTGACGGTTACATGATTGTGACTGGTCGCGGGGGTATTCACCGGACCCTATTACACCACGACCTCATTGACGAATTCCGTATCACTGTATTTCCAATGCTGCTGAGCAGGGGAACACGGATGCTCGAACCCGACGATGTTGGAGAATTCAAACCGCTTGAACTCGTATCTTGTCATCCCGGGACAAACGGAGTCGTCGTCCTTCACTATCGCCGGCGTCGCTAACTACGAGTTCTGCCCACAACGCTCATTGTTCGCTCAGTTGCACCTGTCTGGAGATTGTTGGTGTCGCAGTTCCGACCCAACAGGTTTGCATCCAAGCATTGGCGTCTCGACGGGTAGGCCAGATGCTGCTCACGCGTCGCCAGTGGAAATAATCCTCAGCCTGAGTGGTTCGAGATCGCGTCCATCGGGTTGCTCTATTCTCCAAGGCAGAACAAGGTTGTCGCCTTCCCATCTGGGCACGAGGTGAATGTGCACGTGAAAGACGGACTGCCATCCGGCGTGCTCGTTCGTCTGGAACATCGTCATTCCTTCAGGATGTAGCGCGCGGTCAAGCATTCGTGCTACGTGAATCGCCGCGACCATTAGCGCTCCCGCACTCGAGGCATCGATGTCCAGAAGCGTTCGCGCGTGGATACGAGGGACGACCAAGGTGTGCCCAGCTACTGCCGGTGCCAACGGAAAGAATGCGATCGAGTCCGCGTCCTCGTAGACGATATGGGCAGGCTCCGTTCCACTCACGATGCGACAAAAGACGCAGTCGATTTGATCGCTCATGCCGACAAGTATGTCAGTCGAACACTCGGAAGTCGTTGGTGTCGGAGGTCCCGCACCCCAGGTTTGCTACCACCCACTGGCGGTTGCACTTGGAGGGGTGACCGTCCCACGACTCCGAATGCTTGATTACTAATAGACGTGTCGTTGATGACCAAGTGTGACGACCACGATGAGGAGCACTCCGTCGACAATTGTGTAAATGATTCGGTAATCACCGACTCGAAGTCGGTAACCGGGGCGTCCACGCAGTGGGCGTGACGCCGGCGGGCGGGGATCTCGAGCGACGAGCGCAATCGCACCTTGGATCCGGGGTTGAACCGAGCGGTCGATTTTTCGTAGCTCACGCAGGGCCGCAGGTCTGAATTCAATTCGGTACTCGCTCACGACCAGCCGAGATCGATCTTCACCTGCTCCCAGGGGATGTTGTCCCCTACGTCGACCAGTGACGCGTCGAACGCGAGTACGTCTTGTGACTCTTCAAACGCAGCCAGCATCTCGTCATAGTGGTCGGGACTCACAACCACCGCGGCTCGACGCCCATAGAGTTCGAGGACCACCGGTTCTGAATGGGACATCTCCACGACTTCAGAGAGCCGTTCACGTGCCTTGCTCACCGAGATTTTGCTCATGGAAAGATTGTACATCTTTACCATTCACTTCGTACAACATCGTGTCGGAGACCTGACGGCGACAGAATTGCTACCAAGTTCTGATGCCCCACGACGTTCGCTTGTCGTTATGACGCCATTCCATGGCTGATGGATCAGCCACACGGACTAGAACAAAGTCATGAGTTCAGAAGTGTGGGGAAAAGACGCTGCGGCAGAATACGACGCCACCTCCGCCGAGATGTTCGACCCTGAGGTACTAGGGCCAACGGTGGACTTTCTCGTTGAGATGTCCCGGGGTGGGCCAGCACTCGAATTTGCCGTGGGGACTGGGCGCGTCGCTCTAGAACTCGCTGCTCGAGGACTACTCGTCTCGGGGATCGAACTATCTCCCCATATGGTGGATCAACTACGAGCTAAACCTGGCGCCGATTCCATTCAGGTTGCAATCGGCGACATGAGGAACACGCGAGTCTCGGGGACCTTCAAGTTGGTCTATCTAGTCTGGAACTCGATTATGAACGTGACCACCCAGGAGGGACAGGTTGAAGTATTCGAGAATGCTGCTGCCCATCTGGAAGTTGGAGGGTACTTCGTGGTCGAAGTGGGCGTTCACAAGCAAGACCGGGCGCCTCAGTTTGGGCAAGTCTTCGTTATGGATGACCATCATGTTGGAATCGATACACTCGACGACCCGATCAAACAGCTGATGTCCTCTCACCACTGGCGCGAGATCAACGGACATCTGCTTCGCGACAGAGGTCAGTTCCGTTACGTGTGGCCATCCGAGCTCGACTTGATGGCTCGAGTGGCTGGCATGCGATTGGTTCATCGTTGGGCGGGATGGCAGAAACAGATTTTCGACTCCCAGAGTGAAAGCCAAGTTGTTGTCTATGAGAAAACTGCACCCGGATGAGTCATAATCGACTGTTGGTGTCGGAAACGGAACGTGACAGGAACGCCACCTCACACTGGCGGCCAGCGAGTTAAGACAACTTTGTGTTGGACAGCCGAAGTCAACAATCCCCGACTGGCGTTTGTCTGACTGGGAATAACGGAGAGTGCTTGGCGGGGCCAGTCGAAAGCGTTACGTCGATTCCCGCTGTCGACGCGCGAATCATTCACTGTCCGATCCCACCATGAGTTGTGTACGGACCTGGCGCGGGTGTCAGCATCTCGCGCCCTCCTTTGCTCGGGGGCAGGCCATCACATTTAAACTCATGTGAACCTGGATCTCGGTCACGAGAAATTTCTCTTGCTGTCCCGTCTTGGAAACTGATCGGAACGGAGAACCTCGTGGTTTACGTGTACGCCGATGACGCGATTGAAGGCTGCCTCTTCATCAGGGCGAAGACCCCCAAGGTCATCAAACGATGACGTCCCGTGCCCTTATCACGACCCCATTTAACGCCGACAGTACCGCGGATGATGTGGTGCGTGGTACGGACCTAAGTGGTGTGCGCGCCATCGTCACCGGAGCCTCCTCCGGGCTAGGTGTCGAGACCGCTCGCGTGCTGACAGCGGCCGGCGCCGAAGTGACGCTTGCGGTTCGAAATACGGATGCGGGCAACACAGTTGCAGAGGAAATCGGGCGTTCGACTGGTGCACCAAGGCCTCAGGTGGTTCAACTTGACCTTGCAGACAGGCGATCTGTCGCCGACTTCATCGATGCGTGGGACGGCCCGCTACATCTCTTGATCAACAATGCCGGCATCGTCACGAGCGGCCTCGAACGCACAGTCGAAGGTTGGGAATTGCAGTTCGCAACGAACCACCTTGGCCACTTTCGCCTCGCCATCGGTTTGCATGACGCGCTGGCGAGCGGAGCAACGGAGCGCGGAGGAGCGAGGATCGTCTCACTCAGCTCCACGGCTCACATGCGTGCTGGCGTCGATTTTGATGACCTACAGTTCGAACGTCGGGCCTATGACCCCCAAATTGCGTATGCGCAATCTAAGACAGCCAACTCTCTTTTCTCCGTTGAAGCCACTCGCCGGTGGCAACCTGACCGCATCGTCACGAACACCGTAAATCCTGGCGGTATTGCTACAGGTCTGCAGCGTAACTTCTCTGCCACGCAGAAAGCTTCGCTGGAAGCGGCGGAGGCCGCGGGACTCTTCAAATACAAGACCGTCGAGCAAGGCGCCGCCACGAGTCTCGTCGCTGCAGTGGCGCCCGAATTCGCAGATACGGGGGGTCACTACCTCGACGATTGTCGTGAGGCCTACACCGTACCGAATGACGCCGATCTCGCCCAGAATCCTCACGGTGTTAAAGAATGGGCGCTTGACACTGAGATCGCAAAGCGCCTCTGGCAGGTCTCATTTGCGCTGGTTACCAACTGACTGCTGGCTTGCGGATCTTTTTGGAACCAAGAGCCGAGGAGGTGACGATGACGACGATCGCGTACGTGAGGGTCTCGACGGAGGACCAGGCGGAGTTCCCCCCGACGTCCAGGCGAAACGCTGCAAGGACCTCGCTCGACTCCGCAACTCGGCAGCTGCAGCGAACGCTCACCCCACACGTGTGAAAAGTTACTGCGCCTGAGAGATTGTGCCGGAGCACGCCTTGATCTTGAGGGCTTTCGGAACCATGTGCTTCGAGCACACTTCGGTGGTGTTGTCCGGAACCCACACCCCGAGGGGCTTGTTGTACTCCGCCACGTCGACCTGCTTGGTCCCTTCGGACGTGAAGATCACGTCGGCCCAATCTCCCGAACACGCAACTGAGTTGACTGTATACGAGCTTCCATCTAGGAGCGGCTTGATGACCCGACTAAAGACCTCGATGGTGCACTTGGTAGGTGTCTTGGTGGATTGGGGCGCGCGCACGAAGACGGACGTCGGCTGATGGGGCGCAGAAATCGCCACGGCCGACGTGGCCATGGCGGGAATGAACGCAGCAGCGATGGTGAGTGCCGCCGCGACGACGCCACTTCGTTTAATAGTGTTCCCCACAGAGTTCTCCCCCTCACTAGATACGCTCAGTCTCTCACATGAAATGGCTGGGGAGACCGATGGCGTCGCCTTCGAAGGCGCGCTAGAAATGTGTTTGCACTTCTCGTTAGGAGGGGAGTTGGCATTTATAAGCCGCGGCTTTCACGGGCGTCCGCGCCAGTCCGACGCGGGGCTCATACCGCCTGGACAGTACTTGACTAACGACTTTCCAGTGCTGACGGCCGGTCAAACGCCACGCGTGCCGCTCGATACCTGGGACTTCAAGATCGTTGACCAATCCGGCGCGCAACTTGCGCACTGGACGTGGGACGAGTTTCAGGCCCTCCCCCGCGAGGACACCATCGTCGACATCAGTTGCGTGACGAAGTGGACGAAGTTGGGAACGAGGTGGACCGGCGTATCGCTCGACGTGCTCCTCACCGGAATCGAAAGTGATGCGGAGTACGTCCTCGCGTTCGCCGAGCCGGACTACACGACGAACTTTCCCATCGCAGACTTGCGAGGCGGGAAGGCCTGGGTCGCCTTTCAGTTCGACGGTCAGGATCTCGCCCCCGAGCATGGTGGGCCGGCCCGGCTACTTGTTCCTCACTTGTATTTCTGGAAGAGCGCGAAATGGGTACGGGGTCTCAAGCTGCTCGATCACGACCAACCGGGTTTCTGGGAGTCGCTCGGATACAACAACTACGGAGACCCATGGCGCGAACAGCGCTATCAAGGAGACTGAGGCGTGCTGCGCTGGCTCGTGTCGAGCGTGACCAAGACCATCGCCGAGACGCCCGATGCCGTAAGTCTGTGGTTGGACGTCCCCGAGTGGCCCGGTCATAAAGCGGGCCAGCACGTCGACGTTCGCTTGACCGCAGAGGACGGGTACTCGGCCGAACGCAGTTATTCCATCGCCTCGTCACCCCGCTCTGACGGGGTGGAGCTGTCTATTGTACGACTCGACGACGGTGAGGTCTCGCCCTATCTCACCGGCCTCGCGGTCGGCGATCAGTTCGAGATCCGCGGACCGATCGGCGGGTACTTCGTCTGGGAGAAGACCGAGACGCGCCCGGTCCTCCTCCTCGGGGGCGGCTCCGGCGTGGTTCCGCTGATGTCGATCTTCCGTTACCACGCCGATCTCAATGCGGTGACGCACATGCGCTTGATCTACTCGGCTCGAACCGAGCAGGACCTTCTCTATCGCGAGGAGCAGACGATGCTACAGAGCGACCATCGAGACGTAAACATCACGTTGACGAGAGAGACTTCCTCCTCTTGGTCGGGACGCAGAGGTCGCATCGACCACAATCTGCTATCCGAGCTGACGAGCCCTGCCCCTGAGGACTTGCTCTGCTTCGTCTGCGGGCCGACGCCGTTCGTCGAGTCCGTGGCGAACGCGCTCGTGGCGCTTGGTGTAGCGCCGCGAAACGTGAAGACCGAACGCTTCGGTCCCACGAATGGAGGTTGACATGGACTCAGCGCCACTAGACGGGAACGTCGCAGCGGGCATTCTGGCTTCGATTTTTTACCCCGAGATGACGGTCGCCGCCACGCACTGCGCGCACTGCGGTACCGTTCGTCCGTTGGGCGAACTCGACGCCTACGTACACGCCCCCGGCGTCATCTTGCGATGTTCGTCGTGCGACGCCGTCGTCCTTCGCGTGATGCAAAATCGCAATCGCGTATGGCTCGATCTGCGCGGCATGTCAGTGCTCCAGATGGACATACCCGACGAAGGATCACCTTGACTGCTTGTCACTGGAGTTGTCAGCGTCGGAACGCTTCTACAACCAACGTACGGGCGTGCACCAGAACAAGCGCAGCCAAGCGATCTACGGGTGTCGCCATCGCGGCAAAGGCTGTGACTAACCCGGACGCTCCGCCAACAGGCTTCATCGCGCCACGATCCTCGGTCTACGAGTGCTAGCAAACGATGTCGCCCTTCAACCAGCCATCCGTCATCAGTTGAGCGCACACCATCACGTAGAGCCGTCGGCGGGACCCTCGCCGCCTCTGTCGGCACATCAATTCGGAGTAAGGAGCGAAAGCTGCTCGATCTCTATTACACCGACAAGATTGACATCGATGCCTATGCCGTCGAACGTCAGCAACTGACAGCTCAGATCGACGCCTTAAAGAGTGAGATCAGCAATGCCGAACGCGAGCAACGCCGCCGTGATGAGGCTGCTGCGCGGTTTGACGAGGTTACGGAAGTCATCGCCCGGCTCGACTTTAACGAGATCTGGAAGCGCGCCTCTGTCACAGAACAAAGAGTCCTGGGCGAGGATCTCGTCGATGCGGTCAAGAGTTTCCCTGACCGATTGACAGTTCAGGTAGTGGGAGCGCTACCCATTCTCGTGACGCTTGATGAGGTTGGACTGCATCCTGGTATCAAACCTGTGGTGTCGGAGACGGTGGTGTCGGAGACGGTGGTGTCGGAGACCCGAAGCAACAGATCTACAACCAAGCACTGGCGACTTCGGTTGTTGTAAGGGTCGTGCAAGCACCACAAGGGGCGCGAGACTGTTGCCAATTTGTCGTGGGCTGAGAGTAAGAATGCGGACGTGCTTGTAACTCTGCCGGACAACACGCTCGTCCTCGCCCTGGGTCGTATCGGATTGATCTCCTCGGAACGACCTCGCCATCCCGACTTCGCGGTCTATCTTGATGCGAGGTGGCAGACCGATCCAGATGTCACCTGGCCCGTTCGGGTGATTGCTTGGCCCGATTTCGGACTTCCGAAGGATGAGGCGGATATTTTCGAAGTCATCGCGAACATCCACGCGCGAGCCAAAGCCGGTGAGCTCGTCGAGATAGCTTGCTATGGCGGGCTGGGAAGGACGGGAACCGTCCTCAGTTGTCTTGCTGTCTGTGCCGGCATTCAAGCCGACGAAGCAGTGGAATGGGTTCGATCACACTATGACGTAAGAGCGGTTGAGACAGACGATCAACGCCGTTTCATCGAAAGGTTCGAAAATTCACTCTGAACTAGTCGACGGGCGCGCTTCGTTTAGGACTCTCGACAGCATTTCGTCTAGCTATCGAGCCAGTGTCGGAGACCCGACGCAACAGTTCTGCAACCTTGCATTGGCGGCTGGATCGGACTAATTAGTTCTTGGGAGTGGTCCTGCCTGGATTGACGTCACGCCAATATGGAAGTTCGCGAAACAGAAGTTCAGTTCTAGCGGTACCGTGAACGGCACCGAGTACGGATGGACGCGCACAGGGAACGAGGCAGTGACGCTCTGTGTCATGCACGGACCTGCACTGGGATCTCCTTGATTGTACGCGTCGCCATAGTTAATCCCGTACGAGGCGGTGGCACCGGGGCCGATAATGACCCGACGGGGCTTCACGGCTGCGAAGATCTGTCCCCCTCCGTTATCAGTGGTTTTGATGATCTCGCGTTTATAGATCGAGGGATAAAATTCAAGCTTGGGATAACCCTCCAAACTGCATGCGGCATGACCGATATTGATGAGAGCGAAGGCAACACCGTGATTTCCAGCGGCGGAGTAGGCGCCGGTACCTGTTTCTACCCCCACGGACAATTGAGTGGTGGAGCAAATGGGGGTCGAGGAGGTGGCAGAAGCGTCTGATGACTGGAACAGTGAAATGAGAGTCACGGAGCCAGCGACGAGCACAGAGCTGATACAGAGCCGTGCAAACATCTTGATGCTCTGAAATCGTCGCACTCTGTAGCCCCCACTCTGGTCAAGTTCACAAGATAGCCACGTAGCGCGTACGGTACTCGGCGCCCTCTGCGCGACGGCTCTGCACGGAGGCTCCGCCCTTACGCTTGAATCGGACTCAGATAAAGTTTTGATTTCATTGACGCGGATGCGAGTATGCCGGTACTACGTTGCAAACGTGTCAAGGATCGTCAGATCGAAGAGTGAGCACGGGCTTCGATGGGTGGGTCAAGACGCGACAGCGGACAATTCAGTAACGATCTCTCCAGTCGAGCCGCAATCTCCGTCGCTGAATCGAACTTTGCAAATTCGGGCCGTCCGGGACCTGGAACAAGTGCGCCGAGTCGCCCACAATCCTCACACGGTGATGATGACCTTCCCTCTGGCGTGACCTTCTTCGACGTACCCGAGCGCCCTTGGCGCATCGCTCAGCGAGTACGTCCGATCAATGAGGGGAACGACGTCACCCGAGGTCGCGAGCGTGGAGAGCGTCTCGAGGTTCTCCGTCGTCACTATGGCCATGAAGCCACGAATCTGCTGGCGGACGAAGGGCGCGACGACGATTGCTTTCAATAACAGCGCTATCGGCCGAAACCACTTTCCGCTGCCCCCTCCCGCGATGACGAGGGTCCCCCGCGGCGTGAGTGCGCGACGAAGGTCGCCGAGCGAGCGGTTTCCGATCGTATCGATGACCACGTCAAATCGCCGGGACTGTTGAGTGAAGTCGTCACGAGAGTAATCGATGACGTCGGTGGCGCCGATCGACTTCACGAGTTCAACATTCCTCGTGCTGCACACGCCAGTCACCTCGGCACCGAGGGACGCTGCGATCTGTACCGCGAAGGACCCAACACCTCCGGATGCCCCGTTGACCAGGACGGA
>PKZN01000116.1 GCA_003133075.1 Acidimicrobiaceae bacterium | reverse complement strand
GTCAGCCATTCTTGTGCTGCTCGCGCTCGTCACTGCGCCAACCCTTCGATCGAACGAATGAAAACGCTCCGGTCTTGGAGGACCGCAAGGTAGGTCACGATGACGTCGGCAATTGGGACGTAGGTGACAAAGGTGTCATCGTCAAGAATCGAAATGGTGTCGCCGTGCACCGGGCCAACGTCAACTGTTGCGAGACACCAGTCATAAAACGCATCCATCTTCTCCTGTGAGGGATGCTCACGGTCGTACCAATCGTCGACAGCGGTGGAGAGGTGTGGCTTCGAAAAATGCCACGACCCCGAAGGGTTACTCAACGGCCTATGAAGACTTCCGAAGTGCTTTTAACTGAAGCAGCTCTTCTTTCTCGACTCTTTGGTCTGGGGCAAGACCCTTCGCTGCGGCCTCGCGTGTATTCGATGCCCAGGTTTTGAACTCTGGGTCGTCCCCAAGGGTCGCGGCATATTGACGAAGGTGCGCGCTCGCTCTCGGTGCAGCATTCTTTGCGTCTGATTTGTGCTTATTCCGGAGATACTTGATCACGATGCCGTACCCAGCGACGGCGAGCGCAATGGCACCCTTGGCCCACTCGGTCCCCTTTTTCGTCGCCGTGGACATGTGCACACGCTAGGCGAGAAATGCTCGAATTTGGACAATTGTTGGACATTCATATGTTCTGAGTTTCTCCGGATAGTCATTTACGCCGGAGCCCCTCAACGGTCGGCCTGTCCAGCGAAGAAACTTCAACTCTCAATCGGCACTTCTCGCGAACATGACCGTCGAGATGACGCGGTAGAGCAGGTTTCTCCGACTCCCAACACGGGCTCTCTATCCCTTGGGGGAGCGAAGACCGTCGAGTGCTGCCTGCAGGATTGGTTCGAGGTAGTCGGACTCGCCGTGAATTGAGGCGATGCCAACGACCAAGTCGAGGATCTGCTCGAGCGTGAGATCCTTTCGAACCTCATGGGTGCGCTGCGCGGCGTGGAGAAGCGGTCGACCGGCCACCGTGACGCGGCCGCGACTCTCTCCCATGACGGGGGCGGTTCCCCCTGAATGCTTGAGCAATTCGATGCCAACCGGATGTTTGCTCGTGATGAAGAAGAAGAAGCGATGAAGCCACGCTTCAAACGCAGCTCCGGGCGTCTCTGCCTCCACGGTCTTCGCGGCATCGCACACAGCATCGACTTCGTCGATGTACAGAGCCTCGAGGAGTTCGCGTCGGCCAGGGAAGTTGCGGTAAAGAGTCGCCATACCGACACCGGCGCGCCGTGAGATCTCCGCCATCGACACCTCAGTCTGCGGATCGGCGAACGCGGAGCGCGCGGCCTCGAGAATCATCGCGCGATTACGCTCGGCGTCGGCCCGCCTCGAGGGTGAAGGAAGTTGGTCAGGGGTCATTGGTGGTTCTAAGTGGACAGCCTATCCGATCTCCACTAATGTGAAGTGGACAACCTATCCGTCTACAAAACCACGAAGGAGTTCACTATGCAGGACAAGCCTGTCGCTCTGGTCACCGGAGCCAACAAAGGAATTGGTCTTCAGATTGCGAAGGATCTGTCGGCGCACGGCCTCACCGTGCTTGTCGGGTCGCGCGACTTCGAAGCTGGGGAGACTGCGGCAAAGAGCGTCGGAGACGACGCTCGCGCCGTCCAGCTCGACGTCACCGATCCGGCCTCCATCGCTGCCGCGGCGGAGCGCATCCGCAATGAGTTTGGCCGTCTCGACGTGCTCGTGAACAACGCGGGCATCTCGCACGCGGATACGCCGGGCAGGTCGCTTGAGGAGGTCGTGGAGGCTGGCCGTCTCAGCGTCGCGTCGCTCGTCGAGGTGCACGCGGTCTTCGAGACGAATGTGTTCGGTGTCATCGCCGTCACGCAAGCGATGCTGCCCCTCCTTCGTGAATCGCCGGCGGCACGCATCGTCAATATTGCCAGCTCCGGCGGATCACTCACGCTGAATTCGGACCGCACGAACCCGCACCGCTCGATGTTCGGCACCTACTCCGCCTCGAAGGCGGCGGCCAATGCCGTCACGGTTGCCTTTGCCGCCGAGCTCGAAACGGCTGGCATCAAGGTCAACGCCGCGTGCCCGGGCTTCACATCGACAGACCTCAACTACTTCCGGGGCACGCGCACCGTCGAACAGGCCGCCCATGAACCCGTTCGGCTGGCGCTGATTGGCGCCGACGGTCCGACGGGTACGTTTTCGAACGAAGACGGTCCGCTCCCGTGGTGACGTCGTGTCCTAGGGGCGTCATGTGCTGCCACGGTCGCGGTTGCGACAGTGCTGCGACGGTGAGAAGTGGCACGAAATGTCGGTCTATCGAGTGTTGCTCGATTTGAAGTCGCTCCAACGCATCAAAGATGATATCACGATCTGATAGCATATTTGTATGGCATCTGCACGGACGACATTCACGATGGATGAAGATCTCGCCCAGCGCGCTCGCGAACTCGGTGTGAACATCTCGGCTGCGGCCCGGCAAGGGGTAACCGAGGCCGTTCGAGCTGCCCTTGAGAGGGCCGACCGCGAGGCGTACGCGAAACATCCCGAGAGCGTTGACGCCTTCTGGACAGAAGTCGAAGCGTGGGGTCAGCCGTGAGGCGAGGCGAGATTTGGCTGGCTGAGGTCGGCCAGAAGCACCGACCGGTTTTGTTGCTCACTCGATCGGAAGTAATCGACGTAAGGGCACTCGCAACCGTCGCCGAGATTTCCACATCGATACGGGGCCTAGCGGCCGAAGTCGACTTCGACCACGACGACGCGGGCATCAACCAACCTTCGGTCATCAATTGCGACGGCCTCCACACCGTTCTGCAGAACTCTCTCACGGGGCCACTCGGTCGTGTTGACGACGAAGTCATGCGTAGAGTCTGTACGGCCATCAACTATGCCCTCGGTTGCTGATAAGACGAGAATGCGACTAGTGAACTCGAGACTAGGTCGACGTACCCACTGATGCTTGGGCAATGTATGGGCAAGAAGAATGCAGCGTGGGCAAGTAATAGGGACACAGTGCTCAACCATGGTTAACAGAAAGCGCTTGAAACCATTGCTCTTTCAATGAAAGTAATTGGAGCGGGCGACGAGAATCGAACTCGCGTTCTCAGCTTGGGAAGCTGATGTTCTGCCGCTGAACTACGCCCGCAATTTCCTATAAGACGCAGTGAGTCTAGTGATTGTAGGGCGTCAAATGGTAAGGATCAGTTGGCTTGTGTGGCCAGATTCGTCAGATGCTGATGATGTCAATTACATCCTCGAGGCCGACAAAGTCGTCGGGATTGCGCGTGTACAGCGTGAGGCCATTGGCGTGCGCCGTAGCGGCGATAAGTAAGTCAGCGATTCGAAGACGGTGAGAGTGCCCAACATCCGTCACCGCGGTGACAATTGCGCCATAACTGCGTGCGGCGTAGACGTCGAACGGTATTGGATTGAACATGGCCTCAACCTCTTGGAGTCGAGATTGACGACGAGCGCTTTCCACACCGGTTGATGCGAGTCGCGGACCTGCAGTTAATTCGGCCAAGGTGATCGAGCTAATCGTCGATTCATCGGGCAGCGCATCAGCTACTTCGCGACTGTCCCAGTCAATGATGACGGACGTGTCAAGGAGACCCGAAGACACTAGAGCCCTTGGTCAATAGCGCCGTCGAGATCGGCGCGAAACTGGTCGCGATCAATGTGGGCCCCTCTCATCGCGATGGCGAGTAGTTCGCTCTTTCGCACAAAGCTCGGACGATTGGTCTGGACTGGCACCAGTTCGGCGACGGCGAGACCGTTGCGAGTAATGACAAAGCGCTCTCCGGAGACCACCGCGTCAATTACACGCGCGTTGTCGTTTCGTAATTCTCTTTGCGGGATTGTTCTCGTCATTTCTGAAATGTAGCGTCGAATGCTACGAGTTGCTACGCATTAATTCGCAGGGCAATATCATCTGGCAAAGCGACCCGTCGGGGTCACCAACCGGTTTCGCCTATATGAAATGCCGCCAGACTTCCCCATTCATCCGGTACGTCAAGCGGGCATTTGTCGTATGCGCCATAGGGAGCGTCAATCAATTCTTGTTGACGGATCTCGTGATGAGCGCGAGACTCCGGCTTCAATTCCTCTCCAGGCTTCATTGGAATCTAGCCATCAATTGTGGCCGACAGCCGTGCCCCGACGTCAGCCACTCGGTTTCATCAACTCTTCCAACGCTGTAGCCAAGACGCGGTCTCGCCCCTGGGTGGCGTGTTGGTACCGCAGGGCGGCGTCGGTCGAAGCGTGGCCCGCCCGACGCATGAGTTCTGCGGTCGTCGCACCTGTGGCGGCGGCGAAGGTGAGGCCGGTGTGGCGCAGGTCGTGAAGGTGCAAGTCCGCACGCCCCACGCTCATTCGAGCGTTGTTCCAGGCTCGTTGGAGCACGCCCACCGAGAGCGGCTGCCCGTTGCGGGCACTGAAGAGGAGCGACTCTGACGCCATTGCCGTATATCGGTCGAGATGCCAGAGAACGACGTTCATGACTGACTCGGGTACTGCGAGCGACCTTCGGCCGGCCCGGGTTTTTGGAGGCTTGATGATTGAACTTCCGTCGCGGGCGATGGTCCGGCTCTGCTCAACTCTGATAATCGAGTGAACTTCGTCGACGTCACATCGCCGAAGACCGAGGATCTCGCCGCGGCGTAGTTGACACCACGTCGCGAGGAGGACGGCGAGTCGTAAATCTTCCGGCATCGCCTCAGCCAGAGCATCGACCTCTCTCGCCGTCGCCACCGGGCGCTCGGACGAGTGCTCAACACCGGCACCACGCACACGGCAGGGAGAACTTGTCACGACGCCGTCGGTCACCGCCGTTCGCATCATCGTCGAGAGCAGACGGTACGCCTTCGCTGCGGTACTGGGGTGTCGCTGCGCTAACTCGGCGTGCCATCCTCGGACCATGGAGGGCGTGAGACTCCGGAGAGGAGAACTACCCAGGCTGGGGTAGATGTGACTGCTGAGGAGGTACTCGTAGAGTTCTCTCGTTCGGACCGCCAGGTCGTGACGATGAGCGAGCCACTGTTCGGCGTACGCCTCGAGTGTCACCTGTCTCGCCCGTCTTCGAGTCATTGCGCGCCTCGCACGATCGTTCCCGAGCCCCGAGCGGGCTCTCCACATCCCAACGGTCTTCAGATCTCGACGATTTGATAACCGCATCGCGAAGTTGGAAGTTGAACTGACGCTGAATCGAAGAGTGCATCGAACGTGGCGTAGCTTGACCGCCGAGGGTTGGATACTCGTCGGAGCTTCAGGTGTGCTCACTTCCCGACGGGTTTCCCCCTCAGGAGGTTCGACGCGGCTCGTTCGATGTTGGTCGGGAGGTCCGGGTGCGCACCTTGATGTGGTGATTCGGCCCTCGCAAATTCGATGACCGTGTCGAGAGTCTCGTCGGCGATGACCGCAGCCGTTGCGAGTCCCCACCCGAGCCCCTCGGTCACCAAATGGTCGCGAGTGATGGCCGCGTGGTGATACTCGCCACCGATCGCGAGCGCGACCTCGCCGTCGTTGTCTTGATGAGCCTGAGGTACAACGTCGTACGCGGGGGCGAGGGTGATCGACCCATCGATGAAGTGCAAGAGAGAGAGGTTTTTGGCGTGGAGATCGAGGTTCCCCACCGCGACTGACAGCACAACGAGCTTAAAAAGCCGCTCGAGTGAGTCCTGGTCGCTCAGAGTCCGCAGCACCTGCGCGACGCGCAGGAGGCTCACCTTTCCGCCGTACTTCTGATATTTAGCGCTACCGGCCGCGCCGAGCACCTGACTGAAATCCTCCTGGTGAATTCTGCCGTCGGGTGCGTCCGGGGATCGGTCGTAGCGCTCGATGACCACGGCAGTCACTTCGTCGAACTCTTCCATCGACGTCGAGAAGCTCGAAAGACCGACGACCCGGGCAAAGCGGGCGCCGTACTCCTCGTCGTAGATCATCGTCGGATGGTCCTGCGAAATCGGCTTGAGGATATGAGTCGATGGCCAGCCATCGGCGACACGATTCCAACCTTCTGCGGTGCGGGCGAGCACGATCTTGTCCTGTACTCCGGGTAGCGAGGTCTTCCCACCCGGAGACTTATTTCCCAGAGGGTTCTCCCGGACATGTTTAAGTAACTCGGCGACATCCGCATTCGAGGTCGGCACCAGCGAAGGACGTCGCGGTTCTCCGGGAACGTCGTGGTCCCATATCTGTATTGCTCCCGCGACGTCCCGACCGAAGCGCCGCAGCAAACCTATGACGTCGTAGGCCTCAACGCCCGCTTCCTGAGCGAGGCGAGAGAGCATTCTGCCTTCGGGGAGCATCGCGTTGAAAAAGTTTTGACGACGTTCTCTGCGCGCCCTCACTGGCACGGCAGTAAGCGGGATCGCGACGGAGATGATGGGGCTGTCGATTCCGAACCGATCGACGAAGGCGGGGTCAATTCGAAGATCAAACGTGCGCCAGGATCCAATGAGGGTTCCGACGCGAATTCCGTAGAGTTCAACGATCAGGTCAGCCATCGCTGCCTCGTGGTGTCACGGTGGCGGTCAACTCCATCCCCGTCTCTCGCATCGCCGCAAAGAGTCGATCCATCATGATTGAAGGTTTCCCCGCTTCGAGTTCCCAGATGTACTTCTGGGTCGTTCCTAACCGTCGGGCGAGCTCGCGCTGACTCAACCCCGCGAGGAGACGGGCTTGTTGCAGAACGCGTCCCAGTGATTCGGCACTAGAGATCTTTCCCTGGTAAGCCATCCGATGCTCCTGACGCTGATATCGCAGTCAATCGAGCTGACTACGATTTAGGAGTCATCCTATATGACTGCGATATCAACGTCAAGCGACTTCCCCTGGAGATCGTCGCGCTATTGAGGAACTCTCTTCGTTCACCGAAGATTCCCTCGCGGTAAACGTGCGACAGCACCCTACATTGATGATTCGTCCGACCCCGAGAGAGTGGTGTTCGGTGCGGTCGACTCAGGGTTCGGTTCTGCTGCCGATGGCGTCGGCGCCGAACTGCCACTCCGTGGTGGCGGGGCAGGGGCTACCGGCGGCGTAGCCGGCGGTGTCACGCCGGGAATGAACTGTCCGATACCCGCACCAAGCAGGACGGAGTTGGGGACCTTGAGGTAGCCATCCTCCGTGAGGACCGTCACGTACGTGAGGCCGATGCCGAGCACTTTGACATCGATGATGCCAGTGACCCCAGAGCGAATGCGAATGTTGTCGCCGACGACGAAGGGGCGCGCGAGCAGCAGCACTAACGCGGCAAAGATATTGCCCAGACTCTGCTGCGCGGCGACGCCGAGGATGATGCCGGCCACCCCCGCGCCGATGAGGAGATGGTCGAGCGAGACGTCCAGCACCGTCAGGAGCAGGAAGATCAAGATGAGCGAGCCCGCACCGCTCGCGATGAGGCGAATGGTCGCCCCGGCCCCGATGTTGGACTGACGCGTGACGAAGCGCCCCGTGGCCCTCGAGAGGTGCACGATGGCGAAGGCGCCCGCAATCAGCAGTACTACCGCCGCGGCCCAACTGATCAACTTCTGATTGAGCGAGGAGTGCTCGATCTTCCCGAAGGCCCGGCCGAGGCCGAGGGCCGTCACCGCGATGACGCCACCCACCACGCCGAGGGTCCACTCGGTCTTGAGGGTGTGCTTCATCTCGAGCGGATTGCCTCGCGTCACTGGAGAACACCCTATAGATATGTCATGACGTCGTCCCGGGCCGAGGAACCGACGTCAACCGCGACTCGTGTACTGGCGTTTCGGTGACCTATTGGCGCGATCGCGCAATAAGGTTGGCCTGGCAATCCACCCACGGAAAGATCGATGACGCTTACCGACGACGAGGTCATTCACACCGAGAACCTGACGAAGTCATACCCGGGCATGGACGCCCCCGCCGTCGACCAACTCAATCTCGACGTCCTCCACGGCGAGATCTTCGGTCTGCTCGGCCCCAACGGCGCGGGCAAGACCACCACCGCCGGCATCTTGACGACGCGCGTGGTACCGACATCCGGCAACGCCTTCGTCGCCGGTATTGACGTACGAAAACACCCCGCGCTCGTCAAACAAGTCTCGGGCATCGTCTCCCAGCAGAACACGTTGGACCGGCAACTGACCGTCTGGGAGAACCTCTACTTCCATGGTCGGCTCTTCGGCATCAGCGCGAAGGAGTCGCGACGCCGCTCCGATGAGCTTTTGGAGCGATTCTCGCTCTCGAAGTGGGCGAAGGCGTCGGTCTACGCACTCTCCGGTGGTATGGCTCAGCGTCTCATGGTCGCCCGCGCGATCTTCCATAACCCCGCGGTGCTGTTCTTAGATGAGCCCACCGCGGGACTCGACCCCCAAAGCCGCTTGGCGCTCTGGGAGATGCTCCAAGAGCTCAACCACTCCGGTCAAACGGTGGTCCTAACGACGCACTACATGGAAGAGGCCGACCAACTGTGCACACGAGTGGCGATCATGGACCACGGCAAGGTGCTCGCCCTCGACACGCCCGCCAATCTGAAAAAGAGCACCGGGGCTGACACGATTGTCACCGTCAAAGTTGCGCGCGACGGCGAGCGGCTCGCGCGAGCGCTCGGCGACGAACTCAGCGGTGTAATGGCGACGCGGGTCGTCGACAACGTGGTGACCCTCCAGGTCGAAGGGGCCGACCGCCTGGTGCCGCGAGTAGTGAATGTCGCCGAGGGTATCAACATCGAGATCATCGACCTCGCGGTCGCCGAGCCGAGTCTCGAGACGGTCTTCATCAATCTCACCGGCAAGGAGTTGCGAGAGGTATGACGACCGACACGATTGTGACCTCGCCCACCCGCTCGGTGTTCGAAGCGAGTCGTACCGCCCTCGGCGCGCTGATCCTTCGTGACCTCGTGGTACTGCGCAAGACGTTCCGAGAGTTCGTGTTACGAACCCTCATTCAGCCCTTCTTGTTGTGCTTCGTGTTCCTCTTCGTGTTCCCGAAGATCGGTCAAGCCGTGGGTGGTGGTGGCACCGCCGCGTCCATTGCGTTCGCGACGGTGCTGGTGCCCGGGGTCGTCGGGATCACCATCATGTTCCAGGGCGTGCAGTCGATCGCCCTCACCATGGCCCAGGAGTTCGGCTTCACGCGCGAGATCGAAGACCGCGTCCAGGCGCCGTGTCCGATCTGGCTCGTGGCGATCTCGAAGGTCCTCTCGGGCGCCGCCCAGGGTCTCATCGCCGCGGCGATCGTCTTTCCGATCGCCTCGGTCGTCCACGCCGCGGGGGTGAAGGCCGACGTCTCACTGCACTGGCTAATTATCCTGACGTTGGTGCCGCTGGCCTGCGTGACCATGGCCGGTCTCGGGCTCATTCTCGGCACGTCCTTCGAACCGCGCAACATCGGACTCATGTTCGGTTTCATCATCCTGCCCATTACGTTCCTCGGTGGTACGTACTATCCCTGGACGCACCTGGCGCC
>PKZN01000029.1 GCA_003133075.1 Acidimicrobiaceae bacterium | reverse complement strand
GCTTCGTCGATCTCGAAACCCAAGTCGTCGGCGGCTTCGAGACACGGCGCTGCGCCGACCGCGCAATCGACGTCGACGACTCGTGCACAGATTCGACAGATGAGGTGGTGGTGGTTGTCGTTCACACGGTCTTCGTAGCGAGCCGGCGACCCGACGGGCTGGATTCGTCGAATCACGCCCTTTTCCACCAAGACGCCCAGGGCGTCGTAGACGGCCTGACGCGAAATCGTACCGATNNGGATTAAGTCCAGAATCAGACTCATACCATTCGACCGCCGTCAACGAGTGTTCCGCGGCACCCCGGGGTCGCTATCGCGGTGTCAGGTCACGCGCGGGGAGATCGCGAGTGACGCGAGCACCTCGCGCGCCGCTCGTCGCCCCGAACCGATGCTCGCCGGCACTCCCACGCCGTCGTAAGCGTTGCCCGCGAGCGCGACCGAGAGACGCGCACTCGCCGCGCGGGCGCGTGCGACGCGTTCCTCGTGACCGAGGAGGTACTGGGGGAGCCCGTGGGGCCAGCGCTGGACGAGCGTGGCGCTCGGTGAACCGAAACGAGGAAGCAGCACCGCCAGTTCGGCTCGTACGCGCGTCACGAGCTCGTCGTCGTCCATCTCGCTCGCGCGAGTGTCATCGCTTCTTCCCACGTGGGCGCGCAGGATAACGTCCTCGTCGCGCACGTGACGGGGCCACTTGCGATCGAGCAGCGTGATCGCGGTCACCATCATCGAACCGTCGCCCGACCACGTCGTGCCGAGCGGCACCAGCACTCCCGTACCAGTTTCGAGCAAGGTGATCTCCTCGCGCGCAAGCGCGAAGGTGACAATCGCCGTAGAGGCGCTCGGGATGCGACGCAACTCATCGAGGGCTGCGTCGAAGCTCGCGAGCAGCGCACCCGCAACGGGTGCGGGGGTGGCGAGCACAATTGCGTTGGCGGGGGTCGTCGTGTGGACGGTGTCCACTTCCCAGGGGTAGTCGCCCGCGGGCGTACGACGCAGTGCGGTGACGCTGACGTCAGTGCGCAACACGACGCCGCGGGCGGAGAGTCGCGCGACGAGTTCGACGGGTAATGAGCCGACGCCGTGGCGCAGCGAGTAAAACGCTGGCGCGCTCGGGACGACTTCGCCGGCGGGACCAGGATTGACGGGACCACTGTGGCGAAGGGCGCGCATCAACGAACCGCCCTTTTTGGCCGCGTCGAGCAGTGCCGGGAACACCGATTTTGCGGAGAGCTCGTCGATGCGTCCGGCCTGGATGCCCCCGATCATCGGCTCGATGAGCTGATAGCTCAGTTCACGACCGAGCTTCCTTC
Source organism: Acidimicrobiaceae bacterium (assembly GCA_003133075.1). Lineage (GTDB taxonomy): Bacteria > Actinomycetota > Acidimicrobiia > Acidimicrobiales > RAAP-2 > RAAP-2. Next base: position 5,839 of record PKZN01000029.1, on the reverse strand, counting down.
GAACGATGTCGCCAATCGTCGCGTCCTCGCCGACCTCGAGCCGTCGGGGAAGATACGCGTCGCGCCGCGCGGCGAGGCGCGCGCGCCACGTCAGCCCCGCGAAGTGCAGCGTCGCCGCCAGGTCGGTGGGCACACCTAAGACGAGTCCGGTCGGTAGTTCGTAGAGGGCGCCGTGGAGGTAGATCGATGCACCACTCGCGTTGACCGCCTCGAGCTCTTCGTGGAGTCCGAGTTCGTCCACGAGGGTGACGGCTTCGGGTCGACGGGCCAAGAAGCCGTCGGCGCCGAGATCGATGGTTCGACCGGCGAAGGTCGTGGTGGCGAGGGACCCGCCCCAGCGACCGCTCGCTTCGATCACTTCGACGCGTGGCGTGGTGTCGTTCGGTCCGTCGACCCCGCCGGTGAGTTCCCACGCGGCCGCGAGTGCGCTGATGCCCCCGCCGACGACGACGACGGACGGGCGGCTCACCTAGGCGGCCGCGTCGCGCACCACGTGGGCGAGTACACCCATGAACGCCGGGTCATCGTTGAGTGACCGTGTGCGCACGAGGTTGAGACCGATCTCCTTGGCGACACCCTGGGCTTCGATGTCGACGTCGAAGAGGACCTCTAAGTGGTCAGAGACAAAACCAATCGGGCACGAGACGAGATCGGTGACACCGCCGGCGCGCTTGTCGCGCAAGACCACCAAGATGTCGGGGCCAATCCAGGGATCCGCGGTGCGACCGGCGCTCTGCCACGCCACGTCAAAGGTCGTCACCCCCGCGAGTGCGGCGGCCTGCTCCGCGCTCGCGCGCAGTTGTTCGGGGTAGTTATCACCGTTCTCCAGGATCTTCTGAGGTAGCGAATGGGCGCTGAAGAGCACCTCGGTGGTGGGACGGCGCGAATCGGGAATCGTCGCGAGCGCTTCGTTCACTCGCTCCGCGATGATCTCTAAGAACCCCGGCGCCTCGTACCACTCGCCAATGGGCGTGAACGCCACGCCTCCGCCGAGGGCGGCACGTGCGCGGTCCATGTACTGATCGGTTGACATCGACGACGAGTGTGGCGCGAGTACGAGCCCGACCACGTGGGTGAAGCCGTCGTCGCGGAACGACTCGGCGGCCGCTTCGAGCAGCGGCGGCTCGTACTTCGAGCCGAAGCGCACGTCGAATTCNNTACGTTGGGCGAGTGGCGACGTGCCACCGATGGCGTTGTACCGGCGTTGAAGGTCAGCCAACAGCTCCGGTGTTGGCGCGCGACCGTGTCGGATGCGGGTGTAGTACGCCTCGACGTCCTCGGGAGTACTCGGCGTACCGTAGGCCATAACCAGGACGCCGGTCTTCACGTCACGCCCGCCTTTCCCTCATCGTGGACAACGCGCACGATCGCCGCGAGCACCTCGGGATCGGTTTGGGGCAGCACGCCGTGGCCNNGCCGTGCCACCGAGACAGCGAGCGGGGTCGAGATTGCCCTGCACCGGCTTGTCACCGACGCGTCGTCGGCCCTCGTCGAGGTCCACGTGCCAATCGACGCCGACGACGGTGCTGTTCGCGCTACTCATCAGCGACAGCAACTCACCGGTACCGACGCCAAAGAGAATGGTCGGCACGTTCAAGTCGGCGATCCCCTCGAGGACGCGTTTCGTCGCGGGCAACGCAAAGCGCTGGTATTCCGCGCGCGACAACGAACCGGCCCAGGAGTCAAAGAGCTGCACGGCCTGCACGCCGTGACGGATCTGCGCACGCAAGAAACTGACGGTGATGTCGATCAATCGATCAAGCAGTTGGTCAAAGAGCGCGGGTTCGAGGTGCATCAGGGTCTTGATCACCGCGAACTCGCGGGTGGGACCACCCTCGACGAGATAGCTCGCGACCGTGAACGGCGCGCCCGCGAAGCCGATCAGCGGCGTGCGCGACGATGCGAGTTGTTCGACGACGAGGTCGATCGTGCGCGTGACGTAGCGAACGTCGTCTTCGTGGAGGTCGGGTAAACGCTCGAGGTCGGCGGCGCTAGAAAACGGCCTGTCGATAACTGGTCCTCGACCAGGTACGACCTCGACGCCGAAACCAATGGCGTGATAGGGCACCACGATGTCCGAGAAGAGGATCGCCGCGTCCACGCCGTAGCGACGAACGGGCTGCATCGTCACTTCGCAGGCGAGCTCGGGGTCAGCAATCGCCTCGAGAATCGAGTTCGTGCCACGCAGCGCCCGGTACTCGGGGAGGGAACGTCCCGCTTGCCGCATGAACCAGACGGGCACGTGGTCCACCCGTTCGCCGCGGCAGGCCCGCAAGAAGACTGGTTCGGTTGCGACGCTTTCGATAGCCCTCAATCTACCGGTGGGCGACGAATTGCCTCTACGGGAAGTAAGTCGTGACGTGTGGAGGCGTTGCGGGCGTTAGTACTCCCACGGTGACATGAGTTGGAAGTAGTTGCCGTCGGGATCGGCGAAGGTCGCCAACCAGTTGTCCATTCCATCGTCCGGCTGGTAGGGCTCGGCGATCACCGTTGCGCCAAAACCAGTGATCGCCTCGAAGGTCGCCTTGACGTCGTCGACCTCGAAGGAGAGCATGATGCGTTGGGGCTGTGCGCTTGCGCCGTGCACCTCGCTGTGGTTGCCAATCATGATCCCTCCGCCGTTCTCCCAGCCCCACCATTCGCCGTCGCGGAAGCCCGGCTCGCCGAGCACTTTGGTGTAGAACTCCCCGAGTTTCTGGGCGTCCTCGGTGCCGATCATCACCCCACTAATCTTCATTGCGTACCTCGGTTCTCGTCGGCCCGACGGGCCAGTTTCGAGCACTCTAGGTCTCTAAACCCAAGGGCGCACAGAGCGGTTTTTCAGACCGGCGCGTCGCGAATTTCCGCGGCGGTCATCTCGCCGGATGGGCCGATGACGCGATGGCGTGAGAGGCGAAGTCCAATGATGGCAACGAAAAAACGGAAGATCGCCGCCGCCCATTAAGATTGAACTTCTCGATTTCGAGAGTTCAAAAGGGGCTGTGAATGGCGCACGAGCGCGAGATTGCCGAGGAGCAGGAATTTCTTAACCTTGCCCTCGACGCACTCGATCACATGCGCCAAGGTGCCCGCTCGCTCCGTGACGGCGCGGCCGTCGCGAACATGCGTGGCGCCGGCGACCTTGTCGAACGTGACGTCGTCATGGGTACGGCGCTCCATCGACTCGACCAGCTTGCCATCGGTGACCAGGCACTCTTCTTTGGGCGCATCGATTACCAAGCGAACGACAACGGCGTCGGCGACACCTACCACGTCGGGCGACTGGCGGTGTCGGACGACGCGCTCAACCCCTTAGTGATCGACTGGCGCGCACCCGTCGCCGAAGCGTTCTATCGCGCAACAGGTGTTGAGTCTCTGGGACTCTCTCGTCGTCGCCACGTGGCGATTCACGCCAACGAAGTCACCGGTGTCGAGGACGAGTACTTCGCCGACGCCGACGGCAACTTGGACCTGCCCGAGGACGCCGTTCGCGCGGCGACCGAGGAGGGGCTCGTTGAAGGGGGCCTCGCCCTCGGCGGACCGGGTGCGCTCCTTGCGGCGCTCGGCCGGGCGAGAACGGGCCGCATGGGCGACATCATCGCGACGATCCAGGGCGAACAAGACCAGATCATCCGTAGTCCCTTGCCCGGCGTGCTCCTCGTCCAAGGTGGCCCGGGCACCGGTAAGACCGCTGTGGCACTACACCGCGCGGCCTACCTCTTGTTCACCCACCGCGCCACGCTCGAACGACAGGGCGTGCTCGTTGTCGGTCCTAACCCACTTTTTCTCAACTACATCGAGAACGTCCTGCCATCACTCGGTGAGTCCGGTGTGACCCTCTCGACGATCGCGGGGCTCGTAACGAACGTTGAGATTCGCGCCGTCGACTTCGAAGAGGTGGACGAACTGAAGGGCGACATCCGCATGGTGAGGGTTCTCTCACGCGCGTTGCGCACGCGAGAGCGCGCCCTGCGAAGGGACGTCGAGATCCCCGTCGGCCGAGCCATTATTACCCTGCGCGCCCGCTACACCGAAGAAGCCGTCGAGCGCGCTCGTCGCCGGCCCGGCAACCACAACCAACGCCGCTCCGCGGTCGGGCGAGAACTCGCGACCCGTCTCGCCAATGAGTACCGCGACCGCTTCGTCCACGACGCCAGCGAAGAGGTGAGCGCGGTGGGGGAACTCGCTGAACTGATTCGCGCGACGCCGCAGTTCAAAGAAGCCCTCCAGCGCATCTGGCCGCGCCTCACGGGACAAGAGCTGCTGCACGACCTCCTCGGTGCGCCGGCGCTACTGCGCGCCGCCGGGAAGGGCTTGTTGAGCGAGGACGAGATTCAGTTGCTCTATCGACCACGATTCACCTCGAGTGAGGAGATCGCTTGGACTAAGGCCGACGCCGCGTTGATCGACGAAGCACGCGTGTTGGTGGGGCCACGTCGTCGCCCGCGCCCACTGCCCAAGCCCGTCGACACCAATGTCTTGGACGGCGTCGACCTCGACGCCTACGCCGGCAATCACAAAGCGGCGGCGCTGCGCGAGGCGCAACGACTCGTCGTCGCACAGTCTCAAGAACTCGACGAGGCGGAGTTCGTAACGTATGGTCACATCGTCGTCGACGAGGCCCAAGACCTCTCGCCGATGGAACTTCGCGTCCTCAAGCGCCGCGATCTGACGGGTTCGATGACCATCGTCGGCGACATGGGTCAAGCCACCACGGCGTCGAGTTCGGCCTCGTGGGAAGCGCTGTTAGAAGTGCTCGCGCCGCGTCGAACGCCCTCGCGGGTTGACTTGACGGTGAGTTACCGCACGCCCGAAGAGGTGCTCGATTTCGCGGCGGCCACGCTGCTCGAGGCGGCCCCGGACCTCGAGCCACCTCGTCCCGTTCGTCGGGCCGGCACGATGCCCATCGTTCGAGAAGTGAGCATCGAAGACTTCGACGCAGCACTCATCGAACTCACGCGCGAAGAGATCGACGCCGTCGCGCCGGGACGCGTCGCGGTGATTGTTTCGGGCGTACGCGTCGATGAAATTGTCGCCACGTTGCGTGGTGGGGGACTGGACGCGGTCGATCCGCGGGACCACGAGTCGAAGGGTCTCGGAGCCGACTTAGTGGTCCTCGCCGCCGAGGGTGCGAACGGGTTGGAGTTCGACGCCGTCGTCGTCGTCGAACCTGGTCAGATTGCCAATCGGGGGGCACTGGACTCGATCAGTGTGACGCCTCGCGGACTGCGCACTCTCTACGTTGCGTTAACACGCCCGACACGAAGACTCGCCGTCGTCGCGTGTCGCGAACTCCCTCACACAATTCGATAGGACGTATCTCCCGAGGCGTCACGAGGGGGTCACGATTTCTACTAGAAATGTAGGCGTGAGTCAGGCGGTTTCCCCCAATAGCCTGGCGAAGCAAGAGAAGATTGTTCACGATCGACCGCCGATGTTGGCGATCGGCGTGATGATTTGGCTCGGTTCTGAGCTGATGTTCTTCTCGGGACTCTTCGCCGCATTATTTACTATTCGCGCGCACCTCGCGACGTGGCCGCCCAAGGGCACCCACCTCGACGTGCTGCAGTCGGGCATCTTCACGATCATCCTCGTCGCGTCGTCCTTCACCATGCAACGCGCCGTGTGGCTCATTGAGCACCGCCGTCGCGGCGCCGCGCGTAACTGGGTGATCGCGACGATCATCATGGGCGCACTCTTCGTCTCGAACCAGGCGTACGAGTGGACGCACCTCACGACGCGTTGGTACACCAACTCCTACGGGTCGATCTTTTTCATCACTACCGGCCTGCACGGAATCCACGTGTTCTTAGGCCTCGTGGCGATGTCCTTCCTTTTGTTTCGTATGCGTGGTCGTGAA
>PKZN01000075.1 GCA_003133075.1 Acidimicrobiaceae bacterium | reverse complement strand
GCCCCGCGCACCAGGCTCTCGCCACCAGTGGTGAAGGCTTCTCGCAACGCAGCGGGATTCCCGAGCAGGGTATTGGTGGGTGCCAGGGCGTCCAGGATGAACTTCGCGGCGAAGCGCGCTTTGGTGTCACTCTCACCACGCAGGTTCGCGGCGTCTAAGAGTTCGTTGACGTACTGGCAACTGAGCAGGTACTCCTGCTCCAAGAGGAAGTAGATCGGATTCTTCTCATAGGCCGGATCAGCGAAGCGCGAGTCCTCCATCGACGGCGACACCGGGGCCGCGGGCGAGCCACCCGTCGCGCACTCGAGCGTCGCGCGCACCGCCGCATCGAGGCCGATGGCCAGGCGTGAGGTCGCGGCGGCCACGTCGGCCGGTTTTGCGAGCAGCGCGACCTGGGCCGCCTTGAGCGACCCGATGAACGAGACCGGATCGGCCTTCACAACCAGTTCATTGAAAAAATCCTGTTGCGTGGTGTGAAGTTGTTGAACGAACGTGAGCAGTTCGCTCGCCGAGGGGACCGCACGCGGGATTGGGGCGACAGCCATTTCGGTCAACTTGGAGACGACTTCGCTCGCCCCGTCGAACCAGGCGCTGACGAACTGCAAGGTCACGTCTTGGGTTAGTTGGAGCGCGCTCAGGAGTTGGCCCGCGAGCGACGTTCCGGCGCTGGTAGCCGACTCGCTCTCACTGTGCTCTTGGGCCATGGCGCACTTCCTATTGGGCGATGCCACTCGGCGTCTTGCGACAGCGTAGTGACGCGCTGCTTGGCATGTCAAGCAGCGCGGTGGTACCGAACATCGAATCAGCGGCGCTCGTGCGCGAAAGACTCCTTCTGAACTGCCGCGGCGAATCATTGGCGACGCGAGCGCCGTGCTGGAACATGGAGGAACGATTCGCGACGAATGAGGCGGTGCTCACTCCTCGTCGCGGTTGGCCTCCACGTAGCTGCGATACACCGCCAATAGTGCCAATCGTTGAGCTTCACTGAGGCGTTGATCAGCGCGAATGGCGCTTTCGGTCGCCTCGTCGCCGAGCTTTCCCGTGCCAGTGATGAGACCGGCCTGCTCGAAGAGAATCTCCGCCGAGACGTTGAGCGCGTCGGCGATGGACTTGAGGACGCGAATGGACGGCTCGTGGAGACCGCGCTCCACCTGACTGAGGTAGGGATTGGAGATCTCGGTCATCGACGAAAGCTGGCGCAGCGACAGATTCGCGAACTGTCGCTGCGTGCGGATGAATCCGCCCAGCATCCGACGACGGTCTTCTTCAGTGGTGCTCGTGGGCTCGTCCGTGTCCTGCATCGTAATTGATACCCTCTGCGAGCCCTGGGAANNGGCCTCGGTGCTCGGGACTTCGGGGGCACCAGGAATGGTGGGGAACTCGGCGACCGGGAACGATGCGGCCACTTTGGCCCAGGTCTGGACGGCGTCGAGGGAGAACTGCTGGTACTGCTTGAGCGCGCTGATCATCTGCTCGCTCACCTTCACGGCGATCTCGGGAATCTCCGTCGTGGGCTTGGTCTTGGTAGCAACCATGGGGGGTCCTATTCTCACAGTGTGATCGAGGTTTCGGTCACCCGCACACTTTACACCCCAATCGCTAGATATGTCAAGCGAATCCTGGGAGCATGGTAACCCCTGATGGAGCGGCCCTTAGTCCGCCTTCTTGTCGTGACCCGGAAGCACGTCGAGGAGCCGTTGGACGAAGTCCTGCTCGGCGACCATCATCTCCTTCGCGAAGGCGAAGAACTGATCGGACAACTCGCCCGGCGTCGGGAGGGAGTCGAGGTGCGGCAGTTTGGGCATATCGGGCAACGTGGGTGCGAGTTTCTTGACGCTCTCGGACCAAGCGCTGACGACTTTGATGGTCGCCTCCTGGGACCGCTTGAGCGCCGCTAAGAGCTCGTGTTGCACGTTCGACTCGGCAGTGGGCTCGTCAGTGGACTCCGCTGCGGCTTTTTTCCCTGCGCCTTTTGCGCTGTCTGTGGGCATGGTGGGCTCCTCACGAGCGTCGACATACTGCGACGTCTCAAGCACTAATTGTACCAATCAACTGCTTGGGATGTCAAGCAGTTTGACCCGACTGGCCGGCGGGGTTCGCCCTATTGGGCCACCCAGCCCCCGTCGATCGAAAGGGGCGAGCCGGTAATGGTCGCCGCGGCGTCCGAGCAGAGAAACACCACCATCTCGCCGATCGCTTCGGGCGAGGTGAAGGAGAGCATGGGCTGCTTCTCTTCGAGCAGTTTGACTGCCTCACTCGCCACGTCGCCACCCGACGCGGCCGCGCGATCCTTCAGTTGCTGTTCTACCAACGGCGTCAGCACCCAACCTGGACAGATGGCGTTGACGGTGACGCCGTCGTTCGCCACTTCGAGCGCTGCAACCTTCGTCGCTCCGACCACTCCGTGCTTGGCGGCGACGTAGGCGATCTTGTTGGCACTCGCCACGAGGCCGTGTGCCGAGGCGACGTTGATGATCCGCCCCCAGCGCTTCGACTTCATCATCGGAATCGCCGCCTTCATGGCGTAGAAGGTGGCCGAGAGATTGAGTGCGATGATCGCCTGCCACTTTTCGTCGGGGAAGTCCTCTATCGGCGACACGAACTGGATTCCCGCGTTGTTCACGAGCACGTCGAGGGCACCGAGTTCGCGCTGCGTCGTTGACACCAGCGCCGCGACCTGCAAAGGGTCCGAGAGGTCCGCTCCGTTGTAGTGCACCCTCACCGAGTGCTCCATCGTGATCTCCGCGCGGAGCCGTTCGATCTGCGCGGCGTCGCCAAATCCATTGAGCATGACGTCGGCCCCTTCACGAGCCAGCGCCCGAGCTATCCCCAGGCCGATCCCGCTGGTCGAACCCGTGACCAACGCCACCTTTCCCGCCAGCGCCATCACGCCTTCGTTCTCGACATGACTGAACTTTAACGGGGCGCCGTGTGATGCACGAGTACGACGTTCCCTTCGCGAGGACGACGACCGCTCAACCGACGAGCCGCACTTCGTCGCCGTCGCGTACGACACCGGGCCGGAGGACTCGCGCGCGCGTCCCGACGCTGCCGTCGTGGGCGCGAGTCACGTGGCGCAGCACGTCGAGTTCGCGTTCGAGGCCCCCGGGCTGCGGCCTCGTGGTCATCACGCACCTCGAACAGGGCTTTTCGATTTCGATCTCGACTACGCCGATTCCAACGCGTTGGTGCGCGACAACGTCGAGAACGTCTCCGTCGTCCTCGACCACGACGTTCGCTCGGAAGCGACGAACGTCCCACTGTAGGTCGGGGCGCTCACTCGAGAGTTGCGCCATCTCGTGCGACGTCAGGAGATGCAGCGCGCTCTCGTCGACGAAGCGGCCCCCCTGCCCCTCCCAGGAGACCACCGGCGAGTCATCGCGCTCGAAGTCCTCGGGGCTCTCAAACGTCGCGACGCCGAAGGTTGAGGCGAGGGCCAGCGTCACTGGATACCCGAGCCAGTTGGACAGCGCGTCATCGAGGCGTCCGCCCTCGCGGTACTCCCCGCCCGACGGCAGGGTCACCACCAGCACCCCAGAACGCAGTTCCGCGGCCGCCTCGAGTAATCGCCCCTCCCGTTTCGCAGAAAGTATCGTCCCCGACTCGAGGTTGAGCACGCCGTGGACCCGGTCGCCCGCCACGCCGTTCGACTCGACGCTCAGTTCGTCGACGCGCTCGCCCTGCATGGATTTCACGGGGTAGCGCCACAACGACGCGACGCGGGCGGGACGGGACGTCGCGTCGTCGAGCATGGAGAAAGCCTACGATTCCCACCTTCTCCCTCGCGACTCCGCCTCGCGCCGACGAGGCCGTGGTGCCGGTGGGCCGTAGCTCACGTCCCGCAACGCCGCGGTGTAACGGTTCTGCTCGTCGGGGGACTAGAGGGTGGGCGAGGACGTCCGAAGTGACCACCGCCTCGCCCTCGGCGAGGCGTCAGAGAGGAAACACATGAAGCGACTGATCACCCGACTCGTGCTACCGGCGACCCTCGCCCTTGGAACCCTCGGCCTCGGCCTCGGCGTCGCCGCCTCCCCGGCGTTCGCCGCGCAGACGAGTCACGCCACGATGGCGACCAAGACGTGGCACGGCAAGATCGTCAAACTCGACGCGAAGATGGGGACCACGGAAGCGTTCTCCATGACCGTCGACATGAAGGTCTACGTCGTCCACTACGACTCCATGACCCACTGGGTAATGGGGACTGCCAAGAACCTCAAGGTCGGCGCTCTCGTCACAGTGACCGGTACGCTGAGCGGTACGACCATCGCCGCCGCGAAACTCAGCGCCTAGTCACCCACCGCGCTGCGCCAGCGGCGACAACGGTGTCGTCGCTGGCGGTATGAACGCGTTGTTCCCTACGAAACACGAGAGGCCCATGAGTTCAATCGGCGTCATCCACGTCACCTCACCCGCCGAGTGCTCCGCACCACGAGCGTCGATCTCGTGAGCGCGCAGGAGCCCACCAAGCGCGTTCCGGTCGGACGGCGAGTGTTCCTTGGCGTCACGGGACTCGCCGCGCTCGGGGTCGCTTTCGGCGGCAGCATTCAGAACTTCCTCGGCAACGCCTTTGGTTCGGGCCTTGGAGGACTGTTGCCCGGTGGCGACCGTTTCCGGATCTACTCCATCACCGGTGAGTACCCCAAGATCAAAGACAGTGACTATCGACTGAAGGTGAGCGGCTTGGTGCACCACCCGAAGACCTTTACGTTGGACGACTTGAAGGCGATGCCGGTGACCTCATTCACCAAGACCTTCCAATGCGTGACCGGCTGGCGTGTCCCCGACGTGGCGTGGGAAGGCGTACTGCTCTCGGACATCATGGACGCCGTGGGCATTCGCGACGAAGCCGTCGCGCTCACCTTCGAGTCCTATGACCGAAGCGATACCGAGAGCCTGACGATCGATCAGGCCCGTCTGTCCGACGTCATTGTGGCGTATCGGATGCTCGGCGCACCGGTCACGACCGAGCACGGCGGTCCGGTACGGCTCTACGTGGCGCCGATGTTCGGCTACAAGTCACTGAAGTGGCTCTCGGCCATTCGCGTCGTCGATCGAGTGCAACCGGGATTCTGGGAACAGAACGGCTACCCCGTGAACGGCTGGCTGGACGGGACGACCGGCCCGACGAACCCCGACCCGAGCCTCACCTAACTCATGACCGTCACGCAGACCACCACCCACCACGTCGTTCGCGTGATGCGCTTCGACCGGGTGCAACGCGCGGCGCACTGGGCCAACGCCGCACTCTTCGGCGCCCTCATGTTCACGGCCATCCCGCTGTACTTCGGTTCGTTCTTCGGCGTGGTACTCCCACGTCACCTCATTGAACAGATTCACCTCTGGTGCGGACTCGCGCTCCCGATACCGATCATCGTCTCGCTCCTAGGGCCCTGGGGCCGCGGGATGCGCCGCGACGTACGACGGGTCAACGCCTGGACGCGTCAAGAGATCCGCTGGCTCCAGACGCGAGGGCGCTCGCCGCTCGAGGCGGACAAGTTCAACCCGGGCCAGAAGCTCAACGCCATCTTCATCGGCGCAGTCATCTTGATCATGCTCGTGACGGGCTCGATGTTGCAGTGGTTCCGGTTCTTCTCGGTCTCGCTACGCCAGGGCGCCACGTTCGTCCACGACGCCTTCGCCTTCGCGATCTTCGCCGTGGTGATCGGCCACATCACTATGGCGATCACGCATCGTGACGCCCTGCGCTCGATCTTCAAAGGCTGGGTGAGTGAGCAGTGGGCGGCGGTGCACGCGTCGAGGTGGCTGAAGGAGACCCGCGACGGCGACGGTTCCCCCGACGCGCGCTAGTTCCAACCTCGCGGCGAAGCGACGAATTCACTAGGTTTCCTATATCTCGGCAGTGGAAAGGACGCGACGTGTGGATTCGAGGCATCATCGGCGTCATCTTGTGTCTGACGGGCATCGTCTGGATCCTCCAGGGCGTCAACGTGTTGCACGGCTCGACGATGAGCGGCCGCGGTGGTTACGCGGTGCTCGGCGCGGTGGTGTTCGTGCTGGGTGCTGCACTGCTCGCGTGGGCGTGGCCCCGCCGGAGTGCCGGTGGATAGCCCCTTCAGTCACGTCGACGGGAGCGGCAAACTACGGATGGTCGATATCTCGGCCAAGCGACGCACCGTGCGCAAAGCGTGGGCGCGGTGCCTCGTCGTCACGGAGGCGAAGCTCGCCAACCTCGAGCGTCGCCACGACAGCCTCGACGCCACCCACGCCGCGCGCGTGGCGGGCGTCCTGGCGGCGAAGCGGACCGCCGAGATCATTCCGCTCTGTCACACGCTGCACCTGAGCGACGTCAACGTCGAGGTAACGGAACGCGATGACGGTGTCGAAGTCTCCTCGAGCGTGATCGCCACCGAGTCGACCGGGGTCGAAATGGAGGCGCTCACCGCGTGCGCATTCGCGGCCCTGAGCATCCTCGATTCCCTCCAGGTCCTCGACCCGGACGCGCGCATCGACGACCTGGTCCTTTTGAAGAAGGAAGGCGGCAAGTCGGGCAGTTGGGGGCGAGACGTCGAGGCACCCACGCGTCGGCGTCGCCGTCGCCCCTCGTCAGGGACGTGATAGTGGACCGTTTAGCATGGACACCAGTGGTGAACGTGGTCGGAATCGTCAGTGCTCGTCGTCGCCCCGGCGAGAGCGGCACGAGATGCCGCTAGAGACGAACGCGCCCGTCGCGGTCACGCTGCGTCCGCACCCGCGAGCCGTCGAAGGCGACCGTGATGAGGTGTCGAGGGCGAGCATGCCGACCACGGGACCCCTCCTCGACCGGTACGGCCGAGTCCACGACGACCTGCGGATCTCGGTGACCGACCGTTGCAATCTGCGCTGCGTCTACTGCATGCCCGATGTCGGTATGACCTTTCTTCCCCAGAACGCCCTGCTCAGTTTCGACGAGATCGTTCGAGTCGCCGGGGTCGCCGCGTCGCTCGGCGTCACCGCCCTTCGCCTCACTGGGGGCGAGCCGCTCGTTCGAAAGGGTCTTGTCTCGTTGATCTCACGGCTGTCGGGCGTCGGATTCCGCGACCTCTCGCTCACGACCAACGGCATGCTGTTAACGCCCCTCGCGGCGAGTCTCGCCGACGCCGGACTCACCCGAGTGAACGTCAGTTGTGACTCCTTGCGCGATGATCGCTTCACTTCAATTCGACGACGCGGCAACCTGGCGACGGTGCTCGCCTCGATGGACGCGGCCGAGGCCGCGGGTCTCTCGCCGCTCAAGGTGAACGTGGTCATCTTGCGCGGCGTGAACGACGACGAGATTCTCAACTTCGCCGCGTTCGCTCGCGACACGGGTCGCGTCGTGCGCTTCATCGAGTTCATGCCCCTTGACGCACAGGGCCAGTGGGACAAGACCCAACTCGTCGCCGGTCGCGAGGTCTTCGAACGGGTGTCACAACAGTGGCCCTTAGAGGCCATCGAGCCCGGAGGGTCAGCACCCGCGGAACGGTTCCGCTTCGCCGATGGTCACGGCGAGATTGGCCTGATCTCCTCGGTCACCCAGCCATTTTGTGGAACGTGCAATCGCTTGCGACTCACGTCGGACGGCGCGTTTCGCAACTGTCTTTTCTCTGACGACGAGCTCTCGGTGCGCGAAGTGATTCGCGGCGGCGGTGGGGACGCCGAGATCGCGGAGTTGTTGCGGCGCTCGGTGTGGGCCAAGTTCCCCGGTCACGCCATCAACGAGCCGGACTTTCTTCGACCAACGAGGTCGATGTCGATGATCGGCGGGTGACGCCACGTCCGTGCCCGTCACGCCACTATCCACCTGGGTATCGGTCACCGAGGCGCCACTGTCGAGCGAGGAACTCTCGGCCTGGGCCGTTCGGCCCAACTGCGGCGCGGTCGTGACCTTCAGCGGCGTCGTGCG
>PKZN01000165.1:6188-6837 GCA_003133075.1 Acidimicrobiaceae bacterium | reverse complement strand
TTCGTCCACGGCGTGGCGTTGGCGGCGAGCGCGATTGCCGCAACGCCCGGTCTCCTCGACGGCATCGCTTCGCTCATTGCGTAGGTTGCTCGTCGCGGGAGCGACTCGTCGCGAAGTGGTGCTGGTAACTTCGAATCATGAGTGAGCCCCGTTTCGGACGCGTCCTGACGGCGATGGTCACGCCGTTTTCCCGCGACGGATCGATCGACTTCGACGTCGCGGCGCAGCTCGCGCGTTTCCTCGTCGACGAAGGCAGCGAAGGACTGGTCGTCGGCGGCTCGACCGGCGAAGGTTCCTCACTCAGTGACGACGAAAAACTCAGCCTCTTCGCCTGCGTGGCCGAAGCGGTCACCGTGCCGGTGCTCGCGGGCTCGACCTTCGCGAACACTCAACAGTCCGTGGCACTGACGGCCCAGGTAAAAGGCACCGGCGCCGCGGGAGTCCTCGCGACGACCCCGGCGTACGCGCGACCGAACCAGGCCGGCATCGCCGCCCACCTCGGCGCGATCGCCGAGAGTACGCCCTTGGCGGTCATGCTCTACGACATCCCCGTTCGCACCGGTCGCAAGATCGCCTCGGCGACGTTGGTTGACTTGGTCCGCACGCACCAGAACATCGTGGCCGTCAAGGACGCCTCGGGGGACCTTGT
>PKZN01000165.1:221-6144 GCA_003133075.1 Acidimicrobiaceae bacterium | reverse complement strand
CTCAATGAAGTCGCGGCCGCCAGTTTCGCCTTTGAGAGCACCGAGGCGTACCCCAATCCCATGCCCGCCAAGGCGGCGCTGCGCGCGCTGGGTCTCAACGTGGGGGAGTGTCGACTGCCCCACGGGCCCTCCGACCCCGAGCTCGACGCCGCGGCGGCCGAGATCGTGGCGTCGTTAAAGACCGCCCGTGCCTGAGTCGATTCGCGTCACCTTCTTAGGTGGGCTCGGCGAGATTGGCCGCAACTGTCTCGCGATCGAACAAGACGGACGCATCGTGGTGGTGGACGCCGGACTCATGTTCCCCGAGCCGACGATGTACGGCGTCGATCTGATCCTGCCGGACTTTCGGTGGCTGATCGAACGCAAGGACCGCGTGGACGCGATCGTGCTCACCCACGGTCACGAGGACCACACGGGTTCGCTTCGNNACCCACTCGGTGCCCTCGGCCTACGCGCTGGCCTTCCACACCAAGGTGGGGATCGTCGTGCACTCGGGCGACTTCAAGCTCGACCTCACACCTATAGACGGGCGCCGCACCGACATCAACCGCTTGGCCGCCCTCGGCGACGAGGGCGTCGCTTTGTTGCTGGCGGACTCGACCAACGCCGAGGAACCGGGATTCACACCCTCGGAGTCGAGCGTCGGGGCGGCGCTGCGGCGTCTCTTCTTAGAGCGGCCCGAGCGACGCATGGTGGTCGCGTGTTTCGCCAGTCACATCCACCGCATCCAACAGATCGCCGACGTCGCGCACGAGACCAAACGCAAGATCGCCTTCATGGGTCGCTCGATGGAAGTCAACGTGAAGTTGGCGCGAAAGCTGCATCTCCTGCGCGTGGACAGCGCCGATCTGATCGACGTCGAGAACATCAGTCGCTTCGCGCCGGGCGAGGTATGCGTGATCTGCACCGGCAGTCAGGGCGAACCGCTCGCGGTGCTCTCGAAACTCTCGCGCGGCGACGCCCGCAACTTCAAGGTCGGCCCGGACGACACCGTTATTCTCAGTTCGCACCCGATTCCCGGCAACGAATGGTCCGTTGGACGCGTCATCGACGACCTGCACCGCGAGGCGACCGAAGTCATCGACTCGGGCCAAGAGCACGTCCACGCCTCGGGTCACGCGCGCCAAGGCGAACTGCGCACGTTTCAGCAGTTGCTGCGACCCCAGAACTTCGTCCCGGTCCACGGTGAGTATCGCCACATGGTGCATCACGCCGAACTCGCCGTGTCGATGGGCCTCAGTCCCAAGCACGTGTTGATCTGTGAGGACGGCGACCAGATCGAGGTGGCTGAGAAGGGGATCCGCCGCGCGGGCAAGGTTCCGGCCGGCTTTCACTACATCGACGGCAGTTCGAGTGACTTGGACGAACGTCCCTTGGAAGAGCGGCGCATGCTCGCCGAGTACGGCGTGATCCTGATTTCGGCCGGCGTGGACAAGGAGACCGCGACCATCGCCCAAGCCGTCGCCGTGTCCGCGAGGGGTTGGTTCGAAGGAGCGAGTGACGCGGAGCTGCTCGTGAACTTGAAGGCCGCCGTGCGCACCGCGCTCCAAGAAGCNNGCGGTCGTCGTTCTCTAGGACTCCTTGACCGGCTCACCGTGGTCGGCGTTGCTGAGTCCTTCACGCCAGAACGCCTTGTGGCTGATCTGTTCGGGCGCGAGTCCGCGGTCGAGCAGCGCCGACTGGATGACGCGCGCGACGTGGAACTCCCCAAAGACGTAGGCGTGTCCGAGGTCCGGTGGGAGCGCGAAGGCCGCCAGGCCACTCAGCAGTCCCGCGGGGTCGCTCAGTGCGCGACCTTGACGGTCGACGAAGATGCCCGTCACCCCGAGGCCCTCGTCGAAGGTCGCCGAGAGCGCGTCGTCGGGGGCGTCGATCTCGACGATGAAGATCGCCCGGCCGGGCACTTCGATGCTCTGGGCCAAACGGTAGAACGAGGCGAAGCCACTCGCGTCGCCGACGAAGAGGTGCCAGTCGGCGACGGGGTCTAAGAGGATCTTCCCGCGCGGTCCGATCACGTCGATCCCGTCCCCGGGCGCGACTGATCGGACCCACGTGCTGCCCGGCCCGACGTGGTCGACGGTCAGCCACAAGGTGAAGGAGTCTGTNNCGCAACATGACGTCGCTGCCCGGCGCGCCGGTGAGCGCGGTCGCCTGGCCTCGAAGGACGACTTCGTGCACCGAGGTCGACAAGGCGGTCGTGGCGACGACCTCGCAGATCGCCGCGGTCGCGTGGAGGCGCTCGGCTAATTGGAGCGAGGAGGCGTCGGGTTGGTTGGTCACCACACCAGCCTACGAGTAGCGGCCCACCCGAAATCTCGTGGAGTCAGCCCTCCTCGAAGAGTGACACGGTATGGGCGTCGATGGCCGCTTCGATGGCGTCGAGTTGGCTGACGCTCGCGACGACGGCCCGGCGCAAGAGTCGCGGCTCGGCGGTCGCTTGATCGAGGGAGCTGCGCGCGTTCGACACCGCGCGCAACGCGTTGCGACGAAGGGTGTTGCGGCGCATGGGGTCGTCGCTGGGCGCCTCGTGCTCGTAGGTGCGAGCCGCGATGCGAGCGCGCTCGAGTTGTTGGACGGGGCGCAGTGACGGCGCCGTCGACCAGAGCACCACGTCGAGGGTCAACACGATCGCCGCGGCCAAGGCGGTGTCGATGATGCGGGGCACGAAGAGGTACTTCTCGCTGCCGAGGAGACCGAGGAAGACGAAGACAATAGGGGTGAAGGCCATCACCGCCAAGACGTGGCTTCGTCGCGCCGCCCACGGGGTCACCGCCGCCATGAGACAACTGAGCACGATCAGGGAGGGCAACGAGTTCCCGGTCCACGACACGAACGCGGCGATGCCCACGCCCACGACCGTGCCGGCGGTGCGCGCGAGGGCGCGGGTGATGACCGGACCGAGGTCGGGACGCAAGATGAACGCGACACTGAGCGGCAACCAGAATCCGTGCTGGCCGTCCAACGCATCCGCGACGAGGGTGCCCGACGCGACGGCGACGGCGAGGATCATCGCGAAGCGGCCCCGCTCGAGGACGGGCACCCGGCGGTGTGACGAGCGTCGTACGCCAATACGTGGGGCGAGGGCGCGCAGTTTCGTCGCCTCGTTCAACGTGATCGACGCGGTGACCCGCTCGCCGACGCCCTCGACCAGACCAAATAGTGCCGGCAGTTCGGCCAACCTAGCGATCGCCGCGACGCCGCTCTCGCTGCGCAGCGTCACGGCGACCCCGCGCAACGTCGGCGCGACGGCGGCGCCGACGTGGAGCCCCTTGCCTTCTAAGAACGAGACGACTTCGCCGGTACGCAGCGCGACGACCAGGCACTCACGAAGGGCCACCTCCTCCTCGTTGTCGCGGTGGAGCCGTGCGGTGCCCACGACGTCTTGGGCGCTGTCGAGGGTGATGACGGATCTGGCTCGGACGTCGTAGAACGCAGGGGTGCCGAGTGTGTCGACGAGGATCGCGAGCTGATCGAACGCGTTCGCTAAGAAGACTCGCTGGTTCGAGAGTCGACCCCGGCGATCGGTCAGGGCGGCGACGCCGTACACCCAGAGGGCGCCGCCCGTCACGCACAACGTGGCCTGCCACACCTTGCCGGTGAACTCGAGTCCGGCGCCCATGATGGTGCCGATGAGGAGATAGGCGCCCTGGGTCGCTCGGTCCGACGCCTCGACGAATCCCGCGACGAGGGCCACGGCGGCGAAGAGCACCAGGACGGACCACTCGGCACCTTCGTGATTCACCACGGTCGCACCAACGGCGACGCCCACCCCGGCCGCCACCGCGACGCCGAGGAGCCGAGGTCCCCGTGCCTCCCACTCGTCCAGGCCGTCCTGGCTGACCGCCCAAAGTGCCCCGATGGCGAAGACGATCGCGTACAGGCGCTGGTTGATGATGACGCCGACGAGTAGTGGCACGCTCAGACAGAACGCGGCGCGAATCGAGAGACGAATTTGCGCTGTACGGACGGAGAGGCGTCGCGGCGTCGAGTTCAAGAACGCACCGACGTGAAGGCGCCGCGCCGATCGGATCGCCCTCGCGGATGGCGACGCGGNNGGTGTGTTTCAACGTCGTAAAACGTGCACAGGACTGCAGAAAGCCCGGTTTCGCTGCCGGTCGCTGTCGGGATTGGCCCGGAATTTGAGAGGTTCGTTAGTAAGTTAGGTGGTTGTGGCAACTGCGCGACACCAAAAAAAGCCGGTCAAGAAGACGACCACGCGCGCGAAGGCTGCTGCGGCGGCGTCCGAGCATCCGAACGTGTTTCAGCGACACCAGCGTGACCTCTGGATTCTGGCGCTGGTCGTCGTCGGGCTCTTCGTCACGCTCGCCGAAGCCGGGGCCCTCGGCCCCGTCGGGCACGCCATCTCCAAAGCGCTCTCGGAATTCCTCGGTGTGGGCCGATTCGCGCTGGCCGTCATTTTGCTCGCCTTGGGTGTCGCGCTGGTGTGGGGAAAGATCGAATTCGACCGGGCCCGGGTGGGTTGGGGTGTCGCGCTCGGTTTGGTCGCGATCAGTGGCGTCGGTGATCTCGCGGGAGGCCGTCCGGGCCTGCACGCGACCACCCACGCCCTCGCGCACGCCGGTGGCTGGCTCGGTGTTGGCGCCGGTGGTGACTTAGCCAAGGCGCTGGGCGTCGCGGGCGCACTCGTCGTGTTGCTCGCCTTGTTCATCATTGCCGCCATGGTCACGACCGGCGTCGGTCTGCGCGCGTTGCTCGTCGGCGGAGCCGCGTTCTTTCGCGCAGTGGGTCGCGTCCTTTCGCGCTGGTGGGTCGCTCGGCCGAAGCGCGAGGAGAACGACGAGCCCACCGCCACGATTATTCCGATGCCTGCACGACCGCGACGAATGGTTGACGAGGAGGACGCAGCCGCCGACGAGGAGTACGAAGAGGAAGAGGAAGAGGAGGAGGAAGAGGAGTACGAGGAAGACGACGAGGAAGAGATCGCCGAACTCGACTATGAGGAGGACGACGACGTTCGCGTACCGATTCCCTACGTGGCCCTGCCGAGCAACTGGGAACTCCCGTCGATCTCGCNNCTCGTCGACGCCTTGGCCGCCCACGGCGTCGAGACGACGCTCATTGGCTATACCGTCGGTCCGACGGTGACCCGCTTCGAGTTAGAGCTCGGGCCGGGTGTGAAGGTCGCCCGGGTGACTTCGCTGAATAAGGACATCGCCTACGCCATGGCCTCGCCGGACGTGCGCATCCTCGCCCCGATCCCCGGTCGCTCCGCGATCGGCGTCGAGGTGCCCAATCGGCAACGCTCCTTGGTGGCGCTCGGCGATCTGCTCGCCTCCGAAGAGTCCATCGCCGCCACCCATCCGCTCGACGTGCCGATCGGCCGTGACATCGCGGGTCGCACCGTGGTCGTGAATCTCGGGGAGATGCCCCACGTGCTGATCTCGGGCGCGACCGGCGCGGGGAAGAGCTCCGCCATCAACTCACTGATCACGGCGTTGGTCATGCGCGACACGCCCGAACAGTTGCGCCTGTTGCTGATCGACCCCAAACGAGTCGAGATGGGTCAGTACAACGATCTGCCGCACCTGCTGGCCCCGGTGGTCGTCGACCCGAAGAAGGCCGCCGGCGCGCTGAATTGGGCGGTGCGCGAGATGGAACGGCGCTACGACCTCTTAGCCGAGAGCGGCGCCCGCGACATCACGAGCTACCAGTTGATGATCGCCCGCGGGGAACTCGTGCCCGAGGCGACCTCGCGCGAACTCGTCGCCGAGGCCTTCGAACGCGCGACGGGCCTGCCCGCGGACGCCGAGAGCGCCCCGGGGCCCGAGGAGTTGCCCTACATCGTCATCGTGGTTGATGAGTTGAACGACTTGATGATGGTCGCGGCGCGCGACGTCGAAGAGTCGGTGGTGCGCATCGCCCAGATGGCCCGCGCCGTGGGCATCCATCTCGTCCTCGCCAC
>PKZN01000165.1:0-163 GCA_003133075.1 Acidimicrobiaceae bacterium | reverse complement strand
CGCCCTCGCGCAGCAGTTCCTCGAGCGGTGGATCGGGGGACGACGACGACGAGATCTTGCGAAAGGCCCGCGACCTCGTGATCAGTACGCAGACGGGATCGACGTCGATGTTGCAGCGAAAACTGCGCGTGGGTTTTGCTCGGGCCGGACGCATCATGGATCA
>PKZN01000151.1 GCA_003133075.1 Acidimicrobiaceae bacterium | reverse complement strand
AACGCGTCGATGAGCGCGTCGGCGCCGGCGACGACCCCGGCGCACTGGCTGGCGTGCCCATCGCGCTGAAGGACAACCTCTGCCAGCGCGGCGTACCCACGACGGCCGGATCAAAAATTCTGGCGGGGTGGCGACCGCCCTATAGCGCCACCGTCGTCGACCGACTACTGGGTGCCGGCGCGGTGCCGGTGGGTAAGACCAACATGGATGAGTTCGCCATGGGTTCGTCCACCGAAACCTCGGCCTACGGTCCGACGCGCAACCCGCGCAACCCCGAGCGGGTACCCGGTGGCTCCTCGGGGGGCTCGGCCGCGGCGGTCGCCTCATTGATGACGCCGCTCTCGCTCGGCTCCGATACGGGGGGCTCGATCCGTCAGCCCGCGGCGCTGTGTGGCATCGTCGGGGTGAAGCCCACCTACGGACTCGTGTCGCGTTATGGACTCATCGCCTTCGCCAGTTCCCTCGATCAAATTGGACCCTTCGCCAACAACGTCGAGGACGCCGCGTTGCTGCTCGANNTCGCTCCTCGCGCACCTCGACGACGGCGTCGCGGGCAAACGAGTCGGACTGGTTCGAGAGCTCATCGAGGGTGCCGACGACGACGTCCTCGCCTCGGTCGAGGCGGCGCGCGCGGCGTTAGAAGACGCCGGAGCGACCATCGTGGAGCTCTCGATCCCCGAGTGTCGTTTGGGGCTCTCGGCGTATTACTTGATTGCCCCGGCCGAAGCCTCGAGCAACCTCGCTCGCTACGACGGCGTGCGCTACGGACTGCGCGTGGACGCCGATGACGTCGCGGCGATGAACGAAGCGACCCGCACCGCGGGATTTGGCGCGGAAGTGAAGCGACGCATCATGCTCGGGACCTACGCNNCAGATGATTGAGGCGTTTCGCCGCGCTTACGTCGACGCGGACTTCTTACTAGGTGCGACCGCGCCGTCGGTGGCGTTCGCCTTCGGCGAGAAGACGGCCAATCCGTTGACCATGTACCTCTCGGACGTCTTTACGATCCCCACCAACTTGGCCGGCGACCCCGCGATCTCCGTGCCCTTCGGTAGCGGTGCCGGTGGGCTGCCCGTCGGGGTTCAACTGCTCGGACCGGGACGCAGCGAGGCGCAGCTCTTCGCCGCCGCGCGCGTGCTCGAAATGGCGAACGGGGTCGCGTGATGGTGCCCGAGGGATGGGAGATGGTGATCGGGCTCGAGGTGCACACCGAGCTCAAGACGACGACCAAAATGTTCTGCGGGTGCGCGAACGCTTTCGGCGCTGAAGCCAACACCAACATCTGCCCGGTCTGCCTCGGCCTCCCGGGGTCGTTGCCGGTACTCAACGTGCGCGCGGTCGACCTCGCGATGGCCATTGGACTGGCGCTGCACGCAACGATCGCACCCTCCACCTTTCACCGCAAGAACTACTTCTACCCCGACATGCCCAAGGACTTCCAGATCAGCCAGTACGACCTGCCCATCAACAAGGGTGGCTACCTCGACCTCCCCGACGGCTCGCGCGTCACCATCGAGCGCGCGCACTTAGAAGAAGACACCGGCAAGTCGACGCACTTGGGTGGCAGCGGACGACTCCAAGGGGCCGATCACTCCCTCGTTGACTACAACCGCTCCGGCGTGCCGCTCGTGGAGATCGTCTCGGGTCCCGACATGCGCAGCGCCGCCCAAGCGCGCGCCTACGCCGCGCAGCTGCGCGGCATCCTCATCGCCACCGGCGCGTCCGACGGTCGCATGGAGGAAGGTTCGATGCGTATCGACGCCAACGTCTCGGTGCGCCGCGAGGGCGACGGTCTCGGCACGCGCTGTGAGATAAAGAACCTCAACTCACTGAGGAGCCTCCAACGGGCCATCGACTTCGAGGCCGATCGACAAGTGCACCTGATTGAGGGCGGCGGCGTCGTACGTCAAGAGACGCGCCACTGGGACGAGGTGCGCGGCGAGACCTCGACCATGCGGGTCAAAGAAGAAGCCGAGGACTACCGCTACTTCCGCGAGCCCGACCTCGTCGACCTCGCGCCCGACGCCGCGTGGCAAGAGCGCATCCGGGGGTCACTCGGCGCCATGCCCGCCGAACGTCGCTCGGTCCTGCTCGCTCGACTGAGTGAACCAAACGCCGCACAACTCGACGCGCTGGACGTCGTGATCGACCTCGGCCTGGACGAGTTGGTACTCGCCGCCATCGACGCCGACATCGAGCCACCATTGGCGCTGGCGCGCGCGGCCAACGAACTCGCCGCCGCGGTAGAACGCGTCGGGTCGCTCGCGCCGAGTGCCTTCGTCGAGACCCTCGCGATGGAACAGCGTGGCGAACTCTCGGCGACCCAAGCCAAGACCGTGTTGCTCGAGGTCCTCGAGCACGGCGACAGTCCTCGAGCCGTCGCCGCGACCAAGGGCTTTGAGCAACTCTCCTCGGACTCGCTAGGGGCGATCGTTGGCGAAGTGCTGGTTGAGCACCCCGAGGAGTGGGCTCGTTACCGCGAGGGTGACGAGAAACTCGCGCAGTTCTTCATCGGTCAAGTCATGCAGCGCACTCGGGGCCAAGCGAACGGCAAAGCGGTCGTCGCGGAGTTGCGCGCTCGCCGCTAGCCCGTCGTTGAGCGCTCGGGCGATTCGCCAACTTCTTCTTGGCGACCTCGACGCAGACCCAACGCACCGACAACGGCCGCAGCGGCCATGACCGCCGCCATGAGGAGAAGGACCGTCTTGGTGGACTGGGCGAAGTCCTCGCTGATGAAGTGCGGGATCACTGAGGGCCCACCCGTGCTCTGTTGTGACTGGGAGATGGCCGCCGCCTCGATGGCGGCGTGGCGAGCGGGTACGCCCATGGCGCGCAGCGACGCGTCGACGGTGCCGCGCATACGCGAGACGAGCACCGTGCCGAGGATGGCGAAGCCGAGGCTGGCCGAGTAGTTCCGCACGGTCTGGGTGATGCCCGTCGCCTCGCCGTAGGAGAGCCGGGAGGCGCGATTCACCGCGTCCGTGCTCGCCGGACCGAGCATCATGCCCATCCCCGCGCCGGCGATGATGATGTACCACTGCTGGGTCGCGAAGCTGAGTCCGGTGACCTTGTTGGCCCAGAGGAAGAATCCGACCGCCGCGATCACGCAGCCCAGCACGACCGGACGTTTCGCCCCGGAGTGGTCCAACATCCGCCCGCCGACCTGCGCGGCAATGGCGAAGCCGATGAAGAAGAACAGTATGTAGAGGCCCGCACCGGAGGCACTGCGACCAAGGGAGATCTGTGCGTACTCACTGGCGAAGAAGAACACCGGCACGAAGGCGAGCATCGCGACCGCGAGCACGATGTTCTCCACCAGAAATGGTCGGATACGAAAGATGTCCACCCGCATCAAGGGTGAGGTCGTGCGCAGTTCGACGAAGTAAAAGAGCACCAGCACCGCGAGGCCGGCCGCGATGGAGAGTCCGATAGCCGGATTCGACCAGCCCCAGATCGTGGACTGTTGAAATCCGAACACGCTCAACGCCACGCCCACCCCGATGAGGACCGCTCCGCGGTAGTCCATTCGCGCCCGTTGGTGATCGGAGGTGGGCTTAGAGATCACGATCAGAGCGAGGGCGATCAACGCCACGGGAATGTTGACCCAGAAGATGGCCCGCCACGTCCACTGGGTGAGGTAGCCGCCGAGAATCGGGCCGATCGCCGTGAGGCCGCCCGCGATGCCAAAGAAGATGGCCAACGCCTTTCCACGCTCGCGCAGCGGAAAGGTCTGAACCACGAGCGCGAGGGCGGCGGGGAACATGATCGCGCCGCCCGCTCCTTGGACGACGCGGAAGGTGACGATCCACGCCTCGGCGAGGCTGCCGGTCGGGGTGAGCCCGCACATCGCCGACGCGCCGGCGAAGATGATCACGCCGAGGGTGACCATTTTTCGGTGTCCGACCGTGTCGGCGAGGCGACCACCGAAGGCGAAGAGCGCGGCCAGGGACAAGATGTACGCGTTCACGGCCCACTGCACGCCCGTGCTGGTGAGGTGGAGTTCGCGTTGAATCTCCGGCACGGCAATGGAGACGATCGTCTGGTCGATGAAGGTCATGGCGACCGCAAAAATCATCGCCGCTAACACGAGATTTTTCGACGGATGGTTCGCGGGACTGCTCAGGGACACGATAACTCCCGGGGTAGAGATACGAGCGAGGTCCTTGCATCATAATCAAGCCGGGCTCGGTGGGAAAACTGTGTCGTTGACGATACGGGCTCTTCGTCGGGGACGGTCGGGTCCAATCTTTTAGACTCCATTCATGACAACTCACCCGACGCCGCGAAGTTACGAGGTCACCATCGGCAAGGGTCGGGCGCCCGCCCGGTCAATGTTGCGCGCGATGGGTCTGGACGACGAGGACATGACCAAGGCGCAGGTCGGCGTCGCCTCGAGTTGGAACGAAGTGACCCCGTGCAACTTGCCGCTCGACCGCCTGGCCAAGCGGGCCAAGGTCGCCATTCGCGACGCCGGAGCGATCCCCTTTGAGTTCGTGACCATTGCGGTCTCCGACGGCATCTCGATGGGACACGAAGGGATGCACGCGTCGCTGGTCTCTCGAGAGGTCATCGCCGACTCGGTGGAAACGGTCATGCACGCCGAACGTTTCGACGCGTTGGTGACCTTCGCGGGGTGTGACAAATCGTTGCCGGGCATGTTGATGGCGGCGGCGCGAGTGAACGTGCCGAGTGTCTTTCTCTACGGCGGGACCATCTTGCCCGGTCACCTCAACGGTGTGGCGCTCGACATCACCTCCGTGTTCGAAGCCGTGGGCGCGAACGCCGTCGGGGCGATCAGCGACGAGGAGTTAAAGGCCATCGAGTGCGCGGCCTGTCCGGGCGAGGGTAGTTGCGCGGGCATGTTCACCGCGAACACGATGGCGAGCGTCGGCGAAGCGCTCGGGATGTCCCTGCTCGGCAGCGCGTCAGTGCCCTCTATCGACCCGCGACGCGACCAGTACGCCTACGACTCGGGACTCGCCGTGTTGAACCTGCTCGACCGCGCCATCACCGCTCGAACGATCATGACGAAGCCGGCCTTCGAGAACGCGATCGCCGTGGTGATGGCGCTCGGCGGTTCGACCAACGCCGTCCTGCACCTCCTCGCGATTGCCCACGAGGCGCGCGTGGACCTCGAACTCGAGGACTTCAACAAGATTGCCCGACGGGTACCGCACATCGCCGACACCAAACCTCACGGCAAGTACCACATGAGTGACCTCGACGTAGTCGGTGGCGTCCCGATGGTGCTCCAGCACCTGCTCGAGCACGGCCTCCTCAATGGTGACGTCATGACCGTGAGCGGCAAGACAATGGGTGAGAGTTTGGCGCAGTACCACGCGGCAGCGCCCGACGGCGAGGTGGTCCACGACCTCAACCATCCGATCCACGTCCAAGGCGGCATCGCGGTCTTGAGTGGTTCGCTCGCGCCCAAGGGCGCCGTCGCGAAAGTGGCTGGCATGGACGAGCTCTCCTTTCGTGGCACGGCGCGCGTCTTTGACGGCGAGGACCGCGCGATGACCGCCATCATGGCCAATGAGATCGAGCCCCGGACGGTCGTCGTGATCCGTTACGAGGGTCCAAAGGGTGGACCGGGAATGCGCGAGATGCTCGCGGTGACGGGCGCGATGAAGGGCGTGGGCCGAGGCGCGGACTGCGCACTGGTCACTGACGGACGATTCAGTGGTGGGAC
>PKZN01000080.1 GCA_003133075.1 Acidimicrobiaceae bacterium | reverse complement strand
ACCCAGAAGTTGCCGATCGTCGGACTCTTTCGACGGGC
Source organism: Acidimicrobiaceae bacterium (assembly GCA_003133075.1). Lineage (GTDB taxonomy): Bacteria > Actinomycetota > Acidimicrobiia > Acidimicrobiales > RAAP-2 > RAAP-2. The sequence goes on along the minus strand of PKZN01000080.1, from coordinate 6,287 downwards.
GAAGCCGCGCACCATCGCGATGGCGACCGCGATGCCGACGGCCGGCGAGACGAACTGTTGAACCGTCAAGGCGCCGATCTGAGAGAAGTACGACATCGTCGTCTCCCCGCCGTAGTTCTGCCAGTTGGTGTTGGTCAAGAAAGAGACCGAAGTGTTAAAGCTGAGCCCCGGGCCCACCCCGTCGAAGTGCTGGGGGTTGAGGGGCAGTGAACCCTGGACGCGGATGATGACGTAAGTGAAGAGCAGCGAGACGAAGGAGAAAACGACCAGGGCGCCGGCGTAGCGCTTCCAGGTCTGCTCTTGTTCCGGACTCGTACCGAGCAGTCGGTAGATGGGTCGCTCGATGAAGCCCAGCCAGTGCACGCGACCATCGAACACTGCGGCCATGTAGGAGCCGAGGTAGCGCCACGTGAGGCCGAGGGTGACGACGAGCGCGACGATGGTGAAGAAGAAGCCCATTTAGAACTTCTCCGGTTTGAACATCGCGTAGCCGATGTAGAGGAACATGACCACCGAGATGATCACCAGGATGATCTGGGAATAACTCATACCTTGTCCAGTACTTTGATGAGTCCGAGCGATGCCAGAGCGAAGGCTAAGAAGCCGAGTATTGAGAGGAAATCTGCCATGGTTCCATCCTGGCGGGAGGTTTCTGAACAGATTCTTAACTCCCGCTCATAGCTCTTCATTTTCTCTTCATTCCCTGAGCGCATGGGCCTTGAGTGAATGCGACGATACTGAAGAGGTGCAGAGACGGCTCCTGGGTTCGTGCGTCGGCTTCGTGTTGGCCTTCGCCTTCGGCGCGTCCCTGTTACCGCTGCGCTCGCACATCAGCGTCTCGACCGCGGCCCTCGTGTTGGTCGTTCCCGTGGTCGTGGGCGCGGTGCTCGGCGGCTTCGTCGCCGGGGCGTTCAGTGTGGTGGCGGGATTCCTCGTCTATGACTACGCGTTCGTGCCGCCCTATAAGACCCTCACCGTGGGCAACGCGCAGAACTGGGCCGCGCTGGTGGTCTACGTGGTCGTCATGTTGCTCATCGCGCGCATCGTCGACGCGCTGGAACGCTCGCGCGACGACGCGCGCCGTGCCCACGAGGTGATGCGGCGCGTCTCCGAGGTCTCGGAACTCCTGGTCGGTGACCAGCCCGTCAACCGCCTCCTCGAGACCATTGTCTCGAGCGCCCAAAAGGTCTTCCAGGTTCCCGGGGTGTCGTTGCTCGAACTCGAAGACGGTCACCTCGTCGTGGTCGCCAGTGCCGGCGAAGCGCTGACGAACGACGAACTGCGTCAACTCGATCCCCATTCGGGACGACCGATTCGAGTGGGCACCACGGCCGGCTCCTCCACGGAGCTGCGCACCGTGGCGCTGGCGTCCTCGGGCCGGGCGGTGGGCATCCTCGCGATGCGCGGCGTGCCCATCGCGGCGACCGATAGCTCCCTGCTCAACACGTTCGCCAACGACGCCGCCCTCGCCCTCGAGCGAGCGCAACTGCGCGAGCAGGCCCTTCGTTCGAAGTTGCTCGAAGAAGCCGATCGGTTTCGCCGAGGCCTGCTCGGCGCCGTCTCGCACGACCTGCGCACGCCCCTCGCCACCATCAAAGTGGCGTCCTCGACACTCTCACAGCGATCGGCGACGCTCTCGATCGAGGACACCGCGGAGTTGCACCGGCTCATCGAGATCGAGTCCGACCGCCTGACGCGCTTGGTCACCAATCTCCTCGACATGACGCGCATCGAGGCGGGTGTGCTCACGCTGGACCGGGTCGACACGCCCGTGCACGACCTGGTGAAAGAGTCGCTCAACGCGATGGGGTCGACCTTGTGCGATCTGCGCGTCGATGTGGACGTGCCCGACTCCCTGCCCGACGTGCGGGTCGACCACGTCTTGATGGTCCAGACGCTCGTCAACTTGCTCGACAACGCGCAGCGCCACGCCCCGCCGCACAGCGTGATCACCGTGACGGGCGAGCGTCGGGGGGACCAGGTCGTCCTCTCGGTCGCTGATCAAGGACCCGGTGTCCCGCCGGGCGACCAGCAAACGATCTTCGATCGCTTCACCCAACTGAGCACCGGCGGTCGCGCGGGACTCGGGCTCACGATTGCCAAGACCTTCGTCGAGGCGCACGGCGAAGAGGTCTGGTACGAATCCGTACCCGACGGCGGAGCTCGTTTTGTCATCTCGCTGCCCAACGCCGCAGTACCCGGGTCCTAGTTCATGGCGCACGTCCTCGTCATCGACGACGACCCGTCACTACTGCGCGCCCTGCGACTCGGACTCGAGGCTGGTGGCCATGAGGTGTTCACCGCGATCGACGGCGAGCACGGCATCTCCCAGGTCGCCATCAAGGCCCCCGACGTCGTGGTGCTCGACATTGGGCTGCCCGACATGGACGGACTCGTCGTCGCCGAGCGGATCCGCCAGTGGAGTGACGTGCCGATCATCATCCTCTCGGCGACCGGGACCGAGAACCGAAAGATCGAGGCGCTCAACGGGGGCGCGAACGACTACGTGACCAAACCCTTCTCCATGGGCGAACTCGAGGCGCGAATCCGCGCGGTCCTGCGGGGACGAGCCGCGGAGGCCACCGTCTCGACGTCCGAGCTGACCCTGGGGTCCTTGGACCTCGACTTCGTGCACCACGAAGTACACCAGGATGGAGCGAAGGTCGAGCTCACCGCGAAGGAGTTCAACCTCTTGGGGTTCCTCGCGCGCCACGCCGGACGCACGTGCACCTACCAGATGATCCTGCAGGCGGTCTGGGGTACGGGGTACGGCGACGAAGCGCAGTACGTGCACGCCTACGTGCACCGACTGCGCCAGAAGCTCAACGACGACACGGGCCTACTCATTCAAACGAGTCCCGGTGTCGGCTACAGCCTGCAACCGGAAGCGACGACGGCGCCCTAGGGCGCGAGGTTCCGAGCGAACCGCGTTCGTCGGCGACGCGTACGCGACGTGGCGAGTTATCCCGAGACGGGCGTTGGTGTGAAGGCACACGACAGGTGCTTGACCCCGTTGATGAACGTCGAGCGCAGTCGGTCGGGCTCGCCAACACTCACGATGTCGGGCAGGCGCTCAAAGAGTTGGCGAAACATGACGCCGATTTCTATGCGCGCCAACGGTGCACCCAAACAGAAGTGGGGACCGGCCGCACCGAAACCCAGGTGGGGATTGGGGCTTCGTCTCACGTCGAAGTCGTAGGGATCACCGAAGACGTCCTCGTCTCGGTTGGCGCTGTTGTAGTACAGCAACACCTTGTCACCTTCTTCGAGACCTTCACCCGCCAACTGCGTGGTCCGGGTGACCGTGCGACGCATCCACACGACGGGTGAACACCACCGCACCATCTCTTCAACCGCGGTCGGACCCACGCCCCGCGGGTCAGCTAACCAGCGTGCTCGCTGCTCGGGGTACTCGGTGAGCGCGTGCAAGCCCAGGCTCATCGTGTTGCGGGCGGTGTCGTTGCCCGCGACGACCAGGAGAATGAAGAATGAGGCAATCTCGGCCGGCGTCAGTGCTTCACCGTCGACGTTCGCGTTCACGAGGGAGGACGTCACGTCGTCAGCCGGCGTCGCGCGACGATACTCCGCCAACTCGCTCACGAGCGCGGTGAGTTCTTCCGCTTTGACCAAGAGCGACGTCAACACGTCAGTGCCCTCGGGCGTGTATTCGGGGTCACCCGCACCAACGGCCGCGTTGGTCGAGTTGACGATGACGTTCGACGCGTCAAAGACGGTCTGGTAGTCGCTCGGTGACACGCCCATGAGGTCACAGATCACCTCGAGCGGGAGTCGCGCCGCCACGTCGAGCACGAAGTCGCACTCACCGCGTTCACAGACGCGATCGATGATCGATCCGGCCAGGGTCTCGATGCGTTCTTCAATTCGTTTAATCGTGCGGGGACTGAAGGCCTGCGACACGACACGCCGCAGCAGCGCGTGACGGGGGTCATCGGTGTTGACCATCGAACCGAAGTATTCGAGTAACTCAACGGGCATGTCTTGAATGCTCGTCGCTCCCTTGGCCGAGGAGTAGATCTCGGGGTTACGACTCACCTCGACGATGTCGGCGTGGCGCGTCACCGCGCGATAACCGTTGCCCTTGGGGATGAACATGGCAATTGCCGGATCGAGGTCAGGCTCTTCGAAGAAAGCCAGTGGCCGCTCACGGCGCAGGCGCCGAAAGGCGCCGTCGCGTACGGGGTTCGGTAGTTCCCAGAAGGCAGGATCGGAGAGATTTATCTCGTCGAGCGCGAGTAGGTCACGAGGTTCCACAGATGAAAGCGTAGTTTTTCGTGCTCGGGTCGTGAACCGATCGACGGCGTCTGGCGCGTTCAGATGTCCTTGTGACGTGCAACGAAGACGGGAATCTCCCGATCGGTCCTCGTTTGATACTCCGCGTAGGGCGGGTATGCCGCGACCGCGCGTTCCCACCACTGCACTCGCTCGTCGCCACTGACCTGGCGCACCACGACGTCGAAGGGCTCGGGGCCGTCTTGGAGCACGACGTCCTCGGGAAAGGCGCGAAGGTTGTAGTACCACACGGGGTTCTCTGGCGCCCCGCCCATGGAGGCGACGAGCGCGTACTCGCCATCGTGCTCGACGCGCATGACGGGGGTCTTGCGTACTTTGCCGCTGCGGTTCCCTCGGGTGGTGAAGATCACGATGGGCCAGCCGGTGTCACGGAGCGTGTTGGCCCGCGTCCCGCCGGAACTCTCGTACTCCTCGACTTGATCGCGGACCCACCGTGAGGGACTCGGCTCGTATTCACCGTCGATAACCATCGCACCACTCCTTCTTGATCGAGCCGGGGCGTCTCACCACAGCGCAACTCTCTGAGGGCATGGTACGGGCCGACGAAACGACCCACGTCAGTAACGAGCGCTCAGAGAAACTCACGCCGTCTCGACGGCGGTGCGGTGGCTCGCGATCAAGGCGAGGGCCCCGTCGAGGGCGCGGCGAAGCGCTTGGGGATCTCGACGCGCCTGCGAGAGGACGAGGCCGCCCTGGAGACTGGCCAGGGTCGATGCGGCGAGCCAGGCGACGTCAGATTCGGGACGCAGTTCTCCTCCGGCAACCATCGCCGCAAGTCCGTCGCGGATGTGATCTTCCCAACGATCGAACCCGGCGCTGAGCACGACACGGATGTCATCGTCACGCTCGCCGAGTTGACCGAGGAGGTTGGCAATTGGACAGCCGCCTGCGGCGCCCCGTTCCACCTGCAGCGAGACGAGGGCGTCAGTCCATCGAACCAGTCCGACCCAAGTTCCGAGTTCGGCAAAAAGAACGCGCTGCCCGTCGAGCACCGCGTCGCTAGTGGCCTCGGCGACGGCCCGCAAGAGATCGCTCTTGTCATCGAAGTAGTGGTAGATCTGACTTCGCGACGCGGTCGCTCGAGCGCCGACCTCGTCAAGGCTCGCCCCGAGAGCCCCTTTCTCTGCGACAACCGCAGCGGCCGATGCCACGATACGTTCTCGGCTCAGGCGTCCCCGGTCGGTGGTCGGCAGCACTCCCATCCCTCCAGTATCCCCCGAAGTGGACTTGACAGTCCAGTCATATTGTGCTCAAATCACAAGTGGACTGAAGAGTCCACTTTCAAGGCCGCGCGCCCTCCAGGAGGAACAATGTCAATGACCATCCGCGAACAGACCGATCAAGTCAAAGCAGTCGCCGCTGAGCACTTACCCCCTGAAGTGGTCGGGGTGTTCAATCGCCGCATTAACGATCTCCTCGACGAAGGTATTCCCGCCGACAGCATCAAGTCTGGGGACATTCTTGAGACGTTCACGCTCGACGACGCCACCGGGACGCCCGTAAGCCTCGAGACGCTCATCGAAGACGGACCGGCGGTAATTGTCTTCTACCGAGGCGGTTGGTGCCCCTACTGCAATGTGGCCCTGCGGACGTATCAGAGCGAACTGTTGCCCCAGCTCGAGAACTTCGGGGCTCGACTCGTCGCGATCAGTCCCCAATCGCCCGACCAGTCACTGTCGACCGTTGAAAAGGCCGGGCTCGAATTCACGGTCCTCTCCGACCCAGGCAGCCGCCTCGCCCAACGGATCGGCATCGCGTTCCAAGAGGCCGACGAGGTCCTCGCCGCACAACGCGAACTCGGACTCGACATCGCCCAGGTCAACGCCGAGGGAGCCACGATGCTGCCGCGACCCACCGTGCTCATCGTCGACCAGAACCACACCGTGCGATTCGTGGATGTTCAACCTGACTTCACGGCACGCACCGAGGTCGCCGACATCGTCGCCGCGCTTTCAACCCGTTCGTAACGCCGCGAG
>PKZN01000084.1 GCA_003133075.1 Acidimicrobiaceae bacterium | reverse complement strand
TCATGGGGCGGCGGCTGGAGCTACGCACCTGACTACTACCCCTCGGGTGAGACACTCTTCGCCCCCGGTGGCGGTTTCAACGTCGGTGACTACTCCAACGCGACTGAGACCTCCCTCATCAAGGGCACGACGTTCGGAACCGCACCGTTGAAGGCATTCGCGGAGTACACCGCGAAGCAGCTGCCAGTGCTCTTCCAGCCTCAGGCCGACGGAACGGGTGAGACGCTCAAGACCTTGAAGGCCAAGAGCGTGAACGGTATCAACGGCCTCGCGCCGAACCCGTTGCAGAACTTCATGCCGGAGTACATGTACTTCGGGAAGTAAAACCACGGGCCTGATGGCCAAACTGATTCAGCCCCCTCGAAAGAGGGGGCTGAATCAGTTTTATGGACGTTTCACCGCGAGGTCTGAAGATCGTCACAGTAGCGCCACTCGCCGTGGCGAAACCTTTCAAACCGGGGCCACTGATACACTTTGCTGCAATGTTGGCCTACGTGATCCGGCGATTTTTCCAGTCGCTCATCGTATTGCTAATAGTGATGCTCTTCACCTTTACGTTGCCCTATTTTCAGTCCGGGGGCATCTTGGCGCCCGCGTACTCCGTACTCGGCACTCACGCCAATCCCAGCACGGTGGCTCACTGGGGGCTCGTAAATGGGATGGACCATCCCTACTTCGTTCGCTTCAAGAACTTCCTCGATCAGGTGTTCTTACACTTCAACCTCGGGCACTCCTACAAGCAAAACCTGTCAGTGTGGAACATCATCTCGCTCTACGTGCCCCGTACGATCTGGTTGGCTCTGTCCTCTTTGATCTTCACGATCATCATTGGGATCCCGCTCGGCATCTACCAAGCGTCGCGTCGTAACACCACTTTTGACTACACCGCCACCGGCTTCGCCTTCGTGCTGTACGCGATGCCACTTTTCCTGCTCTGCCTTTTGATGCTGCAGGCCTTCAGTTTCGGCTGGCCCCACCTGCCCTCGTCGCCGCCGGACGGCGTGGCGCCATGGGCGATCTTCACTGATCCCATCGGTTTCATCTTGCCCGTAGCCTGTCTCACTATGGTCTCAGTCGCCACACTGAGTCGCTTCATGCGCGGTACCGTGCTCGAGGTCTTGGTGCAGGACTACGTCCGCACCGCGAAGGCGAAGGGCTGCAGTGGCGCGCGAGTGCTCTTTCGACACGCCATGCGTAACGCGCTCGGACCGATTGTCACCATCCTTGGTCTCTCGCTGCCCGGTCTCATTGGCGGCGCCTTGATCGTGGAGAGCGTCTTTAACTACGCCGGACTCGGTATTCAAACGGTGAACGCCGCGACGAATGTCGACATTCCGACGGTGCTCGGTATCACGTTGTTGGCGACCATTTTGACACTGGCTGGCAACTTTCTCGCCGACATCATGCTGGGCGTCGTGAACCCTCGCATTCGTATTCAAGGAGCGGCCTCGTGAGCATCCTCGACGAACAGGCCCTGACGCTCTCGATCGACCCGCTGCGGGTCGAAGAACTGAAGGCCGACGATATCGTCCCGATGTGGCGTCAGCGACTGCGCATCTTCATGCACAACAAGTTGGCAATCGCGTCGGTCACCTACCTCATCTTGGTGCTGATCTTTTGCTACGTGGGCCCGCTGTTTTACCACACCAATCAGACCAATCAAGCTATTGCGCTGAGTGCGGTGTGGGACGCCCACCCTTCCGCAGCGCACTGGCTCGGTACGGACAGCTCAGGCTTCGACGAACTCGGTCGGATCATGTACGGCGGCGAGTACTCCTTGACGTTGGGCATGCTGGCCGGACTCATCACGATCATCGTGGGCACGATCTACGGCATGGTTTCGGGTTTCGTCGGCGGGGTTGTCGACACCGTCATGATGCGAATTCTCGACGCCTTCCTCTCGATTCCCTACCTCTTTTTGCTCATCAGTTTGTTCACGATCTTCTCACGATCGACGACGTTCTTGATCATCATCATCGGCGTCACCGGATGGTGGGCGAACGCCCGCATCATCCGTGGGGATGCTCTATTGATCAAGAAACTCGAATACACCCAGGCGGCCACCGCCATGGGAGCACGAAAGTGGCACATCATTCGTCGTCACGTATTCCCGAACTCCATCAGCAACATCGTCACTGTCGCCACCTTCTCCGTGGCCGACGCAATCTTGTTCCTTTCGGCACTGGGTTTCCTGGGACTCGGGATTCTCCCTCCTCAGACCGACTGGGGCACGATGCTGCAGAACGGCACGGCCCAGATCTCGAATGGCTACTGGTGGGAGATCTATCCCCTGGCGTTGGTCTTCATCCTCGTGGTCGTCTCGATCAACTACATCGGCGACGCGCTGCGCGACACGTTCGAGGTCCGACTCCTCGAGCGCTAGCCGCGTGTACGTAAAAAGGTGAGGACCTGGCACTCGGGATTCGAACGACATCGTGCTTCATGAATCAGTTGGTGCAGTGTGCATCCGCGACGACCGTCTTCCCGGAAGTGGCCCTCTGCCACACGCTGACCGAGCCTAAGCCGGGTGCGTACCAGATCGTCGTGGTCTCGGCGCTCGCGCTCTTTTCGAAGTCCGCCGCCAGCGCCGACGCCGTCGATGTGTTCACGGCGTTGCGCACGGTGAAACCGATGGGATCAACGTCCAAGCCGACGACGCCGTGGAACGTGCCGTTGGGGGTGTGGAGTGAGTCTCGAAGAAGACCCGACACTCGGTAGTCAACGACCCCTTCCAGGATTTTGCCGTGCCCCTTCGTGAGAGCTTCCATATCCGCGACTCCCGTCGGCGTCGATGGAGCGTACGAGAAGGACAGGTGCGTCGCCTCCGACCTCCCGCTCGCAATGCTCGCGATTGACGGATACACGACGTGGCCGCGATAGACAAACTCGCCCTGCAAGTCGATTTGGTTCTCGAGAGGCGCTTCGAATTGTCCATCCTTCAGGACCAGGTACTCGACGATTTGTGTGGAAGAAATTGGCGCTATCCCAGGATTGTCGGATGGGACGCTGTCAGCTTGTTTGGCGTGAATGGTAGTTCGAAACGTGAACAAGCTTCCCTCGGACGACCGACCTATCGACAAGAGCTTGGTCTGTTCACCTCCGGAGAACGTAATCACGCTCGAGCCCTGCCTCATTGAGTGCGACGGCAGTTCAATCCGGCAACTGCGACCAACGTCCTTCGGGAAGTAGTCAATCCAGGACTTCGACGCCGCGAGCGCACTTGATCCGGTGCACGTCGCGGCGAGCGTCACCATGAGCGCCGTGCCGACGAAGGCAGCCCACCGGCGCGACGTCGAGTCTTGAGCGCCGCTGTGTCTTCGATCAGCCAACTCAGCCCCACTCCCGCGCTCGAATGTGATGGTACACGAGGCGCTGCGAAATAAACGCCGCCGAGTAGGGCGTCACCTCGACTACCCCGGGGCCGCGGCGAACTAGTTCGACGAACTTACCGAAGCGGCGCCTATGGAAACCGGCGTCTTCATCGGGAAGTGGCACGCGGCTCGCTGGGTCAGCGAAAAGTCCTGAAGCAGCGGCTCTTCGACCGCGCAGATCTCCTGGACTTTCGGGCAGCGCGTTCTGAATCGACATCCCGATGGCGGGTTGACCGGGGACGGCAACTCTCCGGTCACTTGGAGTCCCCGGCGGCGACGCGCCTCGACCGGATCGGGCACGGGCACGACGTCCAAGAGTCCTTGCGTATAGGGATGAGCCGGGGAACGAAAGACTGATTCGGCGTCGCCGATTTCTACGATCTTGCCCAAGTACATGACGGCGATGGTGTCGGCCATGTAGTAAACGACTGCGAGGTCGTGGCTCACCATGACGTAGGCAAGGTTGTGTTCGCGCTGCAGGTCCTTCATCAGATTCAAGATCTGCGCCTGCACCGAGACGTCAAGGGCGGAGACCGGTTCGTCGGCGACAATCAATCGGGGATTGAGCGCAAGCGCCCGAGCGAAACCGATTCGCTGACGCTGGCCGCCGGAGAACTCGTGAGGGTAACGATCCGACGCTAAGGGATCGAGACCCACCGCGGCAAGGAGTTCCTTTACGCGCTCACCTTGTTGGGCCCGGGTACCTTCGTGCTGCACCAGGAGCGGTTCACCGAGAATCTGGCCGACTTTCATACGAGGGTTGAGCGACGAATAGGGGTCCTGGAACATCATCTGCCGGTTCCGTCGGTCGGCCTTGGTGGGCTTGTACCCCTTGGCCGAGACGATCTTGTCGTCGAAGTAGATCGCCCCACTGGTTACTGGCTCGAGTCCCACGAGCATGCGACCGATAGTCGTCTTGCCGCACCCCGACTCTCCGACCAAACCGAAGGTTTCGCCCGCATTGATGGTAAAGCTGACGTCGGACACGGCGTGCACCGCACCGACCTTGTGGCGAACGAGCCCCGCCTTGATGGGGAACTCCTTGACCAGATGCTCCACGCGCGCCAGTTCAACGTGCTCGGTGGCGGCGACGGTCGCCGCGGAGACGGGCGTGGTGACAATGGTGTCCAGCGCGCCGTCGACGGGGTGAAAGCACGCGAATCGGTGCGTCGTGTCGCCCGTCAACGGTGGGTCCTCGAGTCGGCACTGATCCGTCGCGTAACGACAGCGTGGCGCGAATCGACAGGCGACGATGACCTTCGAGAGGTCCGGCGGCATGCCCGCGATCGAGGTGAGCTTTTGCTTCGACGCCGTCTCCAGGCTCGGCATCGAGGCGAGCAGGGCCTGGGTGTAGGGGTGGCGCATCGAGCGAAAGAGCTCGTCGGTGGGGGACTCTTCGGCCTTCTTGCCGCCGTACATGACCACGACTCGATCGGTGCGGCCGGCAATCACACCCATGTCGTGGGTGATGAGCAGCACCGACATGCCGAGGTCCTTGCGCAGGTTGTCCAAGATGTCGAGGATCTGCGCTTGAATCGTGACGTCGAGGGCGGTCGTGGGCTCGTCGGCGATGAGCAACTTGGGCGAACAGACCAGCCCCATGGCGATGATCACGCGTTGGCGCAGGCCACCGGAGAGCTCGAAGGGGTACTGATCGAGACGCTCACTCGGTCGAGGCATGTCGACCATCTCTAAGACTTCGAGAGCGCGTTTGCGCGCCTCCTCCTCGCTCGCCCCGCGATGGATCCGCAGGCCTTCACCGATCTGACGGCCGATCTTGGTGGTGGGGTTGAGCGAACTCATCGGGTCTTGGGGAATCAGCGCCACGGCGTCGCCGCGCATCGCTTGCATCTGCTTCTCACTGAGCGAGGCCATGTCCACGCCGTCAAGCACCACGCTGCCCGAGGCGATGCGCCCATTTCCCGGGAGTAGTCGCATAATCGCCAGTCCCGTGGTGGTCTTGCCGCACCCGGACTCCCCCACGAGTCCCACGCACTCCCCGGGGCCAATTTCGAGTGAGAAGTCGTCAACCGCGGTCGCGAACATGTTTCGGGTGGTGAACTGAACCTTCAGATTGTTCACCGAGAGCAGTGACGGCATGGTCCCGCAAGCCTACTCTTTGGCGGCCTTTTCCCCGGGTCGCCGTGGGCCTACCCGAGGCCCCTTCGGGTGTTTTCGGACTAGTTCGCGGTGAGTCGCCAGGTCCGACGGTGGTAGTCGCAGGGACCGCGATTTTCAATCGCCGAACGGTGCGCCGCGACCCCGTACCCCTTGTTGGCGTCCCATCCGTAGGCGGGAAACTCCTCGGCGAGGCGGCGCATCGTCCGGTCGCGGTGCACCTTGGCGAGCACCGACGCGGCGGCGATACTCGCGCAGCGCGCGTCACCGCGCACCACCGTCGTATGGGACAGATCGGCGTAGGCGAGTGTCGGGGCACCGAGAGCTTCATCCTCGAGACGCAGTGGCGCGTCGAGGAGATTGAAGGATCCGTCGATGAGTGCGTGGGTGGGTGCACAGGGGAGCCGGTCCATGGCTCGGGTCGCAGCGACGGCCAACGCCAGGCGCAGGCCCCACCGGTCTATCTCGGTGGCGCTCACCGAGCCGAGCGACCAGGCCGCGCACCACCGCTCTATCGGCTCAATCAGCGCCTCACGCTCGCGAGCACGAAGGACCTTCGAGTCGGTCAGTCCCGACGGTGGTTCGGCGTCGCAAGTGATCACCACGGCCCCAACGGTGAGGGGGCCCGCCAGCGCGCCGCGACCCACTTCATCGATGCCCACCACGAGGTGACCCTCCGCCAACAGGGAGCGCTCGAGGGCCAGAAGGTCCGTCGGCAGCGTGCGCACCCCAAAATCGTAGTGAGCGTGGTGCCCCATAGGATTCATCCCCATGGTCCGAGACGTCGTGGTGGTGCCGCTCAAGGCCTTTGACGTCGCCAAGGATCGACTTCGACGAGGCGGAGTGGACCAAGTCTCCACGTTGGTGCGCCAGCTCGCTGATGGGGTGCTCAGCGCCTGCGCCCCGCGTCACGTCATCGTGCTGAGTGAGTCCGCCGCAGCCACAGCCTTCGCCCTCGAACGTGGCGCCGAGCCACTCGTCAGTGATGCGTCGAGCCTGAATGATTCAGTCCAACGGGCCTACCAGGTACTCGCCAAGCGCTACGACCGACTCATCATCGCCCACGGCGACCTGCGATTCCCCGAAGGCCTCGGTGCCTTCGATCCGTTAGACGGCGTAACGATCGTGACCGATCACCTCGCCACCGGCACGAACGTCCTCGTCGTACCGACGGGTCTCGAGTTCCGGTTCTTTTACGGCGAGGATTCCGCGCTACGTCACCGTGAAGAAGCGCGACGACTCGACGTCACCTGTCACCTCATCACCGACAGCCCGTGGCGCTTCGACGTCGACGAGCCGGGCGACATCACCTCGCCCTAGACGGCATTCGAGGGGGTCTTTCGACCCCCTCGAATGCACTCTCCTAAGGGAAAGGAGTTACTTCTTGGCTGCTGCCTTCTTCGCTGCGGGACGCTTCTTCGCGGCCTTCTTCGCAGCCGGGCGCTTCTTGGCTACGGCCTTCTTCTTAGCCGGAGCCTTCTTCGCTGCGGCCTTCTTCTTAGCGGGAGCCTTCTTGGCTACGGCCTTCTTCTTAGCCGGAGCCTTCTTCGCTGCGGCCTTCTTCTTAGCCGGAGCCTTCTTCGCTGCGGCCTTCTTCTTGGCTGGAGCCTTCTTGGCTGGAGCCTTCTTCTTCGCGGCTGGTGCCACTTTCCCTCCTTGGGACTCAACGTTGAATCAAATTGGGACCAGAGGCACCTCGATGGTGTTCTCACTGCAGTCACCGCATTGATATCTCGTGTACTCGGCCATGTGCCACCCAACCTCACGGCTGTACGGCGACTGATCGCAGTGCACGGTCCTTGCGCGAAGAAGCGTCGTCAACGCGTTGGCAACAACGCAAAGTACAACGTGTACCTCCTCCGCAGAAGGACATCTAAAAGTTCAGTCGTTATTCACACCAATGTCAAGTATTTCGAAGTTTTTTACGACCGATGGTGCACGATGCTTTCGAACGATGGCGTGTACTTAGGACGAGGTGCAAACGGCGACGCGATGAGTGGACGCGAACGTTCAACACTCGTGTTAGGTCCAACGCGAAGTGGAAAAACTTCTTCGATCATCGTTCCGAATCTCCTGATGACGAGCGACGCATGCGTGATCACGTCGACGAAGAGTGATGTCGTAACGCTGATGTCGCGCGCACGTCGTGACGGTGCAACGTTGCTCTTTGATCCCTCGGGAACCGTCGTTACACCGCCCGGTGTGCAACGAATTGGTTATTCACCTTTAAGACAATCTTTAACTTGGGACGGCGCAGTTTTGGCTTCGCGGAGCTTATTGGACGTTGCGCGACGAGGTCGAGGCGATCGCGGTGATGACCATTGGAGTGAACGAGCGGGCGCACTCGTTGCGCCATTACTGCACGCGAGCGCACTTCGCGACGAGTCCCTCGGTCAACTCGCGTCACGAATTGACGAGCGAAGATGCGACGACCTCGTGCACGAACTCAATGAGCGCCATGGTGAACACCACCCCTCGGTGTCCCTCCTAAACGGTGTGTTGGCGACGGAAGAACGCGAACGCTCCAGTATCTGGTCGACGGCGGCGGGTCTGTTCGCCGGGGTGCGCACCGAAGCCGCGCGGGCCGCTGCGCGCGAGGCGCCACTCGAGGTCGATGAGTTCCTACGGGGTCCGCACCAACTCCACGTCGTTGCGCCGAGTCGGTACCAGGCCGTCACCATTCCCCTCGTGGTCGGACTCGTCGAAGAACTCGTACATGCCACCTACGACCGTCACGCCGAGGGCGCGAGACTGCTGCTGGCGCTCGACGAACTCGCCAACGTCGCGCCCCTCCCCCGACTCGCCAGCATCGTCTCTGAGGGTGGTGGCCAAGGCGTACTCACGCTCGCCTGCCTCCAAGACCTCAGCCAAGCACGGGCTCGGTGGGGAACGTCCGCCGAGGGGTTCTTGTCACTATTTCCAACGACGCTCGTCCTCCCGGGCATCGCGGATCGCTCCACCTTAGAGATCCTTCGCCACCTGGCGGGTCGCGAACTCGCGCCCTCGCCGAGCGTCCAGCGCGACAAGAAGGGCCGAACGGTGGGTCATTCGACGACCTGGATCGAGCGAGATCGGGTGACCTTGAGCGAACTGGCCCAGGGTCGTGAAGGCCAAGCGATGGGGCTGGACGCGCACAATCACCTCAAATGGGTCCAGCTGACGCCCGCCTATCGCGATCAGCGCTTTCGTCCCTACCTCGAGCGACCCTCGCGCGAGCGACCGGCGTCGCGAGAACGCTGACGCCACTGGTCGAGGTCGCCTCGCTCCAGCGGTCGCGGACCGAGTTCTCGAACCCGGCCCGTCATTCGTGCCTCGCCGAGTCCGATCGAGCGTTCGTGCACACCCCCGCGTCCTTGCAACGCGGGATAGAGCTGGTCGACGGCGCTGGTGATCTCACGAGCGTCCTGACCGAAACGAGCAGCGTTGGCCCAGGCTTCGAGTACGTGTCGCCTCGCGACATCGTGGCGACCCTCCAGCGCGCCGGCGAAGCCGTGCTCGTCGAGTACGTCGCGTATTCGTGGCGCGTCGAGCACCCCGAGCGGCACGAAGCGCTGGGCGTCGCGTTCCCACGCGGCGACGGTGGCGGCTCGGTCCCACGTGAGCTTCTCGCCGCGATCGCGGTGGTGCCCCGACCAGAGCGCGCGGTACCCCTCGTCGAGACCGACCACTCGCTCCACACCTTCGAAGGANNGGCGTGCGCGTAGAGGGCGCGCGAATCGAGCACGGTGCGTTGCCCTTCGGGTCGGGCACCGACGAGGACGTGATCGTGGAGATGGGGTTCGCCGTGGCGGTTCAGGCCGTGAGTGAAACTGACCACGCGGCGCCATCGTGCCGGCGACTCATCGTCACCCCCGCTACGACGGTCGCGCACCACGAGCGCTCGATCCTCTAAATATTCGATCGCCGATCGCACCGAGACGCGATGGGCGTCGAGGACACCGCTCGAGTGCTCGGGGTCGAGTGCGAGAAGAATCGAAATCGGCCGAGGCGCGGCGACGATGACGTCGTAGCCGCACACGCGAGCGCGCTCACTCGTCTCGAGGACTCGTGCGACCTCGCGAGGATCGCGGGTGTCGCCACTCCCGCGCGGCCACCACCCCGGACCGCCATCGCGAAGTCCGTCGAGTTCGTGGGCACCGTCGTTCGTGAAGTACGAAACGTCATTCGAACGCCGAGGCAGTAGACGTAGCACGAGGCCCCCTCTCTGGGGACCCAACGGTCGCCTACAGCTGTGCCGCGATTCGTCGGGCCAGATCGTGCCCGGCTTTGGCGAACTTCGTCGTCGCCACCACCGCGCCGGCGCCAGCTCGCACCATGAGGTAGTCGAGGAATGTCTCATCCGATGAACGGAACTTGACCGCGTGACGTCCGTCTTTGAGCACGAGCCACTGCGCGCCCGGCAGCGGCTCGAAGAGCCACCGATTGGCGGCTTCGACAACGACCACGACCTCTTCGCCCTCGTCACCCACTCGCGTCAACCAGTTCTCCACCCCGTCTTCGGGCCGCTCCTCGGTAACCGGGGACGTGGCGAGGACCGCGTTGATCCGGTCGACTCGAAACGTTCGCCACGCTTCGCGCGAGGTGCAATAGGCCCGAACGTAGGTGTGGCCGTTCAGCACCTTCATCTCACGCGGCTCGATGGCTCGAGCGTGCGACTCGTCGCTCACCCCCGAGGTGTATTCAATCTTGATCTGTGAATGACTCTCGATGGCGCTCTCGACCTGGGCAAGGAGCGCCTCGTTCGAGGTCATCTCGACTTGCACGGGCGCGTTCATCGCACCCTCAATCTTCTCAATCGCCGAGAAGATTGCGGGATCCTCGTAGATTCGCGATGCCTCGCGCAGGGCGATATTGAGTTCGAAGACGTCGCGCCACATCAAGGGCGAGGGGTCCTCGGCGCCCTCGGGCAGGTCGGAGAAGTCCGCGCGATAGGTGGAGTCGTCGTGTTCCTCGTCGTCCCAGTCCTCGCACTCTTTGATGACGTGGGCCGGGAACCGGTTCGTCCCATCACTCGCTTCGGCCATTGGCTCCAAGGAGACCAGGCGGTCCATGATCAGTCGCACGTGATCGGGCGTCAAGGAAAAGCGCGTCGCTAGTTCACTCACCCGTAGCCCGTCCTCACTGGCGTAGACCGCGTGAAGAAGTTGCAGCGTTTGACCAAGGACGTCGTTCGCGGGCGCCACTTCAAAAGACGCCGCAGAGATCTCTGGCACGTCGCCGCGGTTTACGTCCCCGAGCCAAGTAAGCAGTTCCGTGCGCAGGGACTTGGGCGACTCGAGACGGACCCGGTCGGCGCCCTCGAGGACGAAGCGCAGGGCCTGACGTGGATTCTCGAAGGTGATCCGCACCTCGACCTTGCCGTTACTCTTGGTCGCGGCGATTGCCTCGGGGTACTGGCGCACTAACAAGTCGGCGTAGTTCTCATTCGTCGAAACCTCGACGTCGAGCGGCCGAGGGGTCCTGGCGTACTCCGGGCGCCACGCTCGCGCCATCGCCAGGGTCTCATCGCTGACCGTAAATCCGTCAGGCAACACCGCGGGCATGGAGGTTATCCGCGTAAAGCGGTATCCCTTGATCTCCTCGGTGCCCTTCACTCGTGCCACGAGGTAACTGACGCCATTAAAGACGTCAATCACGAGCGGCTCGACGAGGCGAGCCTTTGAGGTAGAGGAGAGGTAATCAAAGGTCAACGCCCGTCGCAGGTTGAGGGCTCGCAGCACGGGGGTGTAGTAGTTCGAGGCCTCGAGACCGCCGTCGCTGGCGGGCACGTCATTAAAGACGCTGAAGGCGCCCGAACGTCCGAACCCGCAGAACTTGAGCGCCAGGCGCACCACCCGTTCTTCTTCGGGCGTGAAGTAGATCGTCGGTGCGTAGCCACTCGCCGGGTCAATCTTGTAGCCCACCGAGCCGTCATCGTTGGTCACNNCTGTCGGATCCCTCGTACGCGCGAATCTTCCGCGGACCCTTGGCCGAGACGGGGTACGCATCGATCTTGAGGTCGCGCAGGATCTCTTCTTGGGTGAGCGCCCCGTACTGCCAGGCGCGCTGGAGCAATAAGACGAGCGCGACGAGCCGCTCGCGACTCTGCTCGACCCCACCACGGATGGCGCTCATGTATCTCCCGTTCTCACTTGACATCGAGGGTAGCGGGCCGGGCGGGCGGACACGAAGTGTCGATCGCCCCACTTACTCTTGGGACGACTCTTCGCGACGCCAGGTGCCCGAACGCCCCCCGGACTTCTCCCACAGCGCCACGCGCTCGATGGTCATTGTACGGTCACTCGATTTGCACATGTCGTAGATCGTGAGCGCCGCGACGGTCACTGCGGTCAGTGCTTCCATCTCGACGCCCGTTCGGTCGATAGTGTCCACCTCGGCCTCGACGTCGATGTGGGCGTCGGCGATGGTGAAGTTCAGGTAGACGTTACCGACCAGCACGGGATGCGCCATCGGCAGGAGCTCCGAGGCGCGTTTGGCCGCCTGGATGCCCGCCACGCGCGCCGTCGCCAAGACGTCGCCCTTGTTAAAGGTGTTCGCGGCCACCGCAGCGGTTGTAGAGGCCAGCATCGTCACGCGACAGCGTGCCAGCGCCCGTCGCGCACTGACTTCGCTCGGACCCACCTCACGAGGAAAGGCCGCGCCGGCGGGGCCTCCGCGTCGTAGTTGGTGGAAATCGTCCACCGAGTCATGCTACGCCACGAATGAGTGGAAGCCCCTGCCCGGTAGAATGCACGCGTTACGTTTGCCGTCCGGAGTTGTTAATGCCTACCTACGAATACCAGTGCACGTCGTGCCACGAGCGCGTAGAGGCGGTACAGAAATTCACCGACCCCTCCCTCACGACCTGCCCGCTCTGCGGCG
This sequence comes from Acidimicrobiaceae bacterium, assembly GCA_003133075.1. Lineage (GTDB taxonomy): Bacteria > Actinomycetota > Acidimicrobiia > Acidimicrobiales > RAAP-2 > RAAP-2. The sequence goes on along the minus strand of PKZN01000084.1, from coordinate 77,231 downwards.
GCGAACTCCGCAAGGTCTTTTCGGCGGTGGGCATCGTCTTTAAGGGCAGTGGGTTCTATAAGAACGACTCGAGGGGATCGAGCGCCAGCAGCGCCAAGAGTGAGTCGACCGCGTCATCGAGTGACAGCACCTCATCGAGTGACGGCGCTGCTTCTAGTGACGGCGCCGGATCCAGCACTCCCAAGACCCCCGCGGCGCCCTCGACGACAACTCCGAACACCGCGTCGACGGCGTCCAGCGCATCCACCAGTACCGACTAACGGTCCTCGTCAACCGACCTAACGAGTCCAGTTCGTGGCCCGATCACGCAGCGAGGCCAACACTAGGCTGGACTCCGTGATCCTGCCGTCGATCGAGACCCCCGCCGATCTGCAGGCGCTTTCGTATAAGCAACTCGACCAACTCAGCCAAGAGATTCGCCAGTTCATCATCGCCAACGTCAAGAAGACCGGCGGACACCTCGGGTCGAACTTGGGCGTGGTCGAACTCACCATCGCGTTGCACCGGGTGTTCGAATCCCCGAAGGACATCCTGCTCTGGGACACCGGTCACCAGGCCTACGTGCACAAGCTCTTGACGGGTCGCCGGTACGGCTTTAAGAACCTGCGGCAACGAGGCGGCCTGTCGGGATACCCCAGCCGCTCCGAGAGCCAACACGACTGGATCGAGTCCAGCCACGCCTCGACCGCCCTCTCTTACGCCCACGGCTTGTCGGTGGCGCTCGAACAGCGAAACGAACTCATCGGACACGGCGGCAAGCGTCACGTGGTCGCGGTCGTCGGCGACGGGTCGCTGACCGGCGGCATGGCCTTCGAGGCGCTCAACAACCTCGGCCACTCCAACCAGCGAGTGGTGATCGTCCTTAACGACAACGGCCGTAGCTACGCGCCCACCATCTCCAAACTCTCCGAGTCGCTCACCTCACTTCGACTCAACAAGACCTACGTCACGATGCGCGAGCGCGTGCGACGCTGGGTCCCGCGTCTCCCGCGCGTCGGCCAGGCCGCCTACCTCGGGATCCACGGCGTCACTTCGGTGGCGCGCGAGATCGTCACACCGCACGCGTTCTTCGAGAACCTCGGGGTGCGCTACGTCGGACCCATCGACGGTCACAACATTGAGGCGCTCGAGAGCGCCATCAAGAACGCCGCCGAGTGGGACGGACCCATCGTCGTGCACACCTTGACCCAGAAGGGTCGCGGCTACGAGCCGGCGATGAGCGACGACCTCAAGATGCACGACTACAAGTTGCCGGCCGCCAACGAGGCCAACCCCAGCGTCACCACGTTCACCGAAGCGTTCTCCGACGCCCTGATCAAAGCGGCCGACCGCGACGAGCGAATCGTCGCCATCACCGCGGCGATGGCCGGACCAACGGGACTCCTCGACTTCCAGACCAAGTTCCCGACTCGCTTCTTCGACGTGGGTATCGCCGAGCAACACGCGGTCACGGCTGCGGCGGGCATGGCCATGGGGGGCCTCAAGCCGATCGTCGCGGTCTATTCGACCTTCTTCTCACGCGCCTTCGACCAGGCGAACCTCGACGTCGGACTGTTGAACTTGCCGGTGGTCTTCGTCTTTAAGAGCGCCGGCATCACGGGCGACGACGGCCCCAGCCACCATGGACTGCTCGACATCGCGCTGTGCTTGGCGATCCCTAACATGACGATTTTCGCGCCCGCGATCGCCGAAGAAGTGCCCGTCATGCTCGAGACGGCGCTGTCGATGACCACGCCCACGGCCATCCGCTACCCCAAGACCGATCCACGACCCTTCGACGGAAAAGTCGGTGAGGGCCTTCGCGCTCGCGAGGTCCTTCGAGGAGACGGCTCACTCTGCGTGTTGGCGTTCGGCAAGATGGCCTCATCGTCCTATCGCGCGCTCGAGCTACTCGGAGAGGACGCGCAACGCGTCACCCTCTACGACGTGCGGGTTCTCCCACCGGACCCCCAGATGATCGACGACGCGCTCGCCCACTCACGCATCATCACCGTCGAAGACGGTACGCGCCACGGCGGGGCGGGCACGTTGATGGTGTCCGCGGTGCGCTCTCGCGCCCAAGAACTCGGCCAGCCCTTCCCCACCACCCGCATCCTGGGCGTGCCGCGCGCCTACCTCGAGCAGCACAAGCCCGACGAACTCCTGGCGGAGTTGGGTCTCGATCCCGAAGGGCTGGCGGGCTCGTTCGCCCGACTGCTCGCCAACGAACCCGAACGCCCCCAGGTCGTCACCGAAGCGCCACGACCAAACTTCTACTAGTGGCCTACGACGTCGAGAAGACCGAGCGGGAGTGGAAGTCCGAACTCTCGCCCGACCGTTTCGCCGTTCTGCGTAAGGCGGCGACCGAGGCGCCGTTTTCGGGTTCGTTGCTGCACGTCGACGACGAGGGTGACTTTCGCTGCGGCGGGTGCGGTCAGCTACTCTTCACGACCGCCCAGAAGTTCGACTCGGGCTGTGGGTGGCCGAGCTTCGACGACTGCATAGAAGGTACGGTCATCGAACGCGAGGACCGATCGCTCTTTCGACGCCGTACCGAGATCCTCTGTTCACGCTGCGGTGGTCACCTCGGTCACGTCTTTAACGACGGGCCCACCGCGACCGGGCTTCGCTACTGTGTGAACTCACTCGCCATCGACTTCGACAAGAGCGCGGACTAGACGTCGAGGAAGCGCCGGATCGCGATCGCCGAACCGACCGAGCCGATCACGATTCCCACGACCAGCACGACGATATTGGTGCCAATGAGCGCCGCGGTGTCGAGGTGAAATTCGTTCGGTAGTGGGTACCACGTGTGCAACGCGGTCACCGCCACGATCGCAACCAGCGAACCTAAGAGTCCCTGCACGAAGCCCTCGGAGATATAGGGAATCCGGATAAACCAGTTGGTAGCGCCGACGAGCTTCATCACCGACACCTCTCGGCGACGCGAGAAGATCGCCATGCGGATGGTGTTCAAGATCAAGACCGACGCCGAGAGCAGCAACACCGCGGCCAGCGCGAGAAAGACGATCTGGAGGATTCTGATCACCTTGTTCATCTCACGAATCTGAGAGCCCGGCGTGGTCACCTGGTAGATGCCGGGCTGGCCGGAGAAGGTGTTTTGGACCAGGAACGCGTCCGAAGGAACGGTCGGGACGCAGCGGAAGGACGAGGGCATTGCCGAGACGGTCAGCACCGCCCACTCGTTGGGGGGCAGGAGCTTCTTCGCTTCGTTGTAGTCCTGGGTCTGACTGAAGTAGTCGCAACTCTTGACAATGGGCAAATCAGCCAGTTGGGTCCGCACGCCGTCTATTTCCGTCGTCGAGGCAGTCGGCTCCATCCAGACGGTGACGCGCGTGCCCTGTTGCCAGAGCACCGAGGCCTGCGCCGCACTTTGCTTGAGCAAGAGTGCCGAACCCACGAGGGCGAGGGACACCGCCACGCAGAGAATTGCCGCAATCGTCATCATCCGATTGCGCCAGAGGTTGGAGAAGGTCTCTTTCAAGGCGTAACGGAAGTAGACGCGCATTAGATGGCAATCCCCTCGTCGATGCCGTAGACCCCGCGGACTTGGTCGCGGATCATCTCACCGCGGTCCAACTCGACCACGCGTCGTCGCATCCGGTCAACCAGCGCCTTGTCGTGCGTCGCCATCACGACCGTGGTTCCCGTGCGATTGATCCGCTCGAGCAGCGCCATGATCGATTCGGAGTTCGACGGGTCGAGGTTGCCAGTTGGTTCGTCCGCGAGGAGAATCAGCGGGCGGTTCACGAACGCGCGCGCCACGGCGACGCGCTGTTGTTCACCGCCGCTGAGTTCGTGCGGCAGGTTCTTCGACTTATCACTCAGTCCCACCAGTTCCAAGATCTGGGGAACCTGTGAATCGACGGTGGCGCGGGGACGGCCAATGACCTCGAGCGCGAAGGCCACGTTCTCAAAGACCGTCTTATTGGGGAGGAGCCGAAAGTCCTGGAAGACGCAGCCGATGTTGCGACGAAGGTAGGGCACGCGCCACTTGGGCAGTTCGCCGATGTCGCGTCCCGCCTCGAGAATGCGCCCCTTGTCAGGGTGCTCTTCGCGCAGGAGGAGTCGCAAGAAGGTGGTCTTGCCCGAACCTGACGCACCGACTAAAAAGACGAATTCACCCTTGTCGATGTCGAGGGAGATGTCGATGAGCGCGGGCGTTCCGTTCTTGTACGTCTTTGATACGTTCTCGAAACGAATCAACTCATCACCCCCTCGGGTTGCTCAGTGGTTGTGCAGATTTCGGGCACAGTGACGCATTTATTCTAGTTTGAGCGTCTCGCGCATTCGGTCCATCAAAGTCCTGCGATTGCTGACTCGGCGAATTTTTATGATGCCGAACGCTGACGTCGGAGCTCGGCTTCCATGAATCCATCGAGGTCGCCGTCGAGCACCGCTTCGACGTTGCCGGTCTCAAAGTCACTGCGGTGGTCCTTGACAAGTTGGTAGGGCGCTTGGACGTAACTACGAATCTGCGATCCCCAGGCGTTGTCGCTGCGCTGACCACTCAACGCGTCCATCTCGGCTCGACGCTGGGCCCGGGCGCGCTCGGCGAGTTTCGCTTCGAGGATCTGCATCGCTCGAGCACGATTTTGATGTTGGGAGCGTTCATTCTGACAGCTCACGACGATGCCGCTCGGTAGGTGCGTGATACGTATGGCTGAGTCGGTCTTGTTCACGTGTTGACCACCGGCGCCCGAGGATCGGTACGTGTCGACGCGAAGTTCCTTCTCGTCGATCTCCACTTCGCCCGCACTGTCCTCGAGCAACGGCGTGACCTCGAGGCTGGCGAAGCTGGTTTGGCGACGCGCCTGGGAGTCGAAAGGACTGATACGCACCAGTCGGTGCACCCCGCGCTCGACCGAGAGCCACCCGTAAGCGAAGCGACCCTTGACGATGAAGGTCGAAGAGAGCAGACCGGCCTCTTGACCCTCGGTGGCTTCGTCGACCTCCACCGCGAAGCCGCGACGCTCCGCCCAGCGTGAGTACATACGCAGCAGCATCTCGGTCCAGTCCTGCGCGTCGGTGCCCCCCGCGCCCGCGTGGAGTTCGACGATCGCGTCGTTCTCGTCGTACTGGCCGCTGAAGAGGCTCTGGGTCTCGAGGGCGGCAATGGCGTGACCGAGGTCCTCGACCGCACTGGCGAGTTCGGCGAAGGTCGACTGGTCGACCTCACCGGCGCCGAGTGATTCAGCCGCGAACTCCGCGAGCACTACCGCGTCGTCAAGCGCACGACGAAGCGCGTCAAAGGACTCGAGGTCGTTGTTGAGCCGGCCGAGTTCGGTCGTGACCTCTCGCGCGTGGTCCTGATCGTCCCAGAGGTTGGGGTCGGCCGCGAGATCGCTCAAGAGCGCGTGGCGAGCGCGGCTGGCGTCGATTTTGAGGTAGTCACGCGCCGCCACCCAGCGAGCCTCGAGCTCTTCGATCGAGGCGAGGGCGAGGCGAAGGGCGTTTTCCGCTTTAGGGTCGGCCATGGCACTGCTTGAATTTACGCTTGGAGCCACACCAGCAGGGGTCGTTTCGACCGAGCTTCTCGCGCGCGGGCGCGGGCTTGGAAGAGGCGGTGGCGATCCCCGCCGCCGGCGCCACGTGCGCGGGTAACTCCGTCGCGCCGGGCGCGACCTGGTCGACGTTGGTGAGTGCTCCTTCGAGCCCCTCGTCGTCTTCACTCGCGAGCACCGGTGCGGTGGCTTCGACGTGGGTGATGTAGCGCACGTAGTCGTCGTCCACCGCCTCGAGCAGGTGTTCGAACATCAAGTAGCCCTCTTTTTGCCACGCCGTGAGGGGGTCTTGTTGGGCGACTTGACGCAGGTGAATGCCGTCTCGCAAGTAGTCCATCTCCGAGAGGTGGTCGCGCCATCGTTGATCGAGGATCTGAAGCATCACGTCGCGCTCGATATCCTTCGCGGTGTCGAGCCCACCGGGGAGATCCTCGGACTTCTTCTCGTAGAGAGCTACCGCTTCGTCCACCACGAGGGCCACGACGTCATCGACGTCGTCGTAGGGCTTCAGACTTTCGACGCTCTGCGTGGTCGGATAGTGCGCCTGGAGCTCTAGGACCAGCGTGTTGAGGTCCCACTCTTCGGCGAACACGCCGCCGAGTTGTTGATCGACGACCTCGGTGAGTCGTTCTTCGATGAGCTCGATGGTGGCGTCGTGGATGTCCTCGCCGTCAATCACCTGTTGGCGACGCTTGTAGATCACCTTGCGCTGCTCGTTCATGACCTCGTCGTACTTGAGCACGTCCTTGCGGATCTCGGCGTTACGAGCCTCGACGGTGTTCTGGGCGCGTTCAATAGCGCGCGAGACCATCTTCGCCTCGATCGCCTCGTCCTCGGGCATGGTTCGGTCCATAACCCACGAGACTGCGCCGGTCGCGAAAATGCGTAACAACTCGTCCTCGAGCGAGAGATAGAAGCGGCTTTCACCGGGGTCACCTTGGCGCCCCGAACGGCCGCGCAGCTGGTTGTCGATGCGTCGAGAGTCGTGTCGCTCGGTACCCAAGACGTAGAGCCCGCCGAGTGCGCGAACCTGGTCGCCGTCGGCCTGGGTCACCGGCTTCCACTTCGCGAGCGCCTTCTCATAGGCCGGCGCGAACTCCTCGGAGTTTGCCGCGATACCCTCGGCGAGGACCTCGCGGTGCGCGAGCCCTTCGAAGTTACCGCCAAGGATGACGTCAACGCCTCGGCCCGCCATGTTGGTCGCCACGGTGACGGCACCCTTGCGCCCGGCCTGGGCCACGATCTCCGCCTCGCGGAAGTGCTGCTTGGCGTTCAAGACCTCGTGGGCAATGCCGGCTTTGGAGAGTTCGCGCGAGAGTAGTTCCGACTTCTCGACCGACGCCGTGCCGAGCAGGATCGGTTGGCCCAGATCGGTGCGCTCGCGCACGTCCTCGACGATGGCGGCGAACTTCGCGGCCTCGGTCTTAAAGATGAGGTCCGGTTGGTCCAGGCGGATCGCTGGTTTGTTCGTCGGGATGGGCACGACCGAGAGGCCGTAGGTGTTGCCGAACTCGGCCGCCTCGGTCTCGGCGGTGCCGGTCATGCCCGAGAGCTTCTCGTAGAGACGGAAGTAGTTCTGCAGGGTCACCGTCGCCCACGTGTGGTTCTCTTCTTGGATCCGCACGCGTTCTTTGGCCTCAACGGCCTGATGCAAGCCCTCGCTCCAACGGCGTCCCTCGAGGGTGCGACCGGTGAACTCATCAACGATCTTCACCTCGCCGGCGTCAACGAGGTAGTCCTTGTCACGATGGAACAGCTCCTTGGCGCGCAGCGCCTGACCGAGTTGATGGACGTAGTTCGTCGCCACGGCGTCGTAGAGGTTGGTGACCCCGAGCTGACGTTCGACCTTTTCGATACCGGACTCGGTGGGTACGACCGTTTTCTTCTCCTCGTCGACCTCGTAGTCGACGTCGCGGGTGAGCGAGCGCGCAATGGAGGCGAACTGGTAGTAGAGCTTGGTCACGTCCGACGCCGGGCCCGAGATGATCAGCGGGGTGCGGGCTTCGTCGATGAGGATTGAGTCGACCTCGTCGACAATGGCGAAGTGGTGGCCGCGCTGGACCATGTGCTCGGCACGGCGTGCCATGTTGTCACGCAGGTAGTCGAAGCCAAATTCGGTGTTCGTGCCGTAGGTCACGTCCGCGGCGTAGGCGGCGCGCTTGTCCTCGAACTCCTGTAAGTCCGGACCGACCCGACCGACGCTAATCCCCAAGAAGCGGTGCAATTCGCCCATCCAGTTCGCGTCACGGGTGGCGAGGTAGTCGTTCACGGTCACCACGTGCACACCCTGGCCACCCAGGGCGTTTAAGTACACCGGGAGTGTCGAAACGAGCGTCTTGCCCTCACCGGTCTTCATTTCGGCGATCCAGCCAAAGTGCAGGGCCATCCCGCCCATCAGCTGGACGTCGTAGTGGCGTTGACCCAGCACGCGGGTGGCGGCCTCGCGCACCACCGCGAAGGCTTCAATCAAGAGGTCATCGAGGGTCTCGCCCTCGGCGATGCGTGCGCGGAACTCGTCAGTCTTGGCGCGCAGTTCGACGTCGCTCAGGGCGGCCGTCTCCTCGGCGAGGTCGTTGATGGGCCCAACCAGCCCCGCGAGCTCTCGCACGCGCTTGCCCTCGCCGGCCTTCAAAATCTTCTGAAATACGCTCATACCGTGTTTCACCCTACCGGTCGGAGCCGGTTCTCAATAGGGCTACGAGTGCTGACCTGGTCTTTGACCCCACACTCGCCTGCAGCGACGCGCACTCGCGGAGCTTGCGCCCATCGAGTCCACCCCACCGGCTCCCGTGATGACCAGGGTGGCCGTCCCGGGGCAGGACTTACTTCTAAACCGCGCCATGCTCAGCGTCGACAAGACGCCTTACGTGGGTCGTTTCGCCCGCGACTGGCATCGACTTTCAACCACAGACCACTCGTAGCCCAGCCCATATTCTACCGGTGCGTCAGCGGCGTGGTCGGGCGAGCAGTTCCAGTACCAGTCGCACGCTCAAGACCATCGTGGCGAGGGGTAGCATCGCCCGGCGCCAGCCACGCGCGGTCTGCACCTCGAAACGCAACGCGCTTCGGTGATGTGCGATCAACATCGCTCTGGGCGCCCGCGCCCGAGAGACGCCTTCTAAGTGGGTCACGACGGCGGTGCTCGTTCCCGCGACCAGGAATCCCCGCTCTCGCATCGCCCAGCACAGCGCCATCTCCTCGGCGAACATGAAATAGCGCTCGTCGAACCCGCCGACCGCCTCGAAGGCGTCACGTCGAACCAAAAAGCACGCGCCCGACACCCAGTCGACGACGCCGTCGGCCTTGGTGGAGCGGTACCGCGCCGTCGCGGGGTTCTTCGCCCAGAGCGGCTCTAGGACCGCGTGGAGTCCCGCGAGCCAGACGTTCGGAAAGTCGCGTCGCGAGGGGTAGACCGTCCCGTCGGGTCGACGCACTTCGGGTCCGACGAGTGCGACGTCGCTGTGTTCCTCGAGGTACGCGACGAGGGCGTCGACCGCGTGGTCGTGGACGATGATGTCGGGATTGGAGACGAGGATGAACTCACTCGGTGGCGCGACGGCGACGCCACGGTTCACTCCCCCGCCGTAACCGAGGTTGACGCCGGGCGAGACGACGACGACGCCCCGATCGAGCAACGTCGCGGGCACCGAACCAGCGTCGCCATTCTCCACCACCACCACGTGACGAAGATCATTCGAAAACAGCGAGTCCACGCACGCAACCAGCACGAGATCGGCGTGATAGTCAACGACGACCGCGACCACACTCGCACCCACGTCCCTCACGAGGGCACCTCGCGCGCGTCGCGACCCTGGATCAACCGAGTGAGCGCCTCGCGCCACTCCGGTAGCGACCGCCACCGCTCGGCGAACTTGTTGGTGTCGAGGTCGCTGCGCGTGGGCCGCCGCGCGCTCTGGAAGGGGGCGAGTTCGCGTGACTCAATGGGCGTGGCGAAGTCCTCGTCACGGCCGAGCAACCCACCCACGAAGGCCGCGACTTCGTACCAGGTGGTGGCACCGCTATTGGCAACGTGCCAGAGACCCCCCGGCCGCTCCCTCGCCAAGGTCACGAGCGACCTCGCCAAATCGCTCGCAACCGTCACCGTGCCGGTCTGGTCGTTCACGAAGCGCACACTCGCGCCCGACGTCGCTCGATCGGCGATCGTGTGGATGACGCTCGCGCCACGAACGCCCATTACCCAGGACGTCCGTACGATCGTGTCGCCAGGGGCACAGGCCACTTCGCCCGCGCGCTTCGAGGCACCGTAGACGTTGAGAGGGTTGGTGGCGTCGCCCTCCACGTAGGCCGCGCCCTTCGTGCCGTCAAAGACGTAGTCGGTCGACACCGCGATGAGGTGGGCCCCGACGTCGTTTGCGGCGAGTGACACGTTCGCGGTGCCGAACTCATTGACCAAGTAGCACCGCTCCGCGTCGCTTTCGGCGCGGTCCACCGCGGTGTAGGCGGCGAGGTGGATGACGACCGCCGGACGAGTGGCGCGAAGCGCGCGCACCACGGCGTCACGGTCAGTGACGTCGAGATCGTGGTGGGTGAGTCCGAGCACCTCGAATTCGCCTTCACCCACGGCGAGGTCGTCGGGTTGGAAGGAGACGTCACCACCGAGCGGCGTCGCGCCGCGAAGGACGTCGTCGACGTCGACGCCGACTTGCCCGTTAGCGCCGGTGACGAGGACCCGAGTGGCGCTCATCGCGCGTCCATCGCGCGCAGGTGCACCACGTCGCCGACCTCGACCGTGCGCACGTCGCCGCCGACGTCCACCAACAACTGGCCGCGCCGATCGATCCCCACGGCCGTCCCGAGCAGTTCGCCCTGGTGCTGCTCGACGCGTACCGCCAGGCCGAGCGTCGAGAGCGCTCGCTCGTACTCTGCGCGAAGTTCCGCGCGACCTTCTTCGCTGTCGAGCTCGGCGCGTCGGGGCTCGAGCTCTTCGAGCACGATGTCGAGTAACGCCCGCGGGACAATCGTGAGACCCGTTTCACGTCGCACCGACGTGGCGGCGACGCCGTCGGGGCCCTCGTACGTCAGATTCACTCCGAAGCCCACGACCACGGCGACCCCGTCGGTGGTCGCTGCGACCTCGGCCAAGAGTCCCGCGAGCTTGTTCCCGGCCACCACCAGGTCATTAGGCCACTTGAGGTCGGCGCGCAGACCACTGAGGCGCTCGAGTGCCGAGCGTACGGCGAGCGCGACGGCCGCCACCACGAGTTGGAGCTGATCGACCTCGAGGTCGGGTCGCAGCAGCACCGAGCACAAGAGCGATGCGCGCGGCGGCGAGGACCACGCTCGATCGAGCCGACCGCGGCCAGACTGCTGGAAGTCAGCCATGACGACGAGCCCCTCGAGCTCACCTTCCACGCGGTCCTTCACGTAGGTGTTGGTCGAATCGATCTCGTCCAAGTGCTCAACTCGCCAGATAATTGGGTTCACGGTCAAACATTAGGGTTGTGGAACCGGTGCTAGAAAATTGATGGCCATTTACGGAGGTTCCCGTGTTACAGAAAGTCCTCATCGCCAACCGAGGTGAGATCGCGGTCCGCGTGATCAGGACCTGCCGCGAAATGGGCATCGCCACCGTCGCTGTGTACTCCGAGCTCGACCGTAACGCGCTCCACGTGCGACTGGCGGACGAGGCCTACGCGCTCGGTGGCCAGACCGCCGCCGAAAGTTACCTCAACACCGAGGCCATTTTGGACGTCATCGAACGCTCCGGGGCCGACGGGGTGCACCCGGGATACGGCTTTTTCTCCGAGAACACCGACTTCGCCCGGGCCATCACCTCGCGCGGGGTCACCTTCATTGGCCCTCCGCCCGAAGCCATCGAGGTGATGGGCGACAAGATCTCCTCGCGCCTCGCCGCGGAAGCGGCCGGCGTCGCCGGAGTGCCGGGGCGCAGCCAGGCGCTCGAGAGCGCCCAAGAGGTCATCGACTTCGGGACGGAGTTCGGTTGGCCCGTCGCGATCAAGGCCGCCTACGGCGGGGGCGGTCGTGGCATGAAGGTGGTCAACGAGGCCGGCGAAGCCGAGGCCGCCCTCGAGAGCGCAAAACGCGAGGCGCTCAGTTACTTCGGTCGTGACGAGTGCTACGTCGAGCGATACCTTTCCTGGCCCCGTCACATCGAGATGCAAGTCTTAGCCGACTCCTTCGGGACCACGCTGTGGCTGGGCGAACGAGACTGCTCCGCGCAGCGCCGTCATCAGAAACTCATCGAGGAGTCCCCGGCCCCCAACTTCCCCGATGACGTGCGTCGCGCGATGGGCGAGGCGGCCGTCAAGGTCTCCAAGGCTTGCGGGTACGTCAACGCTGGCACGGTCGAGTTCCTCTATCAAGACGGCGAGTTCTTCTTCTTAGAGATGAACACCCGGCTCCAAGTTGAGCACCCCGTCACCGAATTGGTAACGGGCCTCGATCTCGTCGAATGGCAGCTCCGCATCGCCTCGGGCGAGGCGCTCGACTTCGCTCAGGACGACGTCGCGCGCAACGGCCACGCCATTGAAGTGCGTATCAACGCCGAAGACCCTTCGGGGGGCAAGTTCATCCCGTCGCCGGGCACGATCACTCGATTCGACCAACCGAGTGGTCCCGGCGTTCGACTGGACGCCGGGTACGGCGCCGGTGACACGATCTCGCAGTTCTACGACAATCTGATCGCGAAGTTGGTGGTGTGGTCCTCGGACCGGGAAAAAGCGCGCCGCAAGATGCTTCGCGCCATTGAAGAGACCGTGATCGAAGGCGTCGCCACGACGTTGCCCGCGGACGTGGCGATCCTGTCGAGTGAGGACTTCGTCAACGGCACCCACTCGACCAAGTGGGTCGAGACCACCCTCGACTTCTCGAGCCTGCCGACCGCCGCACCGGCGGTCGTCTCGATCGGCGAGGGCCGCATCCGCAAGGACGTCACCGCTGAGGTGAATGGACGACGAGTCACGGTCGCACTCTGGGTGCCCGACGGCAGCGAGGAGCTCCCGGCGCGACCCCAGAGCACGGCGCTGAAGCCCCGGCGCCAACATCACAGCGGCGTCCTGGGCAGCGGATCGGGCAAGGTCCTCGTCCCGATGCAGGGCACCATCGTGAAGGTCAACGTCACCGTCGGTCAAAGCGTCGAAGCGGGCGACACGGTCGTGATCCTTGAAGCGATGAAGATGGAGAATGCCGTCAACGCCGAGAAGTCCGGGGTGATCAAGAGCGTCAACGTCGCCACTGGCGACCAGGTCGGCGCGGGCGACGTCGTCGTGGAGATCGAGTGAGCGCCGAGGAACGCGCCGCCGCGCGAATCGAGGCGTCGCGCGGAGAGTTGGTGGCCCTCAGTCACTTCATCCACGAGCACCCCGAGTTGGGGTACGAGGAGTTCGTCTCGAGTGACGCGGTCGCCAACGCCGCCGAAGCGGCCGGCTTCCACGTGGAGCGTGGTATCGCGGGTCTGCCCACGGCCTTTCGCGCGACGGCCGGCTCGGGCGCGCTGCACGTGACATTCTGCGCGGAGTTCGACGCGCTCCCCGACGTCGGGCACGCCTGCGGTCACAACATCATCGCCGCCTCGTCTCTCGGTGCGGCCATTGGCCTCGCGGAAGTCGCCGATGACCTCGACGTGCGCGTCACCCTCCTGGGCACGCCGTCCGAAGAGGGCGGCGGCGGCAAGATCGACCTGCTCGACGCGGGCTTTTTCGACGACGCCCACGCCGCGATGATGGTGCACCCCTTCCCCTCCGAGCGACTCGACGCGGCCTGCCTCGCGGTCGATCACTTCGACGTCATCTTCTCGGGCAAGGAGGCGCACGCCGCGGCGGCGCCGTGGGAGGGACGCAACGCGCTCGACGCGCTCACCATTTCCCAGGTGGCGCTCGCGCTGTTACGACAACAACTTCGACCCGGCGACCTAATTCACGGCATCGTCACCGAAGGCGGTTCGGCGGCCAACATCATCCCCAATCGCGCCGTCGGTCGGTTCATGGCGCGTTCGCTCAACCTCGAGCGACTGGGCGAACTTCGCCAACGCATAAACGCCTGTTTCGAGGCGGGTGCCCTGGCGACGGGCACCACGTTAGCGATCGAAGAACTCGGGCATCCCTTCTCGCACATGGTCTCTGACAAGGGAATCCTCGCGCACTACCGCGACGCTGCCGAAGCCCTCGGACGCGACTTCCACCTCGACGACGAGGGTGCCGCGAAGCCCAGTATCTCAACCGACATGGCCAACGTCTCGCTCGTCGTGCCCTCGATCCACCCGATGTTGATGATCCCCACCGACGGCGCCGTGAACCATCAGGCGGCCTTCACCGCAGCCTGCGTGACCCCCGCCGCGGACCAGGCAGTGATCGATGGCGCCATCGCCCTCGCCGCCACTGCGGTCGCCGTCGCCAACGACGACGAGTTACGCGCACGCCTGATGAGTCGATCATGATGTTGGAACACGCGTTGTTGACGGTTCAACCGGGCAGCGAGAGCGACTTTGAAGACTCGATGCGCGAGGCGCTGCCGATCATCGAGGGGGCGGAGGAGTGCTTCGGGGCTGAGGTTCGTCGTCAAGCCGAGGACGGCTCGGTGTTTCTGCTCCTGGTGCGATGGTCCTCAATCGATGCGCACATGGCATTTCGGGCGACCCCGCGCTTCGAAGCCTGGCGGGCCCTCACGCATCCCTTCTACGTCGTGACACCCAGCGTCACGCACTTCTTTGAGCCCATCCAGCGTTAGCCCGCCTGGTAGACCCCGAACTCGGCGCGAAGCACGTCGGCGACCTCGCCGAGCGTCGCGAGGCGCGCGAGTGCGACCTTCATGGGATAGAGCACATTGGCCGAACCCCGTGCGGCCGTAGCGAGGTCATCCAGCGCGGCGCGCACGCCGTCGTTATCGCGCGAGGTCTTCAGCGCCACCACGCGATTGACCTGGGCTTGTTGTTGTGCGGCGTCGACGGGAAAGACGTCGGCCTTGGTCGTCTCGCTCTCGACGAAGCGGTTCACGCCGACCACGACCTTGTCGCCTCGCTCGACGCTGCGGGCGAACTCGTAGGCGGCGGCCTCGATCTCGTCTTGGAGGTAGTGCGCCTCGATCGCGGCGACCGAGCCGCCCATCTGGTCGATGGTGGAGATGTACTCGCGAGCGAGCGCCTCAACCTCGTCGGTCAGGCTTTCAATAAAGTACGAGCCCGCCAACGGATCGACGGTGTCGGCGACGCCCGACTCGTAGCCGAGGACCTGCTGGGTGCGAAGCGCGAGTTTGGCCGCGCGCTCGGTCGGCAGACCCAGCGCCTCGTCGAAACCGTTGGTGTGCAGACTCTGGGTCCCCCCGAGTGCGGCGGCCAGTCCCTGCATCGCGACGCGAACGATGTTGATCTCGGGCTGTTGCGCCGTGAGGGTCGATCCACCCGTTTGGGTGTGGAAGCGCAACATCGTTGACTTGGGGTCCTGCGCGTTGAATCGATCGCGCATGATCGACGCCCACAGTCGACGGGCCGCGCGGTACTTGGCAACCTCCTCGAAGAGGTTGTTGTGAGCGTTGAAGAAGAAACTCAGTCGCGGCGCGAAGACGTCGAGCTCGAGTCCTGCGGCCAGGGCCGCCTCGACGTAGGCGATGCCGTTCGCGAGGGTGAAGGCGATCTCCTGGACGGCGGTGGAGCCGGCTTCGCGGATGTGATAGCCCGAGATTGAGATGGTGTTCCAATTGGGCATCTCCTTCGCGCAGTAGGCGAAGGTGTCCACCACCAGTCGCATCGAAGGGCGCGGTGGGTAGATATAGGTCCCGCGCGCGACGTACTCCTTCAAGATGTCGTTCTGAATCGTGCCGCGTAGTTCGCCGCCGGCGACACCTTGTTCTTCGCCGACCAACTGGTAGAGCAGCAGCAGCGTTGAGGCGGTGGCGTTGATGGTCATCGACGTCGTGACCTCGTTGAGGGGCAGGTCCTGGAGCAACAGACGCATGTCCTCTAAGGAGGAGATGGCGACCCCCACCTTGCCGACCTCACCCTCGGCGCGCGCGTGATCGGCGTCGAGGCCCATCTGCGTGGGCAGGTCGAAGGCGCACGAGAGCCCCGTCTGGCCCGCGCCGAGGAGGAACTTAAAGCGCTCGTTCGTCGCCTCGGCCGTGCCGAAACCCGCGTACTGACGCATGGTCCACAGGCGACCGCGATACATGGTCTCTTGCACCCCGCGGGTGTAGGGGAAGGATCCGGGTTCGCCGAGTTGGGTGGCTTCGTCGAAGTCCTTGAGGTCCGCCCCGCGGTAGACAGCCTTCACCTCGATGCCGGAGTCGGTGACCCGTTCATTCGAACTCACGCCACCAAGGTTACGTCGCGCCCACATCAGGCGAAAACCGTCGCAAGATCGCTGAACGGGACAGGAATTGAGTGGGGCGAGCGCCACCGACAAAGATAGAGCGATGATCTGTTCGAACTGCCGCGCTCAAATGGACGGCAAGACCTGCGCGGGCTGTGGAAGAAACCTGCCCTCGGGCGCTCGAGGACCAATCGACCCGGTCACCGGGATGATGCTCGCCGGGTTCGGGCGACGAGTCGGCCAGATGTTCTCTGACCAACTCGTACTCGTGATTCCCGTGGAGGTCTTCGTCGCGGTCTTTGACCAGATCGGCTCGAACTTCCTCGGCGGGTTGTCCGGTTTCATCGTGACCGCGGGCTACCTCTTTCGCTGCTTCATCACCAAGGGCGGACAGTCCGTGGGTAATCGCGTCGCCGCCACGCGCGTGCGCGACGCCTCGACCGGCGCCATGCTCGCACCACAACAAGCGTTAAAACGAGCCGCCATTGTCATGTTCTACTTCGTCGGGAGCTACTCGCTCCACGACTCGCCAGTATTTTTTGTCATCATCGTCGTCGGCATCATCGATAACGCGTATTGCCTCTTCGACAAGCGCAATCAGACGCTGCACGACAAGATCGCCAACACGATCGTCGTCGTCGCCTAGACCCCGACGGGGTGCGGCATGCAGAGGTCGTCGTATTCCGCGATGATGATCTCGCCCGCGTGCTCGCCACAGGCCGGGCAGTTGGGGTCGCGACGCACCTTAAAGGTGCGAAAGGACTCTTCTAAGGAGTCGTAGGTGAGGAGTCGCCCCACTAAGGGCTCACCGATGTCGAGTAGCAACTTGATCGTCTCGACGGCCTGAATCGAACCGATGATGCCCGGTAGGACACCCAACACCCCCGCCTCGGCACAACTCGGCGCGAGTTCGGCGGGTGGTGGCTCGGGAATCATGCAGCGATAACACGGACCGACGTAGGGGTAGAACACGGTCGCTTGACCCTCGAAGCGGAAGATCGAACCGTGCACCACGGGTATGCGCTTGATGAGGGCCGCGTCGTTGACGAGGTAGCGCGTGGGAAAGTTGTCAGTGCCGTCGACGATGATGTCGTAGCCGTCGATGATGTCGAGGATGTTCTCTGCGCTCAGTCTGGTGTCGTAGGTCTTGACGACGACGTCGGGGTTCATCGCCGTCAGGGCCGCCTTCGCACTGTCGACCTTGCGCATACCAACACGGTCGAGCGTGTGGAGGATCTGGCGCTGGAGGTTGGAGGCGTCGACGACGTCCATGTCGATGATGCCAATCGTGCCGACTCCCGCGGCAGCAAGATAGATGGCGGCCGGTGAGCCGAGGCCGCCGGCCCCGAGCAACAACACCTTCGAGTCCAACAGTTTCATCTGGCCGGCCTCACCGACTTCAGGTAAGAGCAAGTGGCGCTGGTAGCGGTTGCGCTGGTCGGCGGTCATCGTTCGAGGCGACTCCCAGGCGAGTCCTTCGTCCTTCCATTTGTTGAATCCCCCGATGACCGACACGACGTCGCTGTAGCCCAACTCTTGGAGCGTTTTGGCGGCGAAGGCACTGCGAGTACCACCGGCGCAGTAGACAGCGATCGGCGCGCTCTTGTCCGGCAAGCGACCCTCGATGGAGAACTCCAGTTGGCCGCGCGGCACGTGCACCGCCCCGGGCAGGGCACCTTGTTGGTACTCGTCGGGTTCGCGCACGTCGAGAATCCGGTAATGATCCAGGTGTTCGGCGACCTCTTTCGGGTCCACCTCACGGATGTCGGCCTTTGCGGCGTTCAGTAGGTCTCGTGGTGAGGGCAAGGGACGCTCCTTTTCAGTCCCTAAACCTTACCTGCTGGGTCAACAATCGCTCGCGCGACCTGGTAGACACGGGCCGTGGAACTGCGCGATCTCCTCGCCCAACGACGAATGACGCGCTCCTTTGACGGCACTCCGGTCGACCTTGCGTGGCTCGAGGAACTCTGCGCCCTCGCACTCTGGGCGCCGACCGCCGGTAACAGCGCGGGTGTGCGACTCAACACGCTCGGCCACGGTGACCTCGAAGGTTTCTTCGCCGTCGCCACCGATGAGCAGTGGCGAGCGCGTTCGACGCGCTTTCACGGGCTGCGTCGCGCGGGCGGGGCGGTGTTGGTAACGAGCAGACCGCAGGACTACGAAGCGCGATACGACGAGGACGACAAAGCCGGCTCGGGCCTCGGGGAGCGTTCGGCGTGGCCGGTGCCCTACTGGCACACCGACGCCGCGATGGCGACCATGGCCCTGTTGTTACTCCTCGAAGAGCGCGGCTGGCAGGCGGTTCTCTGGGGCAGTTTTCGACACAGTGAGGACGTGCGGCGCTGGGCCGGACTCGAGGACGAAGAACTCTTCGCGAGCGTGCTGATTGGCAAAACGGACGGCGACGACGTCACCTCTAAGTCGCTCGATCGAACCGTTCCCGCCCGTCACGAGCGAGTTCGCCGACTCGTTCCCTAGAACTCACGCCTTGGAGGACTTCGCGAGCACGCGAAGGTATTCAATGAGCGTTCGCGCGCCATACGCGGTGGCACCCTTGGTCTGATAGCCCCTCGTCGCGTCCGCTCGCGCGGGCCCGGCGATGTCGAGGTGCGCCCAGGGCTTGCCGGCGGTGAACCTGCGCAACAACAACGCCGCGACGATGGCCCCGGCACGCGGGGGCTTGCCCATGTTCTTCATGTCGGCGACGTCGGAGTCGATGTGCGACTCGTAACTCTCGACGAGCGGCATGCGCCAGAAGGCTTCTCCCGAACGATCACTCGCCGAAGCGAGACGACCCGCGAGTTCGTCGCTCGAGACAAAGAGCGCACCGACTTCGTCGCCGAGCGCGACGTTTTGTGCACCCGTCAACGTCGCGACGTCAATGATGACGTCGGGATCGGCGTCCACGGCCAGGGCGAGCCCGTCGGCAAGGATCAGTCGGCCTTCGGCGTCGGTGTTGAGGACCTCGATGGTGAGGCCGTTACGGATCGTCAAGACGTCGCCCGGCTTCGTCGCCCGGTCGCCGAGCAGGTTCTCGGTCATCGGGGCGATCGCGGTGATGCGTATGGGAAGTTGGAGCTGACTGGCGACCGAGACGACCGCCATCACGATCGCGGCACCGGTCATGTCAGTCTTCATGCTCATCATGCCCTCAGCGCCCTTGATGGAAAGCCCGCCGGAGTCGAAGGTGACGCCCTTACCGACCAGCGCCACGTGGGTCAGCGCAACCCCGGGTTGAGGATCGTAGGTGGCGTAGACCAAGCGCGTCGGTTGCGCGGACCCTTGACCGACGCCGAGCAGACCCCCGAGGCGCTCTTCGCGGATTCTCGATTCGGTCCAGACCTCGACGTTGACGTGCTCGTCGTGCGCCAAACGACCCTCGATCTCACTCGCCAAGGTCTTGGGCGGCATGTAGCCGGCGGGCGAATCGATGAGGAACTTGGCCCAGTTGACCGCCTCGGCGATGATTGCGCCACGCTGCACGCCGTCGGTGACGGCGTCGTGCACCGCGACGGTGGGCAGTGGCACGTCGACGGGCACCACGTCAAAGGTCGAGAGTTTCGAGTGGCCCTTATAGCTATAGGACGCGAGCACCGCGCCCTCGGTGAGGGCCTGGGCCGCACTCGCGGGGTCACTGAGGCCATCGGTCGCTAGGAGGAACGCGAGGGGACCATCGCCCGCGGCGCGCGCCGCCGCGGCGCCCGCGAGGCGGTAGCGGGACGACCCTTGCGTACTCGAGCCGAGCGAGACGATCACGATGGTCGCGCCAGTCAGGGAACGAAGAACCACCGAGCTACCGGGCTCTTCCTTGAGGCCCTGGCGGGTACACCACTCCTTGGTGAGGGTGCGAGTGGTGACCACGCCCCCAAGGTTGATGGGGATCGCCTCGGGAACCACGCCTTCACCGTCGCGAATCACTACCGCGAACGCGATAGTCGTCTGCGCCAACGCCTCTTTTATCGATGAGACCCGCGCGCTACGCGACATGGTGCCTCATGGCTGAGTCCGAGCGGTGCGGTGCTCGGGCCCCTCGGCCCAGCGAGCCATCGTCCACACGAGGTCGCTCAAGCGATTGAGGTACTGGATCACCAGGGAATCTTCTAAGGGGTAGCCAACCGCCACGCGTTCGGCCCTACGCACCACGGTGCGCGCCACGTCGAGGGCGGCGGAGAACGAATCGTCACCGGGCACCACGAATTCGGTGGGCATCTCGATCTCCTCGGAGAGCGCGTCGATTTCGGTCTCGAGACGTTCGATCATCGCCGCGGTCACCAGTGATTTCTCGGCCACGAGTTTGCGGCGATTCTCGGGCAGCGTCGCGACTTCGGCCATCAAGACCCACAGGTCGCGTTCGACGGTGACGAGTAGTTCGTTGAGCCGCGAGGTGGGCTCACTGAGCGATCTCGCCCAGCCGAGTGACGCTTGGGCTTCGTCGACGGCACCGTTGACTTCGATGGGCTCTGCGCTCTTTGCCACACGACCACCAAAGTAGAGACCGGTCGTACCGTTGTCGCCCGCTTTGGTGTAAATCTTCACCTCGACAGCGTAGTGAAATCAAGCAACCCAAGTAACCTGAACAACCAATGGATTCAACCCTTCGACCGCCGTTCGCCCGTCCGAAGGCGGATGATCCCTATCTTCGCGCCCTCGCCCAACGCGTCGTCATCTTTGACGGCGCGACCGGCACGAACTTCCAACTCCAGCACCTCAGCGCCGATGACTTCGGGGGGGCCGCCTTAGAAGGTTGTAATGAGTTCCTCGTCGTCTCTAAGCCCGAGGCGGTTGCGTCACTACACCGTTCGTTCCTCGACGTTGGCGTCGACGCCATCGAGACCGACTCCTTCGGCTCGTTCTCGGTGGTGCTCAACGAATACGGCATCGCCGAGCGGGCCCAGGAGTTGGCCTTCACCTCGGCGACGATTGCTCGCCGCGTCGCCGACGAGTACGCCTCGGCCGCCTCACCTCGCTTCGTGGCTGGTTCAATGGGCCCGGGCACCAAGTTCCCCACGCTGGGCCAGATCACCTACGACGACCTCTCGGCGAGTTACGAGGAGCTCGCGTACGGGCTCTTAGAAGGCGGAGTGGACCTCTTATTGGTCGAGACGATGTTCGACCTGCTCTCGGGCAAGGCCGCCATCGCCGCCTGTCACCGAGCGATGGCGCGACACGGTCGCGTCGTACCCATCCAAGTACAGGTCACCATCGAACTCACGGGACGGATGCTGCCCGGCACGGAGATCGGCGCGGCCATCGCCGCACTCTCGCCACTCGGCATCGACGTCATCGGCCTTAACTGCGCGACCGGACCCGTCGAGATGTATGAGCCTCTGCGCACACTCTCGGACAGCGCGACGATGCCCGTTTCCTGCATGCCCAACGCCGGACTCCCGAGCGTCGTCGAGGGTCAGATGCACTACGACTTGACGCCCGACGCGCTGGCCGAGCACCTCTCTAAGTTCGTCACCGAGCACGGCGTGCAGGTCGTTGGCGGGTGTTGTGGCACGACGCCCGAACATCTCGCTCGGGTCATCGAGGTGTTGCGGCCCCTCAGTGCCGCGAAGAGATCCCCGACGCCCGAGTACGCGGTCGCGTCGATCTACTCGCCCGTTAACTACCAACAGGACCGCTCGGTACTACTCATTGGTGAGCGCACGAACGCGAACGGCTCGAAACGTTTCCGCACCGCCATGCTCGAGGGCGACTGGGACACCTGCGTGGAGATCGGGCGTGAGCAGATCAAAGAGGGCGCGCACATCTTGGACGTCTGCGTTGACTACACGGGCGCTGACGGCGTCACCGACATGAACGAAGTCATGAGCCGACTCGCGACGCAGTCCTCGGTGCCGGTCATGATCGACACCACCGAAGCGCCCGTCGCACGAGCGGCCCTCACCTGGCTGGGGGGCAAGGCGCTCTTGAACTCGGTCAACCTCGAAGAGGGCGACGGTCCGGGCACGCGCCTGGACGGATTCCTCTCGCTCGCCGCCGAGTTCGGCGCCGCCGTGGTCGCGACATGCATTGACGAGGAGGGCCAAGCTCGAACCGCCGAGTGGAAGGTGCGCGCCGCCAAAGCAATCACCGAACTCGCCGTCACGCGCTACGGTCTGGACGCTCACGACATCTTCATCGACCCGCTGGCGTTGCCACTCTCTACCGGCATGGTCGATTCGCGTCGCGACGGTATCGAGACCCTCGAGGCCATCAAGCGAATCAAAGCGGAACTACCCGGAGTGCGGACGATTCTCGGGCTCTCGAACATCTCCTTCGGTCTGAACCCCGCGGCGCGTCAGGTGCTCAATAGCGTCTTCCTCCACGAAGCCGCCGAAGCGGGCCTGGACGCGGCGATCGTGCACGCGTCGAAGATCTTGCCGCTGCACCGCATCGACGACGAGGCCCGCCAGGTCTGTTTGGACCTCATCTACGACCGGCGTCGCGACGACTACGACCCCTTGAGCGAGTTGCTTCGACTCTTCGAGGGCGTTTCCTCCTCGAGCGACTCCGGACCCTCCTTAGAGGACCTGCCACTCAACGAGCGACTGAAGCGCCGCATCATCGACGGTGCAAGGGTCGGCCTCGAAGACGACCTCGACACCGCGATGGCCGAGGGCGCCAAGCCCCTCGACATCGTGAACGAGATCCTCCTCGACGGGATGCGCGTCGTGGGCGATTTGTTCGCGAGCGGCGAGATGCAACTTCCCTTCGTCCTCCAGAGCGCCGAGACCATGAAGTCGGCCGTCTCTCATCTAGAACCGCTGATGGAAAAGAGCGACCAGGGTGGGCGGGGTCGCGTCGTGCTCGCCACGGTGAAGGGCGATGTGCACGACATCGGCAAGAACCTCGTCGACATCATTCTCACCAACAACGGGTACGAGGTGATCAACCTCGGAATCAAGGTCGGCGTCAATGAGATGCTCAACGCCGTCGAAGAGCACCGGGCCGACGCCCTCGGCATGAGCGGGCTGCTGGTCAAGTCCACGTTGATCATGCGCGAGAACTTAGAGATCATGAACGAACGCGCGATGTCCTCGGTGCCCGTGCTGCTCGGCGGGGCGGCGCTCACGCGCACGTACGTCGAGCGCGACCTGCGCGAGGTCTATTCGGGGCGCCTCTTTTACGGCAAGGACGCCTTCGAGGGCCTGCGCGTGCTCGACCAACTCGGGGAGATTCGACGAGGCGGCACCGATGATCCAAACTTTGGACGCGAACTCTCCCAGAGCAAGGTCCAGCGCCGATTTCGTGATCCCTCGCCGGAACCCGCCGCTGACGCGCCCCGTCGAAGCCCCGACGTCGACCTCGACAACCCACTCTTCGTGCCACCCTTCCTCGGCAGTCGAGTCGCCAAGGGCATGTCAATTGACGAGATCAGTGAGTTCTTGAATCAGACGGCACTGTTTCGAAATCAGTGGGGCTATCGACCCGAAGACGGCGAAGACGACACGGCGTTCAAAGAACGAGTGAGCGCCACGCTTCGCGAACAACTCAGTTTCGCGAAGGAAGAGGATCTGCTGGTCCCTCAAGTCGTGTGGGGCCACTTCCCGGCCGCCGCCGACGGAAACGAGCTCGTCATCTTCGCCGACGACGCGCGCGACGCCGAGGTGACCCGCTTCGTCTTTCCCCGCCAGCGAGAAGCGCCGCACCTCTGTATAGCGGACTTCTTTCGTCCCATGGAGAGCAACGACCGCGACTACGCCAGCTTCATGTTGGTGACGATGGGCAGCCGGATCTCAGAGCGCACCCACCAGCTCTTCACCGAGAACCGTTACAACGACTACCTGATGCTGCACGGTCTCGGAGTGGAGATGGCCGAGGCGTTGGCGGAGTTATGGCACAAACGCATCCGCGAGGAACTCGGCTTCGTCGATGAAGACGGGCCGACGTTGACGGGACTCTTTCGACAGAAGTATCGCGGCGGTCGCTACTCGTGGGGATATCCCGCCTGTCCCGACCTCACCGACAACGCGAAGGTCGCGGCACTCTTAGAGTCCGAGCGTATCGGCGTCTCGGTCTCGGAAGGGTTCCAACTACACCCGGAGCAGACGACCGACGCGATCATCTGCCACCACCCGAAGGCGAAATACTTCATCGCGTAACGCCGCCTGTATCGCGGTAACCAGATTCACCGTCGTATCCGAGCGCCCTCCACGGACCTTCAACGTCGAGCACAGCGAAACGACGTGTTGGAGTCATGTTCATTCCCGGGGTGCACGATCATGGACACGGCCATTGGCGACGATTCTCAACAAAGTGGCTTCGATTGCAGACGAGCCGAACGTGCGCTATTTTCACGGACACCAACGTGGCTCTGCGAAAGAGCCCATGAGGACCTGAGGAGGGGGAAAATGCCGCAGTTCATGGATTTCCACGATGACTTGAAGCTACCGGACGACGCGATCGCACAAATTACCCAAGAAGCGAAGGAACATAAAGCCGACCAATTCGGCGTACGACAAGTGGAGCTCTTCCACAACGCGGACGGCAAGGTCTACTGCCTCCTAGAAGCACCCGATGCCGACGCGGTTCGGAGCCACCACGAAGCGCTCGGTGTGCCGTGTGGTGAAGTCCACCCGGTCGCCGGGATTCTCTAGCTCCCTCCGCACACGTCGCAGTCCCGCGCACGGCGGGATCGCTTCGAGAGGACTGTGATATCGACGCGCTAGTGCCGCGATGAGTCGACGGCGGCACACGCCGAAGGTACTCGGCGTTGTCTCGTCACACTCCGAGCAAGTATCCGAGCACGGAAGGTATGTCGTCACGGATAACGAACTCCGCATCGTCGTCGTACGGCGTGGGTTCGGCGTTCACGATGATCAGTCGTGCGCCGCGATCGACCGCCTTGGGGACGAGCCCCGAGAGTGGTCGCACCATCAGGGTCGATCCGACACAGATCAACAGGTCGCAGGTCTTCGCCAGATACTCGGCGCGGGCAAACTCCTCGTTGGGGAGCGGTTGACCGAAACTCACGACAGCAGTCTTGAGTATGCCGCCGCACTCGTGGCCAGCGGTGAGAACGTGGCAGTGGGGATCAAGTTCGCCCGCGGCCACTCGCTCAAGTATCGCGGCGGTCGGCGACTCTGCGCCGCAGCGTAGGCACTTCGTCATCCGCGAGTTGCCGTGCACCTCGATGACGAGCGCCGGGTTGGAACCAGCCGACAGATGCAGTCCGTCGATGTTTTGGGTGACAAGCGCGGTCAGTTTGCCGGTTCGCTCGAACGCCGCGAGGGCGAAGTGGGCCGGATTCGGTTGCACCGGCACGTCCCGATTGGCGAGCCGCCGCTGCCAGACCGTCATCCGAAGTTCCGGCGATTCGACGTACGCCTCAATATTGGCGAGCCGCTCAGCGGCGGGATCCTTGGTCCAGACGCCTTCGGGACCGCGAAAATCGGGGATCCCCGATGCAGTCGATACACCCGCCCCCGTGATCACGACCACCGACGACGATGTCGCCACGAGCGATCGAGCGCCGTCAAGAGAACTGAGAGTCACGACAGCGGATAGTACGTGGATGCGGGCACTGTCGCGACATCACGCATCGCGGCCCATGCGGAGATCCGAATCGTCGACGCCGCGGCCGTACACCTCACCTCGAAGCTCGGCTCATCGCCAGTTCTCAACTCCTCGGCCCAGGGTCTCGCTCACCTCGGCTCGCAGCAGTGTGGCGAGGGACGCCGCGGCCACCTCGAGGACGTCGCGAGCGCGAAAACAGTCCCAAAAGCGGCGTAGGGCGTCCTCACCATCGGCGTCGAACACCCCGGCGGCGAGTCGCTGCCACCGATACTGGTACCACACGTAGTTCAGCGGACTCATGGGGTTGTCACCGCCGGTGTAATGGACTTCGAGGTCCTCCAGCGAGGTGTAACCCTCCGCGCGCATTCGCGCGTCCAGACGTCGACTCTGCGATCCCACCGTGGAGAGTACTTCCAGCGTGTCGAGACTCTCCGGCTGTCGCGTTGCGACGAAGGCGTGGAGGGCCAGGTTCGCGAAGATCTCGCCCAGCCAGAAGGTCGGCAGTCGGAGATCCCCGAGCACTTCGAACGCGTGGCCGAGTTCGTGGATGGTCACGAGGTCGAAGAATGGCTGTAAGTCGAGGCCGCCAGCGCCGTCAGGGTACACCGCGCGCAACCTCGCGTAACCGCTCGGCGTCGCTTCTCGAAGGTCCTCCCCCATCGCGATCCAGAAGTCACCGCGCGTGGCGGGCATCACCAGGATGCCGGGACGGATCTGATCTTCCCCATCGTTGAAGTACGGCAGACCGTAAGGCTGGCGACTTTCCCAGTCCGCTTCGGCGGCCACGATGATGGCGATGTCGGGCTCGACACTCGACAACAAGGGACTCAAGTAGCGGTAGGCCTCCGCGGCGACGTCGGCCGACGCCCGGGCTCGCAGCTCTGAGCCGGGACTGCAACGAACTTCAAACGGATAGCCGCCAAGGCGCTCAAGCCCTGATCCCATTGCCATCTGATAAAACCTAGTGTCGCCTCGCAACGCGACGCACTGGGTTCGCTGCACTCGATTGCCAGGGCTTGGGGCGAGTGTTCTGGCGCAACTCGACACCACGATTGAGTGAGGCACCGTGACGTTACTTCTCACTTCCGCAGGCATCAAGAACCCGAGTATTCATGACGCGCTCGTCGAACTTCTCGGCAAACCGATCGCCGAGTGCGACGCCCTCATCATTCCAACCGCGCAGTGGGCCAATCCCGGCGGCGCAATCAGGGCGTGGCGCACCATCTGCGGTCTCGAGCCCCGCTGTCCCATGCGCGAACGTGGCTGGAAGTCGTTGGGAGTACTCGAGCTCACCGCGTTACGAAGCATCGACGCAGAGTCCTGGGTGCCCATGGTGGAATCAGTCGACGTCCTGTTGGTGGACGGAGGTGACGCCCTGTTTCTGGGCCACTGGATGCTCGAGTCCGGATTGGCGAACCTTGTTTCCAGGCTCGACAATACGGTCTACGTGGGGCTGAGTGCTGGGAGCATGGTGATGACGCCCAACATCGGCGACGACTTCGTTCGGTGGACGCCACCCACCGGAGGCGACACAACTCTGGGCGTGGTGAATTTTTCAATATTCCCGCACCTCGACCACGAAGACCTCCCAGAGAACACCGTGGCCGACGCCGAGCGATGGGCGGCCGGCATGTCAGTGCCTTGCTACGCGATTGACGATCAGACGGCCATCAAAGTTGTCGACGGCGCGGTCGAGGTCGTCTCCGAAGGACACTGGAAGTCCTTCGCCGCTTGATCATCGAAGGCGCAATGACGAGCAACTGGCCGTTTGAGCCCTTTAGAAACCGGAGTTACGAGAACGTCCGCTCACCGCAAGACCCATTGACTCACGTATCTGTGGTGCGGGCTTCGTTGGCGCGCTGATGCCTTCATAGGATGAATTCATGGAATCAAAGACCGAGATCGTGTTCTACGTTCTCGCGCTCGTGGCCGTCGTCGTCAGCGTGGACATTCTGTTCCTCCGGCACCACACGTTCGAGCGATTGATAGTCAACGTCGGAATTGTCCTCGTGTTCGGCGCGCTCTATTTGGTCTTTCTGAAGCGTCGGTGATTCGGCGTTGGCGAGGGCGAATTGCCGAGAATATCAGGCTGAGAGAACGAGTTGCTCGAGTTGCTTCACCTTTGATTGATCCAGCGGGCTGTGCATCTCGGTGAAGTAGCCAGTTGTCCCCTTGAATGCGTCCGCGCCGCTGTAGCGAGTGCCTTCGATCACGCCAGTCCAATAGAAGGCGTTTGAGCCAAGCGCCGCCAGAGGTGAAAAACTAATCGTCGTTCCCTTCGGGAGGGGATTGGGCTGGCTGGCGTAGAACAGTTTCTTATGTCCCGCTTCGGCTTTTTGTAGAGAGGAAAGTCCCGAGGCCGCCATGCCGGTCTCCTTCTCAAGGGTGACGGTCGTGGGGGAGCCGTCGTATAGGCAGACAAGAATCGCACCCTGGACCACCGCCTCACCAAGCGTCACCGTCGAACCCACGATCGAGGAGACCTTCGACGCCGGCATCTTCGCGCAGAACGCAGACGCACTCGAATTCGACGAATGCGCTTTCAAGTGCGCGGCCGATACTGACGGAACGAGGACAAACCCCGAAAGCACCGAGGCACTGCCGGTTGCAGCGAGAAGTGCGAGTGCGCTGCGTCGCAGTCGAGGACCAACGAGACGGCTTCGAGTGCGCGGGATTGACGTTGAAGCGACCGAATAACCTGTCATGCCTTTCACCCTCGCTTGTGGATCGAATGGTGCGTTGCCACGTACAACAACCTCAATTCACAGTCGTTGACTCTTCTGCATTTCCCGAAAATAACATGAATGCGACCCGACCATTCCGTTCCCATCTCTCTTTGGAACATGTCGCCAATAGCAGCGGCTGGTCCCGCGGGTTCGTCGAGCAGGATAAGAATACGAGTCGATTCGTCATCGCCCGATGGTTGAAGGGATCGCACCTTGGAGGCAACAGATCTGCAGCCTTCCGCTCGCGGCGTGAATGACCCCGATGACGGCCGTCGTCGTGCCACGTCTCCTCACAATTGTTGCACGATCGTTCAATACTTCGATCTCGTAGAACGTACAACGAGCGCCTTTAGTAAGTTGGTGAAATCTCGGCCGCACCTCCATCATCTCTCGCGGAGAACCTCGTGCGAGCACCCGCCGGCGTCGCACTCTTGGCTCGCTTGGAGGTCACGCAACGCGATGACATTCCTAGGTTTGGTTTGCCACGAGACTCAAACCTGGACGCGGTTCAGCGTGCGGCGTCATCGATCTGGGAAATGCCATACGGAAAACTGCTCGAAATGGCTGTCTACTCTGCCGAATTTCTGGCTGGACCGTGGAGCGGCCAAGCACTCTTGTCCCTCCCTTACCTGTATGAGCAGGCAGGGCATCGTCGCCAGATAGCCGAGGCGGTGTCCGAAAGGTTCCACGCAGAACTCCACCGCGACGCGGACTTTGGCGCACAGCAGTGGTGGCACGAAGACCCACATGATTCAGCCCATCTTGCGCCCCCCTGCTTCACCAACTACTCGAACGTGTACGGCAACGGTGAGTTCACGTGGAGTGGACTGTGGACCGTCACCGAACCGCCACCCGACGTGCACGACGCCCTCATTTCAGCGTGGGACTTTTCCGGTCGACCCACCTCGCGCTGGCTACTTCCCGTCCGCCCCGACGCGCGCGTCTGGAATATCAACGCACCCGAAGACTGGTCACGCTTGGTCGAGACCTATCCGAAAGTGGCCACAGAACCACACGCTGGCTGGGAGTTGCCCGGTCCTAATCAACATCGGTCCGACACCCAGATGCTGAGAGCTGTCGCTACCCAACACGCAGTAAGAACCGAGATCGCGGTTCACGTGCTGCCCGACTGGGAGGGCGTAGCGGCTGACTTTGATGGGGTGCATCTCAGTTGGGCAGGGTTTCTGACCTCAGAGGGATATATCAGCGACCTGCCCAACGGAGGCGCCACGATGATGCGCTACTGGGGCAGCGAGCGTACCCTTTGGCTCCACGACGTGTTCGACGATCCAGAACCTTTAGGGGCACCCGCGCTCACTGGGCGAGTCGGTGGCGGCGTTGGTGTTGATGCATCGAGCGACTCCCAACGCCAGGCATCAGATAGGTCGGTCATCGAAACACTCTTGGACCGCTAAGGCGTTGGACATCACCCAACGGATACGAGGATCTTCTTTCAACGCAAATGGGTCTCATCACCTCAAACTCTGTTTCACTGATCGGGATCTAGTCCACAGGATGTCGGAGACCCGACGTGAGGAATCGTCCGTCGTGCACTGAAGACTTCTTGCACGAAAGGTTTGTGCTTCGGCTAGACGGCCGCACTTGCACGGCTCGGAACACAAAACCGTCCTGCTTCACTTCGCTGTCGAAAGTGAAGCGAACCAGTTGGTCAGCGAGCAGAGTCTTATGACCGGGGACCTCAATCATCGAAAAGTGGAACCAACATCCTTCAGGTGTGTCAAGCGAATCGATGACACCGAAACCTTCACGGTCGTCGTATTCTCGAACTACTCCGTCCACCCAATCATGGTGCATGGCTCGATCATAAGACGGATCGGTATCTTTGCGCCTCCGAGTGACAACACGGCAACCATCATTATTAGAGACCCGGCGTAACCGGAATGCGAGCCTACAGTGGCGCCTCGAGTAAGCCGCGTCAAGGTTGGTGATGATATTGATGTCTGATGGGGTGCGGGAAAATGAGCCACCATCTCTGAAACACGGCGACTCGCGCGATGCACCTTGCTTGGGAAGATCTGTTGGAGACTATTCGCTTCGAGAACCCACGTACCGGGATTGGTCTATTCGGTCTGTGCGGTGGCGCCGTTCGCGACGATTCCAAGTTCGCGCGCCGCCTCGGAGATTTGACGCGCAAGATTGACATCCAGCTCACTCAATGCACGAACGTCGTGGGTGGTGAGTCGTATCGTGACGAACGAATACCGAAGATCAACGTCAGGATGATGATTAGCCGCGTCGGCGAGTGATCCAATGACGTCGATGAATTTGACGCCTCGGGCAAATGAGCCCGTCGAATACGTAGCTGTCGCGGCGTTCCCCGTCACGCCCCACTCCCCCACTCCCGGAGATTCGAGAAACTGCTCGGACGTAAGTGCTACTGCCACGTCCTCAATCTATGACCACGCCAGCGTCAGGACTTCACCGCTATGACTAGTTCGGCCGCGGAGACGCGAAATTCAATGGAAGCTTTCTCTAACGAGGTCGCAAACTGTGTCGGAGGCCCGACTTAAACTCACACGTCGTCAGTGACGGAGTGCCGGTGCTGCAACTGGCGTGGCGTCGCTCAGTGCTTCTCGAGCGTGATAGCTGGATCGAGTGAGCGGCGAAGACTGTACGTGTCGTAGTCCTAATCGCTTTCCTCGTTCCGCGAGATCGATGAACTCCGAAGGTTCCCAAAATCGTGCGACTGGCAAGTGCCGCTCGGTAGGTCGTAAGTACTGACCAATGGTCGCGATTTGCACGCCGACTGCTGAGAGGTCCGCCAAAGTCTCTTCCACCTCATCGGCAGTCTCACCGAGTCCGACCATGAGGCCAGATTTGGTAGTGAGTCCGGCGCGCGCGCTCCGCGCTAAGACAGTCAACGACCGAAGGTAACCCGCACTCGGTCGGACGGCTCGTTGTAGGCGCGCCACCGTTTCGATGTTGTGATTTAACACGTCGGGCCGCTCGTCAATGATCAACTGCAGCGCGTCGGGGTCTCCTTTGAGGTCACTCGTGAGGACTTCGACGTCGGTGCCCGGCGCGCGCGCTCGGATTGCGCGCACGCAGGCGGCGATGGCGCCCGCACCGCCATCGGCGAGATCGTCACGCGCGACACACGTAATCACCGCGTGGGCTAACTTCAGTCGAACGACGGCTTCGGCGACTCGTTCCGGTTCACTCGGATCCAGGGGCATTGGCTTGCGCGTGTCGACAAGACAGAATCCACACGCTCTCGTGCACCGTTCTCCATTCACCATGAACGTCGCCGTACCGGCCGACCAGCACTCGAAGATGTTGGGGCAGCCCGCTTCCTCACAGACCGTCACCAGTCGAAGGTCTTCGGTCAATTTTCGCAGCGACTGATACTCCGCACCCATGTGCGCCTCGATGCGGAGCCATTCGGGCTTACGCGTGTTGATCGAGAGCCCCGCGTCGGGATCGACACCGGCCTTACGCAAACGTCGGATGAGCGGCCGCTCGTCTGAAGTCGTCGCGGCGCTGCGGTCCACGCGCGCTACTCGCACGTCGCTGCCGAGCACGCGATCGAGCTCCTCGCCCAAGATGTTCTCTACTTCGAGCGCCGTCACCGAGAGGCCCAGTGAGCGAAGCGACGCGACGGGCTTGTCGGGTATACCGCAGGGAACGATGAAGGAGAAGCCCGAAAGGTCGATCTCGACGTTGAGCGCGACGCCGTGGAGGGTACGTCGCTGGCCCGCGTCGTTGCGCTCGGTGCGTACCCCAATGGCCGCAATCTTCTTTGGCACGCGCGCGAGATCGGCCCAGACACCGGGGTAGCCCTCGAGGCGTCCTACGTCGCCGAGACGGCCGTCGGGGTCGGTGCGTCGAACGGTGGCGATGACCGCGTCCTCGAGTCGTCGAACGTGCGCCTTGCCCGCAGCGGGATCGTCCGTGACGTTCACGATCGCCCAGGCCACAACTTGTCCGGGCGCGTGGTAGGTGACGTCGCCACCGCGGTCCGCGTCGACCACGACCGCCTGAAGGGTCGAGGGCGGAACGAGGAAGTTCTCCTCGAGCGTCCGTACGCCTCGGGTGTAGGTCGGCGGGTGCTCGAAGAGCAAGACGTAGTCGTCACTGGCTTGGAGTAACGCGCGTTGTAAGTCATTCGCCTCAACGAAACTGACGCGTCCCAAGTGGCGGCGACGAAGCACCTAGCGCTCGCTCTCTAGGTCCATCCCGGCGAGGAGTTCGGCGACGCGTTCGAGGTAGCTCGCCGCACCGACGGGCTCACAGACCCGGTGGTCGAAGGAGAGCCCTAGGACCAAGCGACGACCGACCTCGATCTTCGGCGTCTTGCCGCTGGTCTTGACAACTGGAACCGTACGGACCGCGCCCATTGAAAGAATCGCCACTTCGGGCTGAATGATGATGGGCGTCGTCCATAGCGTGTGCTCACTCGGCGAGCCCGCGATCGTGAACGTACCGCCCATGAGGTCGTCCGTCGTGAGTTGTCGAGACGCGAGACGCTCATCGAGCTCGTTCACTCGTCGCGCCAGTGCGCGCAACGTGAGACCGGCCGCGGCGTGCACCACTGGCACCAGCATCCCGTCATCGGCGATGGAGCGGAGCACGCCGAGATTGACGGTGCGATGGAGAACGAACTCATCACCAACGTAGGTGGCGTTTAGCGATTCGAACTCGGCCAATGCCCGCACCGCCGCCAGGCTCACGACCATCTCATCGGTGATCGCTTCACCGTCGCGCGTGACGCGGCCGAGTTTGTCGAGCTGAGCGAAGATGCTCCCATCGACTTCTATGGCGACGAAACCGTGCGGCGTGCTTTGGCTCGAGACCGACATGTGTTGGCCCATTCGCCGTTTCCCGTTGGAGAGCGGCACGACGACCTCTTCGGTCGGGCCCTGGGCCACGGCTCGTTCGGCGTCGCGCCGGGTGATTGAACCGCCGGGTCCGGTGCCTTGGACGCTCGACGCTTCAACGCCGCCGTCACTGAGGATGCGACGCACCACGGGCGAGACGACCACGCCGGTATTCGAACTCTCTTCTGGCACTGGAGCAGCAGGTGCTGCGGCCACCGGTGGTGCACTCGTGGCAACCTCGGCCACGGGAGCACTCGCCGTGGGCGAAGGGGGCGCTTCTGTCGTCGCAGACGCGACCGGCGCGCCAGCGGGTGCACCCGAATCATCGATCACCGCGACGCGTGAACCGGTCTGCACCGTGTCGCCCTCGCCCGCGATGATCTCAGTCAAGATACCCGCCGCCGGCGAGGGCATCTCGGAGTCAACTTTGTCGGTTGAGACCTCAAAGAGTGGCTCGTCTCGCGCGACGACGTCGCCAACCTTCTTGAACCATTGGGTAATGGTCCCTTCGGTGACCGACTCACCCAAAGATGGCAGCGTGACGTCAGGCAAGGTGCAATCCTCGTCCCGCCAGTGCGAGCAGGGTCTCGCCGAAGGTCTCCGAAAGCGACGGGTGGGGCTGAATCAGCGCGGCCGCCTCCTCGGCGGTCGCCTCCCAGTTCACGGCGAAGTATCCGGCGCCGAGTTGTTCGGTGACCCACGGTCCCGCCATGTGCACGCCCAGTATCTGGCCACCCGAGCCGTCGGCTCGCTTCTCGGCGATGATCTTGACGACGCCCTCGGTGTCGCCGATGATCTGGGCGCGGGAGTTCCCACCAAAGGGATCCTTCTTCACGACGACGTCGTAACCCTTTTCCTTGGCGGCAGCTTCGGTGAGACCACAGAAGGCGACCTCGGGGTTGGAATAGATTGCCCAGGGCACGCGGTCGTAGTCGACGGGAACGGCGGGCTCGCCGAGGATGGTCTTTATCGCGACGATCGCTTCCGCGAAGCCGACGTGGGCGAGTTGCGGGGTGCCCGCGACGACGTCACCGACGGCGAAGACGTTGGGCGCCGAAGTGCGCATGAAGGAATCAGCCACCACGAACCCACCGGCGTTGATCTCAACACCGGTGCCGTCCGCGAGTAGGCCCTCGGTGCGCGCACGTCGGCCAACGGACATCACGACCATGTCCGTCTCCACGCCGTCCTCGCCCTCGATGGCGATGGTGGTCGTGCCCTTTTTGGGGGTGTGGCCGGTGATCTTCACACCGACGCGGATGTCAATGCCGCGCTTCTTGAACGAACGCTGTACGACGGTGGCGACTTCGCTGTCACACCCCGCCAGGATCGAAGGCAACCCCTCGAGGATCGTCACCTTGGTGCCCATATCAGAAAGCAGCGACGCGAACTCACAACCAATCGCACCGCCGCCGATCACCGTCGCGCGCTCGGGCAATGCGCTGAGGTCCAAGAACTCATCCGAAGTCAGCACGAGCGTGCCGTCGATGTCAAAACCGGGGATGGTCCGCGGGACCGAACCCGCTGCCAAGATCACGTTGGTTCCCTTTGCGACGACCCCGGCGTCGGCGCCGTCGACCACGGTGACCGTCAGGTCCTTCTCGAGTCGACCGGTGCCCGAAAAGATTGTCACCTTGCGACCCTTGAGGAGACCTGAGAGTCCCTTGAAGAGGCGGTCGACGATCTCGTTCTTGCGATTCTGGCTGACCGCGAAATCGACCGTCACGCCGGTCGCCTCGATCCCGAAGTTCGAGGCGTGCTCGACGGTGCGACGCACGTGGGCGGTCTCTAAGAACTCCTTCGCCGGGACGCAGCCGCGGTGCAGGCAGGTCCCACCGACCTTGTCGA
The DNA here is from genome assembly GCA_003133075.1 of Acidimicrobiaceae bacterium. Classification (GTDB taxonomy): domain Bacteria; phylum Actinomycetota; class Acidimicrobiia; order Acidimicrobiales; family RAAP-2; genus RAAP-2. The sequence goes on along the minus strand of PKZN01000084.1, from coordinate 42,528 downwards.
ATTCGACGATGGCGATATTGAGTCCGGCGGCGGCACCGTAGAGGGCGGCGGCGTAGCCTCCGGGTCCTCCACCGATCACGACCACATCGAACTGTTGGACCTCGTTTGCCACGGCATTTCCCTTCAGTAGAACGGCGACCTCCCCCGGAGGAAGCCTAATGTTTTGGCGCCCGGGCCAGGACGAGGATAGGCACCTCGATCAGCACCGGTACTAGGAGTGTCGCCCGATCTGGGCGTCGGCGGCGGACGTCGCGAGTTCGTCGACGAAGTCGTTCATCCGGTCCCCCGAATGTCCCTTCACCCACGAAAACGTGACCGCTCGACCGCCCTCGAGCACGAGGGGGATCAACGTCTCCCAGAGGTCCCGGTTCGCGACAGGGTCACCCTTGGAGTTCTTCCAACCGCGTCGCTTCCATCCCGCGTACCACTTGTCGTGGAAGCACTTGACGACGTAGGTCGAGTCGCTGACGATGTGGATGGGGCCGCTGGAGTGTTCGAGTAGCGCTTCGATGACCGCGCGCACTTCCATGCGTTGGTTCGTCGTGTGGGCTTCGGCGCCGCTGGCGAAGTCGCTCGCGTCACTCGCCCACGCCCAGCCTCCCGGTCCCGGGTTACCGCGGCAGGCGCCATCGGTATAGATGCGAATCATATGACTCGGGTAATCCAGGCGTCCGGATCGCTCGTGAACCTCGTAACGGCGACGGGGAGCTCCCCGCGCAGCACCTGACCGAGGGTGACGTGCTCGAGGACTTCGCGCAGCGTGCCGCGCACCGCGACCCACACGTCGCGGAGGTGTTTGGCTTCACCCTCGTAGATCAAGGTCTCTGGACGCATGCCGCGCACCCCCGCCATCGGACCACTGACCACGCGCAGGATGTCGGCGATCATGATGGTGTCGGGGTCGCGCGCCAATTTAAAGCCACCCTCGGGGCCGCGCTGACTGGTGACGAGTCCCCCGCGGCGAAGGTCGGAGAGGATCGCTCCGAGAAACTTGGCCGGTAGGTCTTGTTCGTGGGCCAGGTGGTCGGCACTCACCGACACGTCACTCGCCGCCAGGGTCAAGAGTGCGCGAATCGCGTACTCGGCCTTGGCGGGAATCTGCACCCAACCATTCTGCCTCACGTACCTTCCCGGAGTGACGCGTGAGCCCCCCTTCTAGGGTGGGGGCGTGTTCGACCTCTCAACCCGCCAGCTCTACCTCTGCGTGGGACTGCGCGACGACCTGGGTGTGTTCCTTCCGGCGGCGCTGCGCGGTGGGGTCGACATCGTGCAACTGCGCGAAAAGGTCGCGCCGCCCGAAGAACAACTCGACGCGGCTCGACTGATGCGTTCGATATGCCACGACGCGGGCGTGCCCTTCATTGTGAACGATTCTCCGGAGTTGGCGCTCGCCGCAGGGGCCGATGGCGTCCACGTTGGTCAAGACGACGTCAGCGTGACGCACTGTCGCGCGTTACTCGGCAGAGCCGCGATCGTGGGGCTCTCGACGCACTCGAGCGAGGAGTTCGACCGAGCGCTCGATGAGGACGCAACGTACTTCAGCGCCGGGCCGATCGTGCCCACCCCTACCAAGTTGGGCCGCGCGGGCACCGGTGTCGCGTACGCGACGACCAGCCAGACGCGTACTCCTCGGCCAGTGTTCGTAACGGGCGGCGTCAACGCCGCCAACGTCGCTGGACTCGTCGACGCGGGACTACGCCACTTCGTAGTGGTGCGGGCACTCACTGAATCAAACGACCCCGAAGGAGCGGCCCGAGCGATCAGGAGCGCGCTCGACGACGCGCTGCTAGCGGTGACGGTCCAGCCAACCTAGGAGCGTCGCCACCATCCGGGGATCGGCCCGAAGCTGATGACCCGCCCCTTGGATCAGACGCAGTTCCGCCCTTCCGTCGGCGGCGGCGACAAGATCGCGCGCGTCCGAGGCCGGTACTTCGAGATCGTCGGTCCCGTGTCCAATCAACAGTCGCCGCGGCGGGATCTTGGCGATGGCGCCCATCGGGTCGACGGCGAGCAGGTCCTGATACAAGGCCGCCGCGTCGAGCAGGTCCTTCTCGTCCCCCACGACGCCCGCCACCTGGACGGCGCGGTGGATCTCCTCGGGCGATCCGCCCCACGCGGCCAGGTGCGCGGGCGCGGCGAAGGTCGCCACCCCGCGCACGCGTTCGTCCTTCGCCGCGACCGCCAAGGCGAGCGATCCCCCGAAGCCGAATCCGGCGAGGGAGACGCGTTGTTCTTCGTCGGCGACGCGATCGATGATGACGCGCAGGTCGTCGAGCCACTTGGACGCCGAGAACGTGCCGGTGCTGCCCCCGACGCCCGAGAGCGTGCCCGAGGCGACCAGCCACCCCGATTCGGTGGCGACGTGTTCGGCCAGTTCGGGCAAGAGCCCCGCGGCTTGGCGGCCCATGCCCACCAGACGGGGCAGTCCGTGCACCAGCACGAGGACGTGCCCGGGGAGGGGACGTGCGTTCGAGTTAGAGAGACGAAGGTCGAGGACCGTCCGTCCGCTCTTGATCTGCTCGTGGACGAGCACGAGCGACTAGATGCCCAGGCGCTGCGCCAGCAGTTCTCGGTGGTACGCCGGGTCGCCGAGGAACAGTTCTGAACTCTTGGCTCGCTTGAAGTAGAGATGCGCCGGGTGCTCCCAGGTGAAGCCGATGCCCCCGTGGATCTGGATATTCTCCGCCGCGCAGTGGAAGTAGGCCTCCGAGCAGAAGGACTTGGCCAGGGACGCGGCGATGGGGAGTTCCTCGTTGCGCTCCTGCGCGGCCCAGGCGGCGTAGTACGCGGCCGACTTCGCGGACTCGACGTCGAGCAGCATGTCGGCGCACTTGTGCTTGATCGCTTGGAACGAACCAATGGGCCGGCCGAATTGGACGCGGTTCTTCGCGTACTCAACCGACGCGTCGAGCACCCGCTGGGCGCCGCCCACCTGCTCGGCCGCCAACGCCGCGGCGGCCACCTGGGCGGTCGTCTCGAGGCCGGCGAGCGCGGCGCCCTCCTCGCCCACGAGTGTCGCGGGTGCGTTGGCGAACTCGATGCGGCTCTGCTTGCGGGTCTGGTCCATCGTCGCTAAGACCTCGCGCGTGACACCCTCGGCGTCACCGGCCACGGCGAAGAGGGAGAGACCCTTGTCGGTGACGGCAGGCACGAGTAACAGCGTCGCGGTTGACCCGTCGGTCACGTAGCTGCGTACGCCGCTGATCACGAAGTGGTCCCCCTCGCGCGTCGCGGTCGTCGAGGTGGAACGAAGGTCCCACATCCCGGCGTCGTCGGTCAGGGCCACCGTCGCAATCGTCTCGCCCGAGGCGATCCCCGGCAAGTACGCGGCGTGGTCTTTCTCGTTGCCAACGAAGAGCAACGCGTTGGCGGCGAGCGCCACGGTCGAGAAGTACGGCGCGCAGAGCAGCGCGGCGCCCATCTCTTCAAAGACCACGTAGAGCTCAACCGGACCGTATCCCTGGCCGCCGAACTCTTCAGGAATCCCGAGTCCCTGGAGGGCGAGCTCGTTCGCCATCTGCGACCACACCGCGGGGTCGTAGCCCTCCTCGGTCGCCATGAGTCGTCGGACCTCGGTCTCGGGCGACTTCTCTTCTAAGAAGCGCCGCACCATTTTGCGAAGTTCGTCTTGCTCTTCGCTGAAGCCAAAATTCATCGCACCCTCATTCTCCGCGCCTACCGCCACGACCGAGATTACTCAACTCTCCACCGCGGGGATTTCGTGTCAGTCTGGGGTCGTGGACAACGTGGAACTGGTCTGGTCCGACGCGGGCGCCGAGGTGTACCGCTTCGTCGTGGGGCCTATCGCCAACAACGTCTACGTCGTGCGTTGTCGGCGGAGCGGCGTGGCGGCATTGATCGATGCCGCGAATGAGCACGAGCGGCTCCTTCGCGTGGCGACCAGTCTGGGGGTCACCTCGGTCCTAGAGACCCACGGGCACTGGGACCACATTGGCGCCGTCGAAGAGGTCCGCGCGGCCGGGATCGACGTCTGGGTGCAAGCAGAGGACGCGGCCATGCTGCCAAGCTACGACCACGTCATCGAAGACGACTCCGTGCACGAGGTTGGTCACCTACGCCTGCGCAGCGTGCACACGCCCGGTCACACGCCGGGCAGCATCTGCTTTGCGTTGGAGAACACCCCGATGCTCTTCACCGGCGACACCCTCTTCCCCGGGGGGCCGGGCAACACCGCCTCCGAGGGCGGCAGCTTCCCCACGATCATCACCTCGATTGAGGAGCGACTCTTCCGCGTCTACGGCGCCGCGACCACGATCTGGCCCGGTCACGGTGCGCCCTCGACGATCGGGACCGAGCGCCCGCACCTCGATGAGTGGATCGATCGCGGCTGGTAAAAATCGGTCGTCGCGACGGTCTCCGCCAGTAGGCTCGCTGCGTGCCAATTCCAGTTCTCGAGCTGCGTAACCTCCACGCGGAGGCCGACGACGCGACGATTCTGCGTGGGGTCGACCTCGCGGTCTACGCGGGCGAAGTGCACGCGCTCATGGGCCCCAACGGCGCGGGTAAGTCAACGCTCGCGAGCGTCATCATGGGACATCCCGGCTACCGCGTCACCAGCGGCGAAATCCTGCTCAACGGCGAGGACATCGCGACCTGGACCCCCGATGTGCGCGCGCGCGCCGGCATCTTCCTCGCCTTTCAGTACCCCGAGGCGATCAGCGGCGTCTCGGTGATCCAGTTCTTGCGCCAGGCGATCGCCGCGCGTAAGGGACTGGACGAACTCAGCGTCCTCGAGGTCCGCCTCGACCTGGCCGAATGGATGGACCGACTCGGCATCGACGCCGCGTTCGCCGAACGACACCTCAACGACGGCTTCTCCGGTGGTGAGCGCAAGCGCAACGAGGTTCTCCAGATGGCGCTACTGGAGCCGGTCATCGCACTGCTCGACGAAACTGACTCGGGTCTCGACATCGACGCCCTGCGCGTGGTCGCCAAGGGCGTCTCCACCGTGCGCGAACAGCACCCCTCCATGGGCGCGGTGGTCGTCACCCACTACGTGAAGTTGCTCGACGAGATCCAGCCGAACTACGTGCACGTGCTCTTCGACGGCCAGATCGTCCACAGCGGCGGGGCCGAACTCGCTCGCGAGATCGACCGCGACGGCTACGACGCCTGGCGACCGGTGCGCGCGTGACCAGCTTCAACGCGCGCCGCGTGCGCGCCGACGTGCCGCTGCTTCGACGGATGGTCAACGGGCGACCCATCACCTACCTCGACTCCGGCGCGAGTTCCCTCCAACCACGAGCCGTCATCGAAGCGATGAGCCGCTACTACGAACTTCACCACGCCAACGTGCACCGCGGGGTCTACCAAACCGCGAATGAAGCCACCGAAGAATACGAAGGCGCGCGCGCCGCAATCGCGTCGTTCATCAACGCGCCCGGGGGCGCCGACGAAGTGGTCTTCACCAAGAACACCACCGAGTCGTTCAACCTGCTCGCGCACTCGTGGGGGGCGAGCACGCTCACTCGCGGTGACGTCGTGCTCGTCTCGGAGATGGAGCACCACGCGAACATCGTGCCGTGGTTCCAACTTCGTGACGCCACCGGCATCGAGGTCCGTTTCATCCCGGTTTCGGACGACTACCGACTCGATCTCACCAAACTCGACGAACTCCTAGAAGGCGTCAAGCTGGTGTCGGTGACCGCGATGTCCAACGTGCTCGGCACCAAGAACCCCATNNGACGTACGTGAACTCGACGTCGACTTCCTCGCCTTTTCCGGTCACAAGATGCTCGGACCAACGGGCATCGGCGTGTTATGGACGCGCGCGAGCGTGCTCGAGTCGATGCCGCCTTTCCTGGGCGGCGGCGGCATGATCGCTGACGTGCGCCTCGACGGATTCACCCCCGCCAAGGGCGTCGCGCGCTTCGAAGCGGGCACGCCACCCATCGCCGAGACCGTCGGCCTGCACGCCGCGGTGCGCTACTTAGTGGGTCTGGGCATGGATAACATCGCCGACCACGACCACGAACTCACGGTCGACGCGCTCACCCGGCTCGAATCGAACTTCGCCGGTCGCGTGCGCATCGTGGGACCCCACGACACGAAGGACCGCGGCGGCGTGATTAGCCTCGACGTCGAGGGCGTGCACCCCCACGACGTCGCCCAGGTGCTCGACGAGTTCGGCGTCTGCGTGCGTCCGGGACACCACTGCGCCAAGCCCCTCATGCGACGCTTCGGTCTCGCCGCGACCGCGAGGGCGTCCTTCGGCCCCTATTCACTTAAGGCGGACACCGACGTCCTCCTCGAGGCCCTCGAGGCCGCGATCTCCATGTTTGGCTAACGCGTGTCGAACCTCGAGAACCTCTATCGCGAAATCATCCTCGACCACTACCGTTCGCCGCGAAACCGCGGCGAGCTCGCGACGCCCCCGGCCCACAAGGTCGAGGGCTTCAACCCCCTTTGCGGTGACGAGGTCACGCTCTACCTTGACGTGCGTGACGGCGTCCTCGCGGACATCAAGATGACCGGGCACGGTTGCTCGATCTCCCAGTCCTCCTCGTCGCTCATGAGCGCGGCCGTCAAGGGCAAGGCGTTAGAGGACGTGCAGGCGACCATCGACACCTTCAAGGATCTCATGACCGGTCACGAAGCCGCGCTCAAAGATGAGAGTGACGTCGAGGTCGACCTGCGTCGCTTGGGCGAACTCGCCGCCTTACAGGGCGTCGTCAAGTTCCCGGTTCGTATCAAGTGCGCGACGCTCGCGTGGAACACCTTGCGCCAGGGACTCGAAGAGGTCAGTACTTCCTAGCTCGGTTCGCAGGGCCGCGGATCGAAGTTCGGCTGGGACAGCGTCGGATTCAGCGTCGTGGTTGTCGTGGTGGTGGTGCCGGTCGAATGCTTCTTCTTCGTCGAGGGAACCGTGGTCGTCGTTGTGGTCGACGGGGTGACCGCGACGTAGGGCGGAGCGACGGACTGCAGCGCGGCGTTCGGCGGCGGGTTCGTCGGAGACTCGAGCTCATTGCCGAAGATGCTGACCAACTGTTGTTGGGCGTAGGGCTGGTCGACGAAGAGCACGTCGCCGAGGGCCGTGTTGTTGGCAGCAAAGGTTGGCAGGGTGTAGGTGAGGATCGCGTTCGCGTTGATGCTGTGGAACCTCACGGCTAAGCCAATCAGTTCATTCAGCGAGAAACTCTGGTCCAGGGTGATTCCCTCGGGCAACTTGGAGAGGAACGAGTTGATCGTGAAGGGGTTGTAGAGCTTCTTGGCCTGATCAACCATCGCGCGCAAAAAGTCGCCCTGACGGTCAATTCGTCCGAAGTCGCTCGTGCCGTCGTAGATCCAGCCGAGGTTGTAGAGCTGATCGTAGGAGTCATTCAGGTCGGGAAAGGTCTTGGCGTGGTCGACGTTGTAATAGAAATGCCGGCTTCGCGTGACGGCGAGGGCTTGGAAGCCCTGCACCAACTGACAGCCCGGGTGCAGGATTCGCAGTCCGGAGTTGGGATCCCACGCCGGGTAGGGGAAGTCCAGGTAGACGCCACCGAGTGCGTCGGCGGCGTTGATGAGTCCCGCGAAGCTCACCACGATGGTCTGGTGGATGGGGATGCCGAAGTTGGCGGTGATCGTCTGGGCGAGCAGTGAGGGACCGTTGCCGAAGTTGACGTTGATTCGGTTGAACTGTCCGTAGAGCGACTGGTTTGCGAGCAATGTCACCATCGTGTCGCGGGGAATCGAGACCATGGAGATCGTCCCGGCGTCGGGGTCGACGTGGATGATCTTCACGACGTCACTGCGTTGACCGGCGGCCTGGCCTGACGTGGCGCCGGTCTGACGGGCCGTGAGGCCACTCAGTCCCACTCGCGAGTCCGAGCCGATCATCAAGATGTTAAAGGGCTGACCCGAGATGGGCAGTGGTGCCTCGCCCTTGACGGTGATCNNGGGTGCTTGTGCGCCTTGCGACGGCGATGCCTGACGCCACTTTGCTGGTCAACCGCGTCGCCGAGCGCGAGCAGGCGCTGCTGGTTAGCGAGTTCCTTGCGAGCTTTTCTCCCGGGTGTGGACGCGCCGGGAGAGTCGTCACGTCCACTAGGCATTAGAAAAGAGTACCGCCTTCAGCCATTCTGGCTAGTTCAACGCGGCGCCGCGAAAGACCTCGTAGCCGTCGCGTTCGAGGGTGACGGCCATTTCCGGCCCACCGGTGGCGACCACGCGACCGTCGCTGACCACGTGAATCATCGTGGGAGTGAGTTCCAGGAGTAGACGACGAAAGTGGGTGATGGCGAGCACGCCGCAGTCCCACTCCCTCGTCGCCGCCGAGAGACGATGCGCCACGGCATCGAGGGCGTCGACGTCGAGCCCCGAGTCGATCTCGTCGAGCATCGCGAACCTCGGACGNNACGTTCACGAATCGCTCGAGCAGCTCTGGTGCGAGGTCGATGCGCTTCGCTTCTTCGAGCATTCGAGCGCGCAACGTCGCCGGATCGGCGCCGGCGGCCTCTAAGAGATCAAAGGATCGCACGCCCGGTATCTCGAAGGGCTGTTGGAGGACGAGCATGAGTCCCGCCCTCGCCCGATCGGTCGGGGACATCGTCAAGAGCTCCACGCCGTCGATGGTCACCGAACCGTCGAGCACCCTGTACCCCGGGTGACCGGTGAGGGCGTGAGCCAACGTCGACTTTCCCGATCCGTTGGGCCCCATGATGGCGTGTACCTCGCCCGAGTGCATCGTCAGGTCGAATCCCTTGAGGACCTCACGTCCCCCGACCTCCACGCGAAGTCCCGCAATAATGAGCGTCGAACTCACGGGAGCACGACCTGGATTCGTCCGCCCTCGTCGCGCACGTCGTAGTGCGCAACCGGCTTGGTCGCCGGGAGTGACACTGGCACCCCGTCACTCAGACGGAACATCGCCCCGTGACGAGCGCACTCGATCTCTTCGGTTTCCACGTCGACTTCGCCGTCGGCGAGGCTGAACTCTTCGTGACTGCAGCGGTCGTCCAGCACGAAGACCGTCGTGTCGATGCGCACAGCGACCAGCGTTCGTCCTTCGACGTGTAGTTGGCGCGGCACGCCTTCTTCGAAATCGCTCAAGGTCCCGATGTCGACGGCGCTCACGGCGCCCCCACCGCAACGCTCGCCAGCACGGAGGCGACGTCGCCCCCAACGAGTTCGGCGAGCTCGCTCGGCAGGGCCGCCAGCATCTCGTAGAAGAATCCCTGGATGAGGAGTCGCTGGGCGTCCTCGCGACTCACCCCGCGCGACTCTAAGTACCAGCGCTGGAGTTCATCGAGTGGTCCAACGCTCGAGGCGTGGGCGCACATGACGTCGTTCTCTCTTATGTCGAGGTTGGGCACGCTGTCGGCGTGCGCGTGCGGGGAAAGCAGAAGGTTGTGGTTCGTTTGACGAGCGTCGGTGCGCTTGGCTCCCTTTTCGATCTCGATGAGTCCGGTGTAGACACAACGCGACTCGTCGGCGACGGCGCCTTTGGAGAGCAGCGTCGAGGTCGTGCGCGGCGCCACGTGAAACTGACGGGTGCGAAAGTCATGGACTTGCGTGCCACTTCCGAGAAACGTCGTTCGCAGTTCGTTCGAACTCCCCGCCCCGAGGAGCTCAGCGTCGTTACGCGATCGGTCGTAGTGCGCGCCAAGTCCCACCACCGCTTGGTGGAGACGAGCGTCCCGACCCAAGAATCCGGTCGTGCGCGCGACGTGCCACGCGGTTGAGTCCAATCGCTGGTACGTGATGAGTTGCAGCGACGCGTTGTCCTCGAGCCGGTACTCACTCACCGGGACGACCAGCGCATTGGTGCCACCCTCGAAGTACTCCACCACCGTCACGCTCGAGCCGCGCCCGAGGACGATCTGGGTTCGCGGGAACGACGAACCGGCCGTCGACTCGTTGAGCACGACGATAGGTTCGGCGACGTTGACCCCGGCCGCAATACGAATAACCGTCGCGCCCGGCGCCAAGGCGGCGTTCAGCAGTGCGAACGTGTCACTCTCATAACGCTGGAGCAGTGACTCGCCGGCCAAAGAGTCGTTCGTCTCGTCGACCTCGACGCTGACGCCCTCGAGTGGCGAACCAGTGTCGACGCAGAAGCCGTCGACAACACGAATCACGAGACCAGCTCGCCGAGAGAGTTCGAGTGCGAAGGGTGAGTCGGGGACGCTCGCGGGAGCACTCGGTACGTTAAATCGCTCGAGGCCGAGATCGCCCAGGGGGGCGTATCGCCACACCTCGTCACTCGGGGTGGGCAGGCCGGTTGTTTCAAAGACCGACCAGGCGAGACGCCTCGCGGCCGCGTCGGGCCGATCGTTTATAAAGAGGGAGGCTGAATCAGCGAAGGTGGTCATAGCAATAAAGGACTCAGGCAGTGTACCGGGAGGTGTTGGCGCCGCGGCGCAACGGGGACCAACGACGCACTGTTAGAACTGTCACCATGGAATTCTCCTCGGACGTACTCACCCTTGACGTCAACGACCACGTCGCGACACTCTGGCTTGATCGTCCCGAGGCCCGCAACGCCCTCGGTAGCGCCTTCTGGCGAGATCTGCCGCTCGCGGCGGCGGCGCTGGCGAGCGACCCTTCGGTCCGCGTCGTCGTGGTCGCCGCTAAGGGCCCACACTTCAGCGTCGGGCTCGATCTCAAAGAGTACGGTGGCGGATTCCTCGCCGGCGGCGGCGAAGGATCAAAAGCGACCGCGAACGCGCGCACGTATCAGGCGGTACGCACGATGCAACACTCAGTCACCTCCCTCGCTGCGTTAGACGTCCCGGTGATCGCGGCGGTGCACGGCTACTGCATCGGCGGCGGCGTCGATCTCATCACCGCGTGTGACATCCGACTCGCGTCAGGCGACGCCATCTTTTCGGTTCGCGAGACCAAGGTCGCAATCGTCGCGGACCTCGGAACGCTCGAGCGCCTGCCGAGAATCGTGAGCGCGGGCCACGTGGCCGAACTGGCGTTCACGGGCAAGGACATCGACGCCGTACGCGCCGAAGCGATCGGTCTGGTGAACTCCCTGCACGGCACCAGCGCCGAGGAGGTACTGGCGGCGGCGACACAGCTCGCTGAGGAGATCGCCGCCAACTCACCCATCGCGGTGCGCGGCACCAAAGCTGTACTCGCGGCGAACGACGGCCGCACCGTCGAAGAGGGGCTCGATTTCGTGGCGCGCTGGAACACGATGTACCTCCAGAGCAACGACCTGCGCGAGGCGATGACGGCCTTCCTCGAGCGCCGAGCGCCCGACTTCACCGGCGACTAACTGCCCTTTTTCTTCTTCTTGCCCCCGCGACGACGGCCCTTCTGGCCCGACTCGACTTGGCGCCTGCGCTCCTCGATTAACTCTGGTGCCACCGCGTTGACGATCTCGCTCGCCGCGTCGAGCAACTCTCGGCGTATTTCGAGTGGAACGTCCGGCGGTGCCGGTTCCACGGGTCGGTCGACGAGCGAGCCGTGCGCCCAGCCAATGTCCACGAGGCGACGCTCGTAGGTCAAACAGTTCTCGGGGCACGACCACGGTTGGTCCGGCGCGACCCCGAGCACGCAGAACCGCGCCACCTCGCCGGACTTGTAGGTTCGACTCTGAAAGTGCTTGCACTCTTCACGCATGCCCATCTACTTATTGTCGCACGTACGTCACGTGCCTAGGCTTCGCCATGTGGCCAACGACTTTCGCTTCGATGACGCTCCCCTGACGGGGGCCCAACTCGACGAGGCCGCGGGGGTTGCGATGCGCGCATTCTTCGACGACAGCTACTTTCGCTTCCTCATGCCCAACGACCGCGCTCGCGCACGAAGCGCCGCGATCCTCTTTCACGAACAGCTGAAGCATCTCGGTAAGGGCGGGCGCGTGACCACCGTGCGAGACACCACTGACGCGATCGTGGCCGTCGCGGGCTGGCTGAAGACCGACCAGTTCCCCCCGCCGCTCCTCTCGCAGTTGGCCCAAATCCCGGGATCCCTACGAGCCTTGTACCGCCAGCCACGCTCGCTGCGCGTGGGAGCGCGCTACCTCTCGACACTGTTGAAGGTCCACCCGAAGGAGAAGCACTGGTACCTGATGCTCCTGGCGACCGATCCCGCGCGTCAACGCGTCGGCGCGGGCACGTTGCTCATGGCCGACGGCCTCTCGCACATCGACGCCGAGGGCGTCGGTGGGTACTTAGAGACCCAGAAGGAAGAGAACCTCGCGTACTACCGCCGCTTCGGCTTCGACCTCAAAGAGACGCTGCACCCGATGACTGAAGGACCGCCGTACTACACGATGTGGCGGCCGCCTCGTTAGCCGATGGAGCCTTCCATCTGTAGTTCGATCAACCTCGACCACTCGACCGCGTACTCCATGGGTAGCGTGCGGGTCACGGGCTCGATGAAGCCGTTGACGATCATGCCCATGGCTTGGCTCTCGGTGAGTCCGCGACTCATGAGGTAGAACAACTGGTCGTCCCCAATCTTCGACACCGTCGCCTCGTGACCGATCGACGCGTCCTGCTCGCCGACCTCCATGTAGGGCCGCGTCTCCGAAACGGACTGCTCGTCCAATATCAACGCGTCACAGCGCACGAAGCTCTTCGCACCCGTCGCGCCCTCTTCGACCTTGACGAGGCCGCGGTAGGCGGTCGTGCCACCGTCTTTGGAGATGGACTTCGAGATGATCGTCGAGGTCGTTTCTGGCGCGCAGTGCACCATCTTCGCGCCGGCATCCTGTACCTGGCCGGGACCGGCGTAGGCGACCGAGAGGACCTCACCCGAGGCCTTCGGCCCCATCAGGTAGACCGAGGGGTACTTCATGGTGAGACGCGATCCGATGTTGCCGTCGATCCACTCGACGTGGGCTTCGGCCTCGGCGCGGGCGCGCTTGGTGACGAGGTTGTACACGTTGTTCGACCAGTTCTGGATCGTGGTGTAGGTGATGCGCGAGCCCGGTAGCGCAACGAGTTCGACGACGGCCGAGTGCAACGAGTCGGTCGAATAGACCGGCGCGGAGCAACCCTCGACGTAGTGGACCTGAGACCCCTCGTCGGCGATGATCAAGGTGCGCTCGAACTGACCCATGTTCTCGGTGTTGATGCGAAAATAAGCCTGCAGCGGCTGGTCGACCTTGACGCCCGGTGGGACGTAGATGAACGAGCCACCGCTCCACACCGCGGAGTTGAGCGCCGCGAACTTGTTGTCGTTGGGCGGGATGATCGTGCCGAAGTACTTGCGCACTAACTCCGGGTACTCGCGCACGGCGGTGTCCATGTCGCAAAAGAGGACACCGAGACGCTCTAAGTCCTCGCGATTTCGATGGAAGACGACCTCTGACTCGTACTGGGCCGTCACGCCGGCCAGATACTTGCGCTCGGCCTCGGGGATACCCAAACGCTCGTAGGTGTTCTTGATCGCGTCGGGTAGGTCGTCCCACGAGTTCACCTGGTGATCGGTGGGTTTGATGTAGTAGTAGATGTCGTTGAAGTCGAGATCGGGCATGCGGTCCGCGAACCACGGCAGCATCGGCTTCTTCTCGAAGCGCTTTAGCGCGTCCAGGCGGAACTTGAGCATCCAGGGCTCTTCGTTCTTCATCGCCGACATCTCACGCACGATGGCCTCGTTGATGCCCTTCTTCGGCTTAAACACCGGCAACTGATCGTCCGACCAGCCCAGCTGGTAACGGCTGAAGTCCAAGTTGTCAATCGCCATTGCGCTCCTTTGGGATAATCCCTACGTCCATAGTACTAAATACCTACCGCGCTATGCCCCTTTGATTGCTGCCAAAGTGGGGAGGTGCCTACTCCCCCAACTGCTCCCCAACGTCCCCACACCATCACCCGCCACGGCGACTCCCGGATCGACCCCTACTACTGGCTCATGGACCGCGACAACGAAGAGGTGCTTGATCACCTCCGCGCGGAGAACGCGTACCTGGCCGCGCAGCTCGCCCCCCAGAAGGAGCTTGAGGAGGAACTCTTCAATGAGATCAAAGACCGCGTCGAAGAGACCGACATCTCGGTACCGGTGCGCAAGGGCAACTGGTGGTACTTCGTACGCACCCGCGAAGGACTGAGTTATCCGATCAGTGTTCGCGTGCCCGTTACGAGCGAGGACCTCACCCCGCCGGACATCGATCCCGCTGCGACCCTCCCGGGCGAACAGGTCATCCTCGATGAGAACGTAGAAGCCGGCGACCACGAGTTCCTCTCGGTGGGCGTACTCGCGCTCAGTCCCGATGAGACGTGGGTCGCGGTCGGTACGGACTTCGAGGGCAACGAGCGACACCACGTGACGATCCGCCCCCTGGCCGATCAGGCGCCGATCAGCGACGAACTCTTTGACGTGGCGTATGGCTTCGCGTGGGCGAACGACAGTCGCCACTTCTTCTACACCCGGGTCGATGACGCGATGCGTCCCTGGCAACTCTGGCGACACGAACTCGAGACCCCCTCTTCGAACGACGTGCTCGTCTACCAAGAGGACGACGCGCAGTACACGGTGTCGGTCGGTCGTAGTCGTGACGACCGGGGCATCGTCGTGATGCTCAACTCCTCGATGACGAGCGAAGTGCGCTACCTCCTCGCCGACGAGCCCACGGGAACGTTCCTCGTCTTCGAAGAGCGCCGACACGGCATTGAATACGGCGTCGAGCATTTCGTCGACGCGCAGGGACGGCGTTGGTGGCTGAAGATGACCAACGAGGACGCCACCGACTTCCGTCTGCTCGCTCGACTCGCCGAGGGTGGCGAGTGGCGCGAGATCGTCCCCGAACGCAGTGGCTGTCGCCTCGACGGCGTCGACGCATTCTCGGACTTTCTGGCGCTGAGCGACCGGGAGAACGGTTGCGCCGCGTTGCGTCTCGTCGCGCTCCTCGACGGCGATGACCCCTTCGGCGACGACCTGATCGAGCGTTCACGCTTGATTGACGGCGGCTCGTTCCCGAACACGGTGGTACTCACGTCGAATCCGAACTTTGCGACCACGCAGGTGCGCGTCTTGGTCACGTCGCTCGTCACCCCGCGGCTGGTCGCCGACGTCGTCGTTCAAACCGGTGAGATGATCCTTCGCAAGCAGCAACAAGTCCTCGGTGGCTACGACGAGAGTAAGTACGTCACCGGTCGACTCTGGGTCGAGGCCAGTGACCAGGTGCGCGTTCCCGTCTCGGTCGTTGCGCGAGGCGACCTCGTTACCGTCGCCGCGGACGGGACCCTCACGCCAAAGGATCCCGCGCCGTTTCTCCTCTACGGGTACGGCAGCTACGAGATATCGATCGATCCGGCCTTTTCCTCGCTGCGCCTGTCGCTGCTCGATCGGGGTGTCATCTTCGCGATCGCGCATATCCGCGGCGGCGGTGAGATGGGGCGCTCGTGGTACGAGATGGGCCGTCTCGCCCAGAAACCAACAACCTTCAGCGACTTCGTGGCGGTCGCGCGGTGGCTCGTCGCAGAAGGCTGGACGACGCCGGCGCAGTTGGCGGCGCGCGGCGGATCGGCGGGGGGTCTGTTGATGGGCGCGGTCATGAATAGCGCGCCGGAGCTCTTTCGCGCGGTCGTCGCCGAGGTGCCCTTCGTCGACGTCGTCACGACGATGCTCGATGCCTCTCTCCCCCTCACGGTGGGCGAGTGGGAGGAGTGGGGTAACCCCGAGGCGAGTGCGACGAGCTATCGCACCATGTTGAGCTACTCCCCCTACGACAACGTCCGCACCCACGACGAGGACGGCCGCTCGATCCGTTACCCAGACGTCTTCGCCACCGGCGGACTCAACGACTCGCGCGTGGGGTTCTGGGAACCGGCCAAGTGGGTGCTGCGCCTGCGCGACGCGAACCCGGAGAACGAGGTCCTCTTGAAGATGGAACTGGGCACCGGGCACAGCGGGGTCTCGGGTCGCTACGACGCCTGGCGCGATGAGGCGCAGGTGCTCGCTTGGTTGCTCAACGAGATCGCCGCTAGTTCGTAGTGTTCGTCGAGGGACGAAAGACCAGCGCCAGCGTCGAGGGCAACGGCGAAGGCAAAACAACGCTTCGGCCCGATACGACCACGCTCGCATTCGCGGGCGTGCCGAGCGTGATTCGAGCGTTTCCGCTCACCACGAGGGACTCATCGTGTCCGGGTTCGACGGTGCCCTGCCAGTCAAGAGAATTGGACGAACCCTCCTCGTAGACCGCCGAGGTTGACCCTCCCGTCGCGGTCACGGTGACGCGGTACCTCGTCGCGGAAACCTCATAGATCGCCTCGTCGCCACTCGCTGAGGTCACGCGCAACTCGGGCAGCGTCGTCGTCGTGACGCTCAAGGTGGTGGGTGTCGTGGTGTTGTGGTGCTTGGTCTTGGCGCCGTGATGATTGACGTAGTAGGTGGCGAGTATGGCGATGACGAGCGCGACGAGGACGAAGGCGACGAGGCGGCGGAGGACGATCGACAGCGTCGAACGGTTCGACGACCTCGAGAGGAACCAGTCGTCATTGTGGCGAAGGCTGGAGTTGACGACCTCGTCGTTTGGGCTGCTCAATTCATTAAAGACGTAGTGCCGTGCCGGATCTAGACGGGGACGCTCAACGGGGGGTCGATTGAGGGGCGCCCCCTCAGAGTCGAGGAGTCGGAATCCCTTCGAGGGCGCGTAGGGCGACGGTGGCGGCGCCATGAGCCGGCGTTCTACGGGCTTGGAGAGTGCGCGCATCTCGTCGCGGCGAAGTTTTCGAACCCGCAACGCGACGGTCGCGAGGATGGTCACCACGAAGAAGACAGCCACGACCTCGAGGGCCACCTTCACGAGCGCCGTCCCTCACCCGGGCTGGAGGCCCTTACGTTGGTCACCACTAAAAGCGTACTGACCCGCACCTTCCTAGGCGAGACGTCGATACCCACTGCGGTAGTAGACCAGGGGATCACCCGGTTCCGTCGCGGCGTAGTCCATCTCGGCGACGACGATGTCGTGATCGCCGTGATTGGTCACCTCGCGAATTGTCCCTTCGACGTACGCGTGGGCTCCTTCTAAGAAGGGCGAACCGTTGGGTGCCTTGAACCACGCGACGTCGTGAAACTTGTCGGCCCCACTGCGCGCGAACTGACGAGCGAGCGCCTCTTGGTCGTCCTTCAAGATGTTGACCGCGAGCACGCCGGTGTCGCGAACGCGCCGCCACGACGGCGAGGCGCTCGTCGCGGCGAAAAAGACCAGCGCCGAATCCACCGACAACGAACCGAACGTCTGACAGGTGAATCCGGCGGGACCGTCCTTCGACGAAGCGGTGATGACGACGACCCCGGTGACGTAGTGACCCAACACTTCCTTGCAGTGCTCGTTGTCAAAGGCGCTCACCGCGCCACCCTACCGGTCGCCCTTCTTCACCACCGAGTCCGACGCGGCGAGGGGACCACCCACTGAAGTCCCCTCCCGCGAGCCCGCAAGGGACACCCGTCGCCCACGGCGTGTGACGAGTCCGTCGCGCTCCAAGCTCGCCAGAACGTCCTCTCGACGCTGCGCCGATACGTCGGACAACGTGACGTCGAGTTGCCCTTCGCTGTGGGGCCCCTCGCGCAGCGCTCGAAGTACCCGTCCGCGAAGTTGGCGGTTTGATCCTTCGTAAGGTGACTGCGCACGCGAGACGGCCGCGCTGTTCGGCGCGGGGTCCTCGCCGCCTTCTTGGCGCCAGCGACAGTGTGACGCGACGGGACAGATCTCGCAGTGCGGTGTCGCGCGACAGAACTGCGCCCCCAGATCGAGCATCGCTTGGTTAAAGAGAGCCACATCGTTGCGCGGCAGTAGCGCATCGGCCAACCGCCTCGCCTCGGAGCGCGCGAGCGTACGATTCTCGAGCGCCCGGGCGAGCACCCGTCCGACGTTGGTGTCAAGCACCGCGACTCGCTGCGCGAAGGCGAAGGACGCCACGGCCGCTGCGGTGTACTCACCCACCCCGGGGAGCGAGCGAAGATCTTCGAGGTCGCGGGGTACGACCCCACCAAAGCGCTCTTGAATGATGCCAGCGGCGTCGTGGAGCGCCTTGGCACGCCGAGGGTAGCCCAGCCCCTGCCAGAGCGTGAGGACCTCGGCCAAGGGAGCGTCCGCGCACGCACTCGGCGTTGGAAACCTCTCGAGGAATCGCTGCCAGGGCTCGATCACTCGAGAGGTTTGGGTCTGTTGGAGCATCACCTCACTCACCAGCACCGCCCAGGGTCGCTGGTCCCCTACCCAGGGCAGGGACCGACCAATCGACGGCGCCGCACGATGCAGCAAACGTCGAAACCCGGCGAGCGCGTCAGTCCCAGACGTCCTCGGCGTAGGGGCGACGGCGGACGGGGGCGAACTCACGTTTCCAGACCATAACCTTCCGGCGGAAGTAGCAGACCTCGAGGCCGTCTTGGTTGAAGCCCTTGGACTCAACGAGGACGATCCCTCGGTCGTTCTTCGAGGTCGAGGGTGTCAACTCAAGTACGCGGGTCTCGGCGTAGATGGTGTCGCCGTGAAACGTCGGGTTGCGGTGGATCAATGTCTCGACTTCTAAGTTGGCGATCGCCGCGCCCGAGACGTCAGGCACGCTCATCCCGAGCACGAGGGAGTAGACGAGGTTGCCCACCACCACGTTCCTCTTGTGCACCGTCTCGTTCTCGGCGAACCAGGCGTTGGTGTGCAACGGGTGGTGGTTCATCGTGATCATGCAAAAGAGGTGATCGTCGGCCTCGGTGATCGTCTTGCCCGGCCAGTGCCTGTAGACGTCACCCACTTCGAACTCCTCGAAGTACCGACCGAAGGGGCGATCAAAGGTGGTCACGAGAGCTCGTTGCGCGTACTCACTCGGCGTCGACGGCCGCGCGGGCCGGTCGCGTGGTAAAGGACACCAGTCCCCCCGGGAGCGTCTCGCCGTCGACGACCATGCGCCAGGTGTAGCGTTCGCCGTCGCTCAGGGGAATCGGACCGAAATTGACGGCGATGGGCACGTCGACGGGCGTGCCTTCGGGCACGTCCGCGGGCGCCGTGGCGGAGAAGTCACCGCGTACTTCGATGATCTGAGATCCCTCCGGGGTCTCGAAGCGCACTTGTTGACCGTCGGCGTCCTCTAAGAACAGCTCCCAATGATGGGGCACGTTGAACTCGTGCGAATCCACGCCAACTTTGATCGCGACCGCCGAGGGTGTGGGATCGGGTCCGGTCACCGACCACCCGCCGCCGAGGATAAACAGTTTGCCGTCGGCCACCTGGGCAGAGTCGGCGAGGAGCATCGTTATATTCACCGGCCCAGCCTACGCGGGGTCTCCAAGGCCAGCCGGTAGTTTCTCTCTATGCCCGCTCCCACGCTCGACCTCGCTGTTGCCGCCGACCTCATCGAACGAGCCGACGCGATCGTCGAAGGAGCGCTCGCCGAGCTGCTCGAGCGAGGCGGCGTGGACGAAAACGAAGCGCTCGCCTACGACGTGGCCCACGCGGCGAGCGCCCTCGCCACCGCACGCTCCGTGCTCGCCTACGCCACCAAGGGCGACACCGAGTCGAACCTGGTCGCCGCGTTCCTCGCCCTCGCCCTCAGCGACCTAGCCGGTCGAGTGCTCGGGCGTGAATCGCTCTGGCGAGTGACGCCGGAGTGGTTCAGTCCCTTCTCCTCCTTCGTCGCGGACTACCGTGACACCTCGTTCCTCGCGACCCTCGCCGAGAGCCCCGGTCCCCGTCACCTCGGCGAGGACTTCGAAATGGTCGCGGACCTCTTCCATAAGTTCGCCGAAGAACAGGTCCGCCCCCACGCCGAACACGTGCACCGCACCAATGGCGACATCCCCGAATCAATCATCGAGGGACTCAGCCAACTCGGCGGGTTCGGTCTGTCGATCCCAGAGAAGTTCGGCGGCTTCTCCACCGGCGGCGAATCCGAGTACCTCGGGATGGTGGTGGCGACCGAGGAACTCTCCTGGGGCTCACTCGGCATCGGGGGGTCCCTCATCACTCGACCAGAGATCATGACGCGCGCGCTCTTAAATGGCGGCACCACCGAACAACAAGAGCGCTGGCTGCCCCGCCTGGCGAGCGGCGAGACGCTGTGCGCCATCGCGGTCACCGAGCCCGATTTCGGCTCCGACGTGGCGGGGCTCACGACGACCGCCACCAAGACCGAGGGTGGTTGGCTCATCAGCGGCGCCAAGACGTGGTGCACCTTCGCCGCACGGGCCGAGGTACTGGTGCTACTCGCGCGCACCGATCCCGACCGCGCCCTCGCGCACCGTGGACTGTCGCTGTTCTTGGTGGAGAAGCCCCGCGGGGACAGCGGCGGCTTCCTGTTCCACCAAGACGCCGTAGCCGAAGGGCGCGGCGACCCCAACGGGCGCCTCGAGGGGCGACCCATCGACACGATTGGCTACCGCGGGATGCACTCCTACGAGTTGAGTCTCGATAACTGGTTCGTGCCGGAGGCGGACTTGATCGGTGAGGAGTCCGGTCTCGGACGGGGCTTCTACTTCCAGATGGCCGGCTTTGAGAACGGTCGGATCCAAACGGCCGCGCGAGCGGTGGGCGTGATGCAAGCGGCCTACGACGCCGCACTCGAGTACGCCAAGACGCGCCAAGTCTTTGGCCGAGCGCTGATTGCGTACGAGTTGACGCGCGTAAAGCTCGCGACGATGGCCGTGATCATCCAGTGCGCACGACAGTTCTCTTTAGAAGTCGCGCGGGAGATGGGTCGCGGCGGTGGCACGCTGGAGGCCTCGATGGCCAAGGCGTACGTCTGTCGCGCCGCGGAGTGGGTGACGCGCGAAGCGATGCAACTCCACGGGGGCATGGGCTACGCCGAGGAGTATTCGGTCAGCCGATACTTCGTGGACGCACGGGTGCTGTCGATCTTCGAAGGTGCGGACGAGACGCTCTGTCTCAAGGTCATCGCCCGACGCCTGCTCGACGGGCTGAGCGCGGCTTAGCTGCTCCGTCGTTCCCGAAGGGCCCGATACTCCAGACGCAACCTTCCTACTTCGGTGTCCGTTTCATCCCCGCGCGTTCGCCGCGCGCGACGAAGGAGTTCGCGATTTTCGCCGAGGCCTCGTCGATCATCTCGTCACCGAACATCACCGCGCCGGTCAGATTCTCTTCGGTCGCGACCTTGTAGGCGTCGAGGATGTCGTAGGACTTGTCGAAGAGCTCTTGACTGGGCGAGTAGACGTCATTTAGTACCAACGCCTGGTCGGGCGTGAGCGCCCACTTCCCATCGAAGCCGTAGCTCGCGCTGATCGACGCCGCGAAACGCAACGCGTCAAGGTCACGCACCTTTAAGAAGGGACCATCGATGACGTGCAGTCCATGGGCCCGTCCCGCCATGAGAATCTTGGCGAAGACGTAGGAGAAGGGGTTCGACGGGGCGTGATGGATGGTCTCATCGATCGTCGTCACCGGCATCCCGATCGAGGCGGCGAAGTCCGCCGGGCCAAAGACGATTGACTCGAGCCGCGGTGACGCGGCGCAGATTTCTTCCACGTTGATCAGGCCTTCTGCCGTCTCGATCTGAGCCTCGATGCCGATGTGCCCCTGGGGCAGTCCGGCGTTCGCTTCGACTTGGGTGAGGAGCAAGTCCAACGCCACCACGTCCGACGCCCGTCGGACCTTGGGCAACATCACCTCGTCGAGTCGTTCACCGGCGTTGCCGACGACCTCGATGACGTCGCCGTAGGTCCAGCGCGTGTCCCACGCGTTCACCCGAACACACAGCACCCGTTCGTCCCACTCGAGGGTGCGGATGGCGTTGACGACTTTGGCCCGCGCCGCTTCTTTCTCCTTGGGGGCGACGGAGTCCTCGAGGTCCAGAAACGAGAAGTCGGCGAGGGCCGTTGGAGCCTTGGCGAGGAACCGGTCGGATGAACCCGGGGTTGAAAGACACGATCGACGTGGGAGGTTGCGAGAACGCTGTGACATGACGACGAGCATATTCCGAGGTGATATTGACCTCGCAACGTCGCGCAATACCACGACATCACGCCCGACTAAATAGATTCTGATGAGGTAGTTCATTCGCGCAAGAGCCTCCGGCTCGGCGTCGAGCGGACCGTTACAACTAGCCTGTTCAGGTGACTGACGTCGAGCACCGGGTGCTCTCGACACCGCAGCCAGCTAGGAAGGGCCGGGTCCTTCGGTGGGTTGTGACGACGTTCGTGGTCCTCGTCGCGTCATTCGCCACCGTGTCACTCGCCCCGCGACACGCGGCAGCCTCCAATCTCTCAAACGCGCGAACCAAAGCCAAGGTGCTGCTCGACCAGATCAATCGCATCAACGGTGAGGTCGGTCGCCTCGGTCAAAAGTACGACGCGGCGCAGATCAAACTGCGCAAGTTGAATAATTTCATCGCCAACACCAAAGCAACCGTTGCCGCCATCCAGGGGAAGGTCAACAGCGGGAACGAACAACTCCGCCAGGACGTCATCTTCGCCTACGTCACGAGCGGCGCCACCGAAGGCAACAATCCCCTCTTTTCGAAGAACGCCTCCCAAGCGGGCGCGACCAACGTCTACACCCAACTAGCCGAGGGCAACATCAACTCAACGATCGCCAGCTTGAAGAGTTACCGGATCGAGTTGACCCAAGAACGTGGCATCTTGAACGCCGAGGACGCCCACGCGCGAGCCGTCACGCGTGCGGCGGCCAAGTCCTTCCATACGTCTCGGGTCCTGCAGTCGTCCTTGAAGAACACCCTCGCCCAGGTCAAGGGCCAGATCGGGGCCTACGTCGCCCAAGACGAAGCGGCGGCGGCGGCGGCGTCCTCGAGCGACCTCAACAGTGCCACTCCCATCGCCGGTTTTCCCGCGCCGCCACCGGACTCCGTCGCCAATATTGCAATTCGCGCCGCCGAGAGTTACCTCGGTGTCCCCTACGTCTGGGGCGGCGCGAGTCGCGGGGGCGTTGACTGTTCGGGCCTGGTGATGCTGGCCTACGAGGCGGCGGGTGTGGATCTGCCGCACTACTCCGGTGCTCAGTTCGACGACACCGAGCGCGTCCCGCTCTACGACATCCAGCCGGGTGACCTGCTCTTCTACGGCTACAACGGCGACGAGCACGTGGCGATGTACGTCGGCCACGGCGAGATGATTGAAGCGCCCGAGACCGGCGAAGTCGTCCACATCACGCCCGTGCGCCTCGGCTACGGCTTCGCGGGCCTCGGCCGCGTGCGGGGCTAGGGGTGCGGGGCGTCCCGACCTCCTTTCACCTCGGACCCCTCGTCTTTCATACCTACGGCTTCGGCCTGGCGATTGCCGCCTACGTCGCCTACCTCTACGCCCGCCGACGCCTCGAACGCCGTGGCACTGACGTTGAGCCCTTCGCCCGCTACTCGTTCTGGCTGATCGTGACGGGTCTCCTCGGTGCCCGTCTCGCCAACATCGCCACCAACTGGGACTACTACCGGGGCCACCCGGGGCGATGGATCGCCGTCTGGCAGGGGGGCCTCGCGAGTTTCGGGGGGATAGCGCTGGCGCTGGTGGTGGGAGTGATCCTGCAGCGGCGATGGTGGCCGCAGAGCAAACTCGCTGGCTTCACCGACGCCTTGATACCCGCGCTCATTGCGGGTTGGGCGATCGGTCGTTTCCTAGGACCCCAGTTCATGGTCGATGCCGGCGGTCACCTGACGCATCAGTGGTTCGGTCTCAGCTACGCCGGTCAGGCGGGCAAACGGGTACCAGTACCCCTTATCCAAGGACTCGAGGACACCACCCTGTGGCTGGTGCTCATCGCGCTCGAGCGCACCGGGTTGAAGCAACGACTCGGTTTCATCAGCGGCATCGGCATGATCGTGTGGGGACTCGTTCGCGCGACCGACGAGCGCCTCCTGCTCGGTCAGGAGTCCCACAGCGGTTCAATCGGCGTGCAACTGGCCGGACTTGCCCTCGCGGTGGCGGGCGTCGTCACACTGGTGGTCCACTGGCCTCGTCGAAACGAGCACTCGAAAGAAGGAGCGGTTAAGGGTTCGCCCACCTCGCTACCGCAGTAGCTACAGGAGTGAGTTCCACTCCGATGTCGTGAGTTGACCGAGGGACTGACGGAGGTCGGCGCTGGCGGAAGGTACCGCGACACGAGCGTGGTCGATGAACGAGACGTGGTCGAGACCCACTCGTCGCCAGGCGGTAAAGACGCTTCGCGATGGCGACTGGTTCGAGTAGATCGGGCGCACCAGTAGTTCTTCGCTCGAGGCCGCCACCACCAGCGCCGGACGTTCCTTGGAGCTGACGTCAGGTTGCAGCGGGTCCTGTGCGTCAAAGGGCACATCCACGAGCAGAATCATTCCCACGAGCGCGTGCTCAGCGTCGAAACGTGCGTTCTCCAGCGGCGTGAAGAGCATGCGCCGACGCTCTTCGGGCATCGGCTCAATCTCGCCGGGCGGCGTCGACTGCGCCGAAGGGTGCGACGACGTGACTCCCTTTTGTTTACTCGGTCGCGGCGGACGCGTTGGCGCACCGGGCTTCTTGCGCCGCCGTTGCTCCTCACGTCGAACCCGTCGCAGTTCGCGAATCTCGGGACTCACCTCGCGCGGGCTCACGAGCGACCCCGACGTCACAACTTCCGGGAGCGCGGGAAGCGCGAAGTCGTCTCGCTCCTCGAAGAGCCGCCGACAGTGCGGCGCCGCGGGGAACGACTCACTTATCGCGTACGCGAGCACCGCGACCGCGTCGTCAATCGTGAGACCACCCGCGAGTAGCTCGTCAATCGCGGTCGCGAGTTCTTCGTAGGTTGGGCTCTCCGCGTGCTCGCCGAGTTGCTCGATCACTCTCTCGAGGGGCCCGGCGGCGAGCAATTCGAGCAGCGCTTTAACGGCTGCCGCTGGGGCGCCCGTGGCGAACGCCACGACGTCGCGCTTTTGTTGAAGCTGCCGTAGTGGCACGCCGATGACCGCACTCACTTTGGAGTGAGCCCGCAGATCCAATGTGTCAACGGTCGTGAGTGTCGTGCCCGCGTCGATCTTTAATATCGCAGCTCGCACCACGGTGTTGACGCTCGCCAATGGATCGGTCACAGACCCTTAGTTCTGATGGCGACGGTGGACGGAAGGCAAAAACTCGTCACGACCCTCTACCGAATTGATGCACTGGCCGCCGTAGTTCACCGGTCCATTATGGCAGCGCTGCTCGGCCCCACGAACTTTGACTGGACTCTCGTCTGCTAATTCGGTTTCTACACCACATCCATTTCGCTGGTGGATCGGCATTCGCGTCCGTCGAAGCCACTCTTCTCTGGTGAATCAGCCGATATCTACTCCAGACGAGACTCCGGCAAAACAGTAACTTCAGCTTCGCAACGTCAGTAGGGAGTCTTCAAACCAGGGAACATCGGGAAGTGCCTGACGTTTCGCGTGAGCAACGTTGCCTCCATAATGATGGCCGTCGCGGCGATTGCCAGATCGGCACCGTCAATTGACTGATGGCTGGGTAGCCATGTTCGACCTAACTCGCTGGCACGCTCGGCAACGATGGCGTCAACGGAGTGCCAAATGAGGGTAGATAGAAGTGCGCGAGTACCCCCCGCCTCACTTTCCCTCACGCCCGCGAGAACTTCGAGCCGAGTGATCTCGCTCGCGTGAAGTGGCCCACGAGCTCGTTCTCTCTCGAGAATGGTCTCGGCACCTGCGTCGCCCCGCAAGTAGTCGATAATGACCGACGTGTCGACGAGGACCGTCGCTGGAGGTGAGGAGCGAGTCGCGATCCCGATCGACGTCTCTCGACGACGGCTGCTCCTTCGTCGCGGTCGTCAGTCCACGAACCAAATGCTTGGCGCATGACGTCAAGATCGTCGGCGCTCGATCGCGATGATCCATAGACAGTCTCGACGGCTTCTCGAATAAGAGCCGAAAGGGACTTGCCAGTCCGCGAGGACTCTTCNNTGGGTGATTTTCGCATCACGCATGAAGCGTTCCACCGGAAACTCCTTGGTGAATCCGTAGCCACCGAGCAACTGCACCGCGTCGGTCGCCACGCTCATCGCCGTGTCCGAAGCGAACGCTTTGGCCGCGGCGCCGAGGTAGCTCAACGATCCGTCGGGATCGCCCGCGTCGATCGTCGCACAGGCCCGGTAGACCAACGCCCTGGCAGCTTCCGTGCGAATCGCCATGTCGGCCAACATGAAACGCAGGCCCTGTAAGTCGCTGATGGGAGCACCGAACGCTTTGCGACCCTTCATGTACGTGCCCGCATAATCAATCGCTCCCTGGGCGATGCCGACCGCCTGGGCGCCGATGGTCGGACGCGAACGATCGAGCGTGTGCATCGCGATCTTGAATCCCTCGCCCTCTTCGCCGATGCGGTGTGTCGCCGGTACCCGGACGTCGTGAAAGACGACCTCGCCGGTGGGTGACGCGCGTAGTCCCATCTTGTCCTCATGCTTGGGGAACTCGACACCCCACTCCTTCTCGACCAGGAAACAGCTGATCCCGCGTCCACCTGCGTTGGGGTCAGTCTTGGCGAAGACGGTATAGGTGTCAGAGACGCCCGAGTTGGTGATCCAGTACTTCGACCCGTTGAGCACGTAGTCGTCACCGTCACGCTCGGCGCGACAACGAAGTGACGCGACGTCCGACCCGGCGTCGGCCTCAGACAAGCAGTAACTCCCTTGAATCTCGCCGGTGGCGATACGTGGAAGGTACGCGCGCTTGACCTCCTCGGAGGCGAAGTTCATGATCGGCAACATCCCCAACTTCGAGATCAGAATCGTCACTGAAGTCGACGCGCAGCCTCTCGCGAGTTCTTCGGCCATGATCGCCTGGGTGACCATGTCCGCGCCCGCTCCGCCGTAGGCTTCAGCGATCCCGAGCGAGGGGAGCTCCATCTCGACGCACGCGTCGAAACTCTCCTGGGGAAAGACTTGCTCTCGGTCGTAGCGTGCCGCGTGCGGGGCCACACGTTGGTCGACGAACTCGTGCATTACGTCTCGGAAACTTCGTTGTTCGTCCGTGAGATCAAAACTCATGGTGGTCCTTTGAGGGGTTCTAGTGCTGCGACGCGGCGTCGTTGCCGCCCGCGGTTAACTGCTCGAGCGACACGGCGTCGGCGAATCGACGCTGGGCGACGTAACTGTGCGAGAGTCCGGCGAAGCCCTTGGTCGCAGCCCGTGACACCGGTGAGGTCACGCGCAGCGAGTAGAGGTCCATCGCGACGTGCACGTCGCCGAGGGTCGGCTGGCGACCGACGAGACTCGCGCGCTTGGCCGCGATCACGCCCACGCCGACGATGACGTCGTGAAGATCGTGGGGGTGTTCGAAGGTCAGTTTCGCGCACTCGCGTTCGGCCATGGTGAGGGCGTAGCCTTCGCCCGGCGCGGGCGTCCCGTAACTCGGTCCATCCGCGCGGTGCGCGCTTCGTTCCAAACCAGGTTTGGGTCGACGGCCGATCTCGGGCGTCGGCGTCGTCATGACTGGCCGAACTTCACCGGCGATGGGAACGGGGGAAAATGAAGGTTGCGCCACGGGTCGAGGTTACCCGCTCTTTGGCCGTTAAATTCTCGTCAGCCAGTCCTCGTACTGCGGTCGCTCGCCACGAATCGCCTGGTGGTAGGTCGTCATGATCTCACTCGTGATGGGACCCGGCTTGCCGTCGCCGATCACTCGATCGTCCACCGACTCGAGCGGCACCACCTCGGCGGCCGTGCCGGTGAGGAAGGCCTCGTCGGCCACGTAGAGGTCGTCGCGACGAAGCACCTCGAAACTCACCTCGTGGCCAAGGTCGTTGGCGATCTTTACGATGCTCGACTGCGTTATACCGCGCAGGGCCCCGGCGTCAGAGGGCGGCGGACTGACCAGGTGCCCGTCGCGCACGATAAAGAGGTTCTCACCGGTGCACTCACTCACTTTGCCGTCAGGGCCGAGCATGATCGCCTCGTCGTAGCCGGCGCGGATCGCCTCGGCCTTGGCGAGACTCGCGTTCACGTAGCCGCCGATCGTCTTTGACGCGGTGGGCATCGCCCCGGGCGCGTGGCGCGCCCAGGAAGAGATCTTCATCCGGACGCCACTGGTGGCGTGGTCGCCCAGGTACGCACCCCAGGGCCACGC
This sequence comes from Acidimicrobiaceae bacterium, assembly GCA_003133075.1. GTDB lineage: Bacteria > Actinomycetota > Acidimicrobiia > Acidimicrobiales > RAAP-2 > RAAP-2. The sequence goes on along the minus strand of PKZN01000084.1, from coordinate 14,602 downwards.
CGCGATCGCGGTGTTGACGGGCGCGCCGATGGGGTTCACGCCCATCTCGCCATATCCCAAGTACACGATCGGTCGCAGGTAGCAACCCTCAGGCAGGTCGTTCACCCGCACGACCTCCTTCGCCGCGTCGCAGAGGTCGCTCAAGGTGTAGGGCACGTCGATCATCAAGATCTTGCAACTGCGCAGGAGCCGCTCCATGTGCTCTCGCAGGCGAAAGATCGCAACCCCGGTGGGCGTCTTGTAGGCGCGGATACCCTCAAAGGCCCCCATGCCATAGTGCAGGGTGAAACTGAGGACGTGCACCTTCGCGTCGTCCCAGTCGACGAGGGTCCCGTCCATCCAGATCTTCTTGGTCGGGGTGATGGGCATCTACAACCTCTCCTGTACGCGTTTCACGACGCCGTTCGTGCCGAGGGTGGCCACGTCGTCTTCAAAGTCTGCCACCGCGGCGGCGATGCGCCGCGCCGCGTCGATCTCCCCTAAGTGTTCGAGCATCAATACCGCGGAAGAGACAGCGGCCAAGGGGTTCGCCCGACCCGTGCCCGCGATGTCGTGCGCCGCACCGTGCACCGGTTCAAAGAGCGACGCACCCGTACGCGCGGGGTTCAGGTTCGCGCTCGCGGCGAAGCCGATGCCCCCAGTGACCGCGCCCGCCAAGTCCGAGAGGATGTCGCCAAAGAGATTGTCGGTGACGATGATGGCGTAACGCCTGGGGTCTTCGACGAGGTAGATGCAGGCGGCGTCCACGTGTTGGTAGTCGACCTCGACCTCGGGGTACTCCCCGGCGACCTCCGCGACGACCCGGCGCCAGAGGTCCCCCGCGAAGGTCAAGACGTTGGTCTTGTGCACGAGGGTGACCTTCTTACGCGCGAGAGCGTCCGCACGCGCGAAGGCGTAGCGCACGCAGCGCTCGACACCGAAGCGGGTGTTCACCGAACCTTGGGTAGCGACTTCGTGTTCGGTGCCGTAGCGAAGTACGCCACCCTCACCGGCGTAGGGACCCTCGGTATTCTCGCGGACTATCGCGAACTCGCTGCCGTCGGCGATTGAACCGGCCACCGCGCGAAATGGTCGGAAGTTGATATAGAGGTCGAGTCCAAAGCGCATCCGCAGTAACAGTCCGCGCTCTAAGACGCCGCCCGCGATGCGGGTATCGCCTATCGCCGGACCGATTGCGCCCAGGAGAATCGCGTCGAATCCCCGTAACTCCTCCAGGGTGTCCTCATCGAGGACGAATCCATCGCGCAGGTACCGAGCGGCACCCAGGTCATAGGAGGTGGTCGCCAGATCGACCCCGGCACTCCTGACGACCTCGAGGGCGGCGTCAGTGACCTCGGGGCCGATGCCGTCGCCACCGATGACGGCCACGCGATGGCTCCGCCGCTCACTCATCGATTGCTCTCCCTCTTTCTCCTATTTTGCTCGCTCGAGGGCGAGGTGAGCAAACCGGCAGAGGTCTCGAAAGCCCTCGACAGTAGAATCGGTACCTCACTAACCAGGGGTGCGGCATGGCCGACGAGATTCACCGGATTACCAAAGAGACGCTCGAGAAGCTCGAGGCCGAGTACCTCGAACTCACCACGGTCGGTCGCACGGAAATCGCCCGGGTCATCGAAGCGGCCCGACTTCTTGGGGACCTCTCGGAGAACGGTGACTACCACGCCGCGAAGGACGCGCAGGGCAAGATGGAGTCGCGCATTCGCCAGATCGACCACGTGATTCGCAACCACGAACTCGTCCGGCGCGACGAGCACGCCGGCACCGTGCAACACGCCTCCATCGTCAAGGTTGTCTACGAGGGCGACGACGACGCCGACTTTCAGGAGTTCTTCATTGGATCCATCGAGGAGAAGCCCGACGGCGTCCTCGTCGCCTCGCCGACCTCGCCACTCGGTTCGGCGCTGCTTGGACGCAGTGCCGGCGACGTCGTCGAATACGAAGCGCCTTCGGGAGTGTTGAAGGTCAAGATCCTCGGGCAGCGTTAGCGCGTGGTCGCCAAGACCCTCTACGAGAAGATCTGGGAAGACCACGTCGTCACGGCGCCCAATGAGGAGCCAACGCTGCTCTACGTCGACCTGCACCTCGTGCACGAGGTGACGAGTCCCCAAGCCTTCGACGGACTTCGCCTCAACGCTCGCGGCGTGCGACGTCCTGACTTGACACTCGCCACCGCCGACCACAACGTCCCCACGGACCCGCTTTCGGTACCAGTGATGGACCCGATCTCTCGACGACAGCTCGAGGTGTTGGATGAGAACTGCGCGGAGTTCGGTATCACCGTCTTTCCGCGCGGCCACGAGAACCAGGGCATCGTCCATATCATCGGACCCGAACTCGGGGTCACCCAACCCGGGATGACCATCGTGTGCGGCGACTCACACACCTCGACCCACGGCGCCTTCGGCGCGCTCGCGTTCGGGATCGGCACCAGCGAGGTCGAACACGTCCTCGCCACGCAAACCATCCCCCAGCAACGAGCCAAGACGATGTCGGTGACCATCGACGGCACGCCGCCCCCAGGGGTGAGCGCCAAAGACATCGTCTTGGCGATCGTCGGACGACTGGGTACCGGGGGCGGGGCGGGCTACGTAATCGAGTACCGCGGCGAGGCAATCGAGCGACTCTCGATGGAAGGACGCATGACGGTGTGCAACATGAGCATCGAGGCCGGCGCTCGCGCCGGTTTGGTCGCGGTCGATGAGACGACCATTGACTACCTCCGCGGACGACCCGGAGTGCCCGCGGGCGATGCGTTCGACGAGGCGGCCGCGCGATGGCGATCATTGGTGTCGGATGACGACGCGGCCTTTGACACCGAAATCACCTTGTCGGCCAGCGACCTCGTCCCCTTCATCACCTGGGGCACGAACCCCGCCCAGGTGGTCGCCCTCTCGGGCGTCGTCCCCTCGCCCGACGGCGTCGAGGACGCCGATGAGAAGAACACGATTACCCGCGCGCTCGAGTACATGGACCTGACGCCGGGCACGCCGCTGCGCTCGATCCCCATCGACGTCGTGTTCATTGGCTCGTGCACCAACGCTCGCATCGAGGACTTACGCGCGGCCGCCGAGGTCGCACGCGGAGCCAGCGTGAAAGACGGCGTGCGCGCCCTGGTGGTTCCGGGGTCGCGCCGCGTCAAGAACCAGGCCGAAGCCGAAGGGCTCGACCAAGTCTTCCTCGCGGCCGGTTTTGAGTGGCGAGAACCAGGCTGTTCGATGTGTCTCGGCATGAACCCGGACATCCTCACACCCGGACAGCGTTGCGCCTCGACGTCGAATCGTAACTTCGAAGGTCGGCAGGGTCGCGGGGGCCGCACCCATTTGGTCTCGCCCGTCGTCGCCGCGGCGAGCGCGATCATGGGTCGATTCGCGTCGCCCGAGGAGGTACGCGCGTGAAGCCCGTGCACGTGCTCGAAGGTCGCGCCGTGCCCCTCGAGCGCTCGGACGTTGACACCGATCAGATCATTCCCTCGGACTGGCTGAAACGCGTCGAACGGACGGGCTTTGGTCGAGGACTCTTCAGTGAGTGGCGCGATGACACCACCTTCGTACTCAACCAGCCCGAATACGTCGGCGCGTCGATCCTCATTGCGGGACCGCGTTTCGGTACCGGGTCATCGCGCGAGCACGCCGTCTGGGCGTTGATGGACTACGGCTTCGAGGCAGTCATCGCCCCATCCTTTGGCGACATCTTCCGCAATAACTCCTCCAAGCAGGGTCTGGTCATCGTGCAGCTCTCCTTGGAGGACGTCGAGGGCCTGATGGCCGCCGTCACGGACGACCCTTCGAGGTTGATCGTGATCGATGTCGAGCGACTCAGCGTGGAGTTGCCCGAGATCGGGTGGCGCCGCGACTTCATCCTCGACCCAATGACCCAAGAGCGCCTCCTCGAGGGGTGGGACGACATTGGCATCAGCCTTCGTCGCGAAAACGAGATCGCGCGATACGAAGTGACGAGTCGAGCACCCAGCCTCACGGACGTCTTTGACGCATCTGGCCACGCCGTGCGCGCCTAGGTAACATCCGCGCGAGCTAGGGACCATGTCAAATGACGACTCGACGGTCGCTCCGTCGCGCACGTTGATCAGCACCGTCCTCATGATCGTCTCGTTTGCGGTCGTCGTCGTAGCGAGCCTCGCGCTCGTCTACCAACTTCACAATCCCCCCGGGGACCCTGGAGGCCACATCCTCGCTCGGTTGCGACTCGTCTCGGGCGCCGTTCCGAAGACCTCCGCGGTCTTGATGGCCTTCTACGACGAACCAAAACCCGACAGTCTCGACGGCATTGCCGGTACCCAGTGCCTCGATGACGTCACGGTGCAGATCAACTTCCGGTGGGACCGTTCAGGTAAGGGACTCATCGACTACGCGAGCACGCAGTTGACGAAGCTCGGCTGGAGCGCACCGTCGGTGAGTACATCGAACGGCTCTCCCCTCGCGCACTGGAGGAGCCAGCGTCGCGGCTGGTCCGTCAGTCTCGAGAACGACGGTCCCTTCGGCTGGGAGTTGGTCGCGCAAGCGCCTCCGCTCGGCGGTGGTAGTCACTGCGGTTGACCGCGATCGTGACGTGGCGACGGGAACACTGTCCGCCCCTACGGCGAACAATCACGGTCGTGGCTCCAGCCAGCGCGCATGGACCGTGACGTCGCTCACCTCATATCCCATCCGGTCATAGAACGAACGAGCGAGGTCATTGTCGCGTCGCACCATCAACTGCACCTTCACACAACCGCGTGCGCGCAACCACTCCTCGGCCGCAGCCATGAGCGCGGCACCAACGCCGCGGTGTTGCTCGTCGGTGCGCACCGACAGGTAGTACACCCAGCCCCGGTGGCCGTCGTGGCCGACCATCACGGCACCGACGATGCCGTTCTCCGACGTCGCGCCGAAAACTGTTGACGTCGGACCCGCCAACGCGCGTCGAAAATCGGCGGCGGCGTCATTCCAAGGACGCGTCAGACCGACTTCACTCCAGAGCGCGACGACGGCGACTTCGTCCTCGTCAGTCAATGCGTCGATCTTCATCGGGTCATCGTAACGGCGAAGCGCGAGGGACTCTGGTGACGAATCAGGCTGGCGCGACGGCGGTGGCTTCGACGCGCGGTGCGTGAAACTGACGGTGGCGCCACAGCGCGAGGAGCGCAATGGCCAAACTCGCGAGCCCCCCGCACGCCGTCGAGGCGAACGGCGCCCAGAGGTGCGCGTTCTGGTAGTACAGCACCCAACACGCCAGCGCCGCCACACCGAGCATCCACATCGACACCGAGACGCCGGTGGCGTCTCGGGTGCGCACGAGGGCGAGCAACTGCGGTCCTCGCGTAATGACCATCACCACTCCCGCCCCGTAAATGCCGCCCGACCAACCCCAGAGCAACGTCGGCATGACGGAGGCGACGAAGGCAAAGAGCGCCACGCGAGCGAGCACCGCTGGTTCGCGCCACGGTGAGAGCCGAGCGACCACGCCGACCTGGAGCGGCAACACGAGCAAACTCCCCAGGATGATCACCGCCGAACGCTGATCGATCCCGTAGGAGATCCAAAAGCATCCCATCAGGGAGAACAGGGTCCAGGTCGCGAGGGAGACCCCCTCGATTCCGTGCGCTCGGACGCGCAGGAACTGCGCGAGCGAACCCCAAACCGTCAGTCCCACCGCCACCCAACCCAGTGAGATCGCGACGTCGTGGTAGTTCACGCGATAAGTCTAAAACGGCGCCTGTTCAGCGTCGACGATTGGCCGCCGAGACGACCGCCTCGAGCGAGGCGTCGAGGATCGACGAACTCATCCCCACGCCCCACCACGTCACACCATCGTCGTCTTCGGCTTCGACGTAGGCGACGGCCGACGCCTCCGAGCCCGAGGTGAGGGCGTGTTCGTGGTAGTCGCGCACCTTGAAGTTCACGTCCATCTCACTGCGCAGCCCCGCCATCAGGGCGTCGATCGGTCCGTTGCCCTCACCTTTGACGGTCACGTGTTGACCGCTGACGATGAGTTGGGCGAAGATGCGTGTCAGGTGCTGGTCGGCGGCCACCTCGCTTGAGAGCAGTTGGATCGTCGGGTTCTCGGGCTGGTAGGTCGTCGTGAACACGTCCCAGATCTCGGCCGGTGAGATCTCCGTGCCGGTCGCTTCGGTGCGCTCTTGGACCTGCTTGGAGAACTCCACTTGCATGGCCCGCGGCAGGTCGAGGCCATGCTCGGTCTCGAGCAGGTAGGCGACGCCACCCTTGCCGGACTGGGAGTTGACACGGATGATCGCCTCGTAAGTTCGCCCGGTGTGCTTGGGGTCAATCGGCAGGTAGGGGACTTCCCAGAACTCGTACTCGTCGCCAATCGCCGTCATGCCCTTTTTGATGGCGTCTTGGTGCGAACCGGAAAAGGCCGTGTAGACGAGTTCGCCCACGTAGGGGTGACGCACGTGGATTGGGAGACGGTTCGCGTACTCCGCAACGTGGCGCGCCTTATCGATGTCGCGCACGTCGAGCTCGGGGTCGACGCCTTGGGAGAAGAGGTTGAGCGCCAAGTTCACCACGTCCACGTTGCCGGTGCGCTCGCCGTTACCAAAGAGCGTCCCCTCGACGCGGTCGGCCCCAGCGAGCACCCCGAGCTCGGCCGCGGCGACCGCGGTACCACGGTCGTTGTGGGGGTGCAGCGAGAGCACCACCGAGTCGCGCCGATCGACGTGGCTTAAGAACCACTCGATGGAGTCCGCGTAGAGGTTGGGCGTGTACATCTCGACGGTCGCCGGCAAGTTCAAGATCAGTGGTCGATCAGGAGAAGGATCGATGACGTCGATGACCGCGTTACAGACCTCGAGCGCGTAGTCGAGTTCGGTGCCCGTGAAGCTCTCGGGTGAGTACTCATAGAAGAACGCCGTCGCGGGCGACGTCGCCTCGAGGCTTCGACAGAGCGCGGCCGCGTCGGTGGCGATCTGGGTGATGCCCGCTTTGTCGAGTCCGAAGACGACGCGGCGCTGCAGGGTCGAGGTGGAGTTATAAAAGTGCACGATGGCTCGCGGCACGCCGGCCAATGACTCATAGGTCCGACGAATCAGGTCCTCGCGGCACTGCGTGAGGACCTGGATGGTGACGTCCTCGGGGATGAGACCACCCTCGATGATCTCACGCACGAAGTCGAAGTCCGGCTGGGACGCGGAGGGAAACCCCACCTCGATCTCCTTAAAGCCCATGGCGATGAGTTGCGTGAACATCACGTGTTTGCGCTCGGCGTCCATTGGGTCGATGAGGGCTTGGTTGCCGTCACGCAGATCCACGCTGCACCATCTCGGCGCGCGGGTCAGTCGTTGGTCGGGCCACGTGCGGTCGGGCAGGTCAACCGGCACCGTCGCTCGATACTTGGTAAAGGCCATGGGACTGGGCTGTTGGGGGTTCTCCACAACGTCCATCCTTTCCTCGAAGCCAGAGAGAAACAAAAATGCCCCCGCGCAAGCGGGGGCGAGGGCGAGCATCGGCTCGCCCCCTACAGCAGCAGTTCGCTCTGGCTATGTGTCACGAACCCAGTGTAGCGCCACGGGACGAAAAGTCCAGGGAGATCGACGCTAACCTGAATCTTCGTGGGACTCCTCAAAACTCTTTTCAAGCTTTCGCTGCTGTTAGTGGTCGGCGCCGTCGTCAGCGGTATCGTGATGCTCGTCAAGCGGCCGAAGGACGACTCGGACATCTCCTTCGAGGAGTGGCCGAGCGTGCCCCGCAACCCCACCGCATAGACCAACGCACTCGCGTTCACATTGAGGAGCCACCATGGCAGAGATGCAATATCGACGACTCGGACGTTCCGGGCTCAAAGTCAGTCTGTTGTCCTTTGGCAGTTGGGTGACCTTCGCCAACGCCAACCAGATCGAGACCGCCCACCAAGCAGCTGAGTGTCTGGCCGCCGCCCACGACGCCGGCGTGAACTTCTACGACAACGCCGAGGCGTACTCGGCCGGCGAGTCCGAACGGGTCATGGGCGCCGCCTTTAAGGAGTTGGGCTGGAAGCGCCACGAGTACGTGGTCTCCACGAAGTTGTTCTGGGGCCTCCACCCTGGTCCCAACATGCGCAACACACTAAACCGCAAGTACCTCACCCAGGCCATCGAGGGCTCACTCGAGCGCCTGGGTCTGGACTTCGTGGACCTCGTCTTCTGTCACCGAGCGGACGCCAACACGCCGATCGAAGAGACCGTCTGGGCGATGAGCGACATGATCGAACGAGGCCAGGCCCTCTACTGGGGCACCTCGGAGTGGACCGCGGACGAGATTCGAGCGGCCTACGACATCGCCGATCGCCACCACCTCCACAAGCCCGTCATGGAACAGCCCGAGTACAACATCTTGCACCGCGAGCGGGTGGAGAAGGAGTACAAGCGCCTCTATGAGGACATCGGTCTCGGCACGACCATCTGGTCGCCTCTCGCCTCGGGACTCTTGACGGGCAAGTATCTGAACGGCGTGCCCGAGGGGTCTCGGGCCACCCTGCCGGGCTACGAGTGGTTGCGCAAAATGCTCACCAACGAAGCCAGCAACAAAAAGGTCGCCGAGCTCAAGAAGATCGCCGACGACCTCGACGTCTCCCTGGCCCAGTTCTCGCTGGCGTGGTGCGCGAAGAATCCCAACGTCTCAACCGTCATCACCGGCGCGTCCTCGGCCGATCAGGTTCGTGAGAATATGACGGCCCTGGACGTCTTGCCGCTGCTGACCGATGAAGTCATGGAGCGCGTCGACCTAATCGGCCTGATGGGGAACGACTAAGTCCGACTCCGGCGGTCGCCCTAGCGCAGTGAGATCAGGTGGATGTCTTGGATCCCGTCAGTCTGACGGAGTTTCTCCATGACCTCGACGGGCGTGGGTGCGAGCGTCGAGAGCACCATCAAGGCGGTCTTGGTCTCGGGATCAGGACCCACGGCCATCGAAGAGATCGAGATGTCTGCACCACCGAGTGCCAGTCCGACCAGGCCAATCATGCCCGGGCGGTCGTCGTTGTGCACGACGAGCATCGAGGCGGCCGGTGCGATCTCGACGGCGTGACCGTCGACACTGACGATGCGAGTCTCGACGCGAGTGCCGATGGTCATCAACGTTCCCGCGACCGTGTGGCCACCTGACTTCACGGTGATGAGACTCACGTACTCGGCCGAAGCGACCGAGGAGACCTCGGAGTAGGTGAGATCGTGCTCGGCGGCCAACTGCGGCGCATTCACGAACGACACCCCGTCGTGGCCGGTTGAGCTCAGGAGTCCCTTGAGGGCACAGAGTGTCAAGATCTTGGTGCCCGCCCCCGCGAGCTCGCCCTGGTAGGTCACTTCTAGGTCGCCGGGGTTGCCGTCGAGTAGCCCTCCGATGAATCGGCCCAGTAGTTCGGCGAGTCCCATGAAGGGACTCACGGAGTTCGAGACCTCACCAGCCGACACGTTCACGGCGTAGGGCACGAAGTCGCCCGCCAGCGCCAATTCGACCTGCTCGGCGATGGTGACGCCCGCTTTGTCTTGGGCCTCGAACGTCGAGGCGCCGAGGTGGGGAACCACGACCACCGACTGCAACTCGAAGAGTGGTGACTCGGTCGTTGGTTCCTTCTCGAAGACGTCGAGGGCGGCGCCCTGGACGCGGCCGGCGGCGATCGCCTCAGCGAGGTCGGCTTCGTTGACGATGCCTCCTCGAGCCACGTTGATGATGCGCACGCCGGGCTTGACCTTGGTGAACGACTCGGCGTTCAACAAGTTCGTCGTCTCTTTGTTCTTGGGCAAGTGGATCGTGATGAAGTCACTCTGGGCGAGCAGCGTGTCGAGGTCGACGAGCTCGACGCCCATGTGGCGGGCACGCTCTTCTGAGATGAAGGGGTCGTAGGCGATGAGGCGCATCCCAAAGGCCAACGCTCGTTGGGCGACCAGGGCACCGATCTTGCCGAGGCCGACGACGCCGAGGGTCTTGCCGTGAAGCTCGACGCCCTCCCACTTGCTGCGCTCCCACTTACCAGCTTTGAGTGACGCGTTGGCTTGGGGAATATTTCGGGCCTGGGCGAGGAGGAGGGCCATGGTCTGTTCGGCGGCCGAGAGAATGTTCGAGACGGGGGCGTTCACCACCATGACACCCAGTTCCGTCGCTTTGACGACGTCGACGTTATCGAGGCCAATACCGGCGCGTCCCACGACGATCATGTCCCCCGCCGCCTCGAGCGTCGCGGCGTCGACCTTGGTGGCCGAACGGATAATGAGCGCGTGCGCGCCGGGCACGGCCTCGAGGAGTTCAGCGGGCGAGAGCCCGAGACGAATGTCGACCTCGTGGCCCGCGTTGCGCAGTTTTTGCAGACCGGAGTCGGCAATCTCTTCGGTTACTAGTACTCGGGCCACGGACTACCTTTCGCTCAAAGAGCCAGACTACGGGACGGAGACAGCGACTCAGCCCGCGGCGACGTAGGCGTCCAGGCGTTCGAGACCCTCTTTGAGGTCGTCGTCGCCCAGGGCGTAACTGAGCCGGAAGAAGCCCGGCGTGCCGAAGGCCTCGCCCGGGACGACCGCGATCTTGATCGTCTCGAGCAGCACCTCGGCTAGTTCGGCCGAGGAGTTCGCGACGCGGCCGTGGAGCGATCGCCCGAGCAGACCCGACACGTTCGGGTAACAGTAAAAGGCGCCCTCGGGTTCGGCGCAACTGATCCCGTCAATCGCGTTCAACATTGAGGTCATGGTCTGGCGTCGACGATCAAAGACCGCACGCATCTCCCCTACCGCCATCAAGTCCCCGGTGAGCGCAGCGATCGCCGCACGCTGGGAGATGTTCGAGATGTTCGAAGTCGTCTGGCTCTGGTAGTTGATCGCGGCGTTCATCACGTCCGGTGCCGCGATCATCCAGCCGACCCGCCACCCGGTCATCGCGTAGGACTTCGCGACACCATTGACGACAATCCAGCGATCCGCTAGTTCGGGCGCCACCACCGGCATCGACACGAAGCGGGCGTCGCCGTAGACCAGGTGCTCGTAGATCTCGTCACAGAGCACCCAGACGTCGTGTTCGGCGGCCCAACGTCCAATCGCCGCTACCTCCTCGGGCGAGACGACGGCGCCCGAGGGGTTCGATGGCGACACGAAGACGAGCAACTTGGTCTTGTCGGTACGTGCCCGCTCAAGGTCCTCGACGGTGACGTGAAAGCCGTTCGCCTCACTCGTCATCACCGGCACCGCGGTCGCGCCCGTCAGGTAGACGGCCTCGGGGTAGGTTGTCCAAAATGGCGCCGGGATCAGGACTTCGTCGCCGGGGTTGAGCACGCTCATGAAGGCCGTGGCGACGGCGTGCTTGCCCCCGTTGGTCACGAGCACCTGGTTGGCCGAGATCGCTAGGCCGCTATCACGCATCGTCTTCGCGACGATGGCGTCGCGAAGTTCGGGCAGACCGGCGGTCGGGGTGTACTTGTAGTTCGCCGCGTCGTAACAGGCCTTGGCCGCGGCCTCGACGATGTGCACCGGGGTGGGGAAGTCGGGTTCGCCCGCGCCGTAGCCAATCACCGGCTCGCCCGCGGCCTTCAGGGCCTTCGCCTTCGCGTCCACCGCCAGCGTCGCGCTAGGGGCCAGGCCGCCTAAAAGGTCGCTCACTCTGGGACTCATTGCATGGCTCCGTTCGATTTCCGTAAGAATAAGTCTATGAGCTCCCCCGACACCCTCCAGATTCCCACCGACCTTTTACCGCGCGACGGACGTTTCGGATCCGGTCCTTCGAAGATACGAAGTGAGCAGATCACCGCGCTGGTCGCCGACGCCCCGACCTACCTCGGCACCTCGCACCGTCAGGCGACCGTCCGATCGAAGGTCGGCGAAGTGCGAGACGGACTCGCCGCGCTCTTCAACCTCCCCGAGGGCTACGAGGTACTTCTCGGCAACGGCGGCACGACCTGCTTCTGGGACGCGGCGACCTTTCACCTCATTGCCGAGCAGTCCCAGCACTTGAGTTTCGGTGAGTTCTCCTCGAAATTCGCCAGCGCCGCGAAGGAAGCGCCGCACATCAAAGACCCCTCCATCATCACCAGCGAGGTCGGTACGCACCCCACGGCCGTGACCGACGAGAGCGTCGACCTCTACGCCCTCACGCACAACGAGACCTCGACCGGCGTGATGATGCCCATTGTGCGCCCGGCCGGTGCCACGGGACTCGTGGCCGTGGACGCGACCTCGGGCGCCGGTGGCCTCATGGTCGACGCCAGCGAGTTCGACTGCTACTACTTCGCGCCACAGAAGTCGTTCTCCTCCGACGGAGGGCTCTGGTTGGCGCTCTGCTCCCCCGCGGCGATCGAGCGCATCGAGTCGCTCGCGTCCTCGGGTCGTTGGACGCCGGCCTTCTTCGACCTCAAGATCGCTCTCGATAACTCACGACTCAACCAGACCTACAACACGCCCGCCCTAGCGACGATTCACTTACTGGCGTCCCAGATCAAGTGGATGAACGACAACGGCGGCCTGAGCTTCTCCGCTGGTCGTTCGCGCAAGTCCGCGGAGATCCTCTACTCCTGGGCCGAAGCGTCGGACTTCGCGACGCCCTTTGTCACCAACCCCGCCGACCGCAGCAACGTCGTGGGCACGATTGACTTCTCCGACGAGATCGACGCCACCGTGATCGCAAAGGTGCTGCGCGCCAATGGGGTCGTCGACACTGACCCGTATCGAAAGTTGGGCCGCAATCAGCTGCGCGTCGCGATGTTCCCGAGTGTCGACTCCGAGGACGTGGCGTCGCTGTGTGCGTGCATCAATTGGATCGTCGGCAACCTCTAACGAAGCTTCACTACACCAACGCGCGGGGAAATACTTCCAGTTCTCCCTCGTCGCAGCGTATGACGTTGTAGGTCGCGCCGCGCTGGCCCGCCGCGGCCCCGTGGCGCCCGTCGGGGGTGAGGCACAGGGTGCGCATCTCAGAACGAAAGGCGTCGGGCAACGTCGCCGCCTCGCGCAACATCGCTTGACACGCCTCGGTCGGATCTTCATCGTTCGCCAGATGGTCCACGACGCTGCGCGCTCCGAGCACCCTCATGCTCAGTTCGCCGCGACCCGTACAGGCCGCACCGCCGTAGCGCAGATCGCAATAGTTTCCGGCGCCGGCAATCGCCGAGTCGCCCACGCGACCGGGATACTTCCACGGATACCCACTCGTCGAGACGCCCACGACCATCTCGCCGGCCTCATCGAGCGCAAGCACGTTGACCGTTCCCCAGGGACCGCCGTGGGGCGCGAGGCGCCGCACCAGTTCGAGCGCGCTGGTTCGATAGAGGTCGTCCCCGGGGAGGGCGGGAGTGTTCTCACCCTCGACGGACTGCTTCGACGGCGCCAGCGCCGCGAAGAAGAGCTCGCGGGCCGCGTCGGTCAACAACTCGGTTCGCTCAAAACCGTGCTCCTCGGCAAACAGTTCCGCTCCTTCGCCCACGAGCAAACAGTGTTGGGACAGATTCTCCAAAACTGCTCGCGCCACGGAAATCGGGTTGCCGTAGCCCTTGATCGCCCCGACCGCGGCGAAGGCCCGAGTCGAGCCGACCATGAGTGACGCGTCGAGTTCGACCTCGCCTCTCGCGTTGGGCAGACCGCCCGTGCCGATGAAGTGATCGTCGAGATTGTCCTCGCACAGTCGCAGCGCAGCCTCGACGGCGTCGAGGGATGATGCGCCGTGAGAAAGAAGACGCGCACCCGCTGCGAGCCCGGCCTCGCTTCTCTCACTACCAATAATGATCGGCACTCGACTCACCGTCGTACTCCTTTAGCCTCGCCCTTCGCCGCGCGACGGGCTCCATCATGACATCGAAGTTCAAGATCTACGAGACGTTGCCGTCGCGCGTCGCCGACGTGACCGCCAGGGGAACCCGTGGGGCCGATCCCTGCGAGATACCTTTAACTTTCGACCCTCACCGCAACGTCGAGGGCACGGCGAACGTGGTCGAGGAGAAGCTTCTGGTCGAAGGGCTTTTCTACCAAGAGAAACTCCGTCCCGAGGACCGACTCCGCCTCGAGGACGGGTTGCGCGTGACCCGACATGAACAGCACCTTGATGTTCGGGAGGACCTTCTTCACTTCCCTCGCCACGCTCGGTCCCTGCATCTGGGGCATGATGACGTCGGTCAAAAGGAGGTCGATCGGTCCTTCGTTCAGCGCCGCGAGTTCAATCGCCTCGGCGCCACAGGTCGCGGTGATCACGACGTAGCCGTTGCGAGTCAGAATTCGGCGAGCCACCTCGCGCAGGCCCTCCTCGTCGTCGACCACGAGGATCGTCTCGGTCCCTCCAACGGGGCCACCGTGGCCCTCTTCAGGTTGGACGACGTCGCTCTGGCTTCGCGCGGCCGGCAGCAGAATGGTGATCGTCGTTCCCACACCTTCATCGGTATAGATCTTCGTTGACCCGCCAGTCTGTAGGACAATGCCGTAGACCGTGGCCAGTCCCAGACCCGATCCTTCGCCCCGAGGCTTGGTGGTGAAGAACGGTTCGAACGCTCGGTCGCGGACCTCATTGGACATCCCACCACCATTGTCGCTGATACGTATGCAGACGTAGGACCCTGGGGCGACGCCGAACATCGTCCATTCCGCCTCGGTGATCATCCTCGATGCTGTTGAGATACAGAGCGTGCCACCCTTGGGCATCGCGTC
>PKZN01000099.1 GCA_003133075.1 Acidimicrobiaceae bacterium | reverse complement strand
CCGGCGAACGCCGTGCCGGTCGTCATCGAAGACGACGCGTTCATCGGCAGTCGCTGCATGATCGTCGACGGTGCGCGCGTGGGACGCGGCTCGGTACTCGGTGCCGGAACGATCTTGAATCCCTCCATTCCCGTGATTGACGCCGAGAGCGGCGAAGAGTTCTCCCGCGGTTACGTCCCTGACTACTGCGTCGCGGTCTCGGCGAATCGTCGTCGCGAGTATCCCGGCGGTGAGTTCTTCCTACCCTGCGTGTTGATCATCAAGCGTATGAGTGAAGGGGAACGCCACAATAAGGTCGCACTGAACGACGTGCTTCGCGACCACGGCGTGGCGACGTGAGTCGCCTCGAGGACGCGTACGCGCTGGTGGCGATGAGTTCGTTGAGCCGCCAGGAAGCGGCGATCGCGGCGCACGTCGAAGCGACGCTGCGCTCGGCGTCGTTTTTAGACGTCGAGCGGGTGGGCGACAACGTCGTGGCGCGAACGACGGGGAGCCACGCGACGCGTGTGCTCGTCGCGGGACATCTCGACACCGTGCCCGGCGACGCCGGTGACGCGGTCATCGTGGGCGATGAGTTGCGCGGCGTGGGTGCGTGCGACATGAAGGGTTCACTCGCGGTCATGTTGGAGTTGGCCCGCGACGCGACGCCTCGATCGAAGGAAGTGACCTGGGTCTTTTACGCCAGGGAGGAGATCTCGCGCAAAGAGTCGGGTCTTAGCGAACTCGCGGAACTGCGTCCCGACCTCCTGCGCGCCGACGTGGCAATTCTCGGCGAGCCGACCGGCGGCGTCGTCGAAGCGGGATGCCAGGGCACGCTCCGGGTGAGCGTAGAACTCGTGGGCAAGCGTGCACACACCGCGCGACCCTTCACGGGGCTCAACGCGATCCATCGCCTCGGGGTCGTCATCGATCGCGTGGCGAATTACTCGCCACGCACCGTGACGATTGACGGAGTGAGTTACACCGAACAACTTCAAGCGGTCGCCGTCGAGGGGGGAGTGGCCGCCAACGTCGTGCCGGACCGCGCGACACTGACCATCAACTACCGGGTGGCGCCCGATCGCACGAAGGACGAGGCCGTTGCGTGGTTACGGACGTTCCTCGGAGAGTTCGACGACCTCCGCGACCCGCTCAAGGACACGTACGACCGGTTGGGCATCCCCGAGGGCGAGCGTACGTCCTACCAGGACACCTTCAGCGTCCTCGATTGGGCCGCGAGCGCCCCACCGGCGCTGAATGATGGACGGTTACGGTCACTCGTCGAGCTAACGGGTCAACCCCCCCAGGGCAAGGCCGGCTGGACGGACGTCGCGACGTTTCACGAACTCGGAGTCCCGGCGACGAACTTTGGCGCGGGCGATCCGCTCCTGGCGCATCGAAGCGATGAACTCGTCACCGGCGAGGAGCTCGACGCCTACGCCGAGACGCTCGGGAAGTGGCTCGCCTGACGCCTGATTAGTAGTGGCGTAGGACCGAGATCACCTTGCCGTAGATCTCGACGTCGTGCGAGTCGAAGTCCATCGGCTCCATCGTGGCGTTCTCCGGCTTCAAGATGACCCGTGAACCTTGGGCGAAGAAGCGCTTCACGGTCGCCTCGTCGCCGGGAATGCCGGCGACGACGATCTCGCCGGAGTTGGCGGTCCGTCCCTTTTCGACCACGATGAAGTCACCCGACAAAATACCGGCGTCGATCATCGAATCGCCTCGAACCTGTAGGACGAAACTGTCCCCACGACCCGAGAACTGCTCGGGTATCGACATCATCTCGTGCGCGCTCTCACTCGCGAGCACCCCGGTGCCCGCGGCGACGTCGCCGAGGTAGGGGATGTGTCGGATGTGCTGCTCGGGTGCGGGATTGGCGACGTCGAGGCGCACGGTGAGGGTACGGGGTTGTTGGGCGTTCTTCTCGATGTAGCCGGCGTCTTTGAGTACCGTGATGTGGTTCGCGACGGTCGCCGAGGACGAGAGTCCGACGTGCTCGCCGATCTCTCGAATCGTGGGTGGGAAGCCTCGTTCACGCTGACACGAGACGATGAACTCCAAAATTTGCCGACGCATCGGGGTCAAGACTTCAGCCATCGTGGTCCTCCAGGGAACGAACAGTTGTTCGTAGGCTACACCACGCCGGTCGCCGACTCAAACACCTGTTCGTAAATTTGTGCGGTGTTTCATGCGGATGAACAGTTAGAGGGGCGCCCCCTTTTTTTGATTTGTTGACTGGTATCGTTCAGCGCAGGCCAAGTTGGCTTATGAATCTCCGATGGTTTTCTTCACAGTTTCTTAACCTACGGTTGAGTAACCGATGTGAACCAATGGTGAGCAGTACAAGAACACAACAATCCAGGAAGGACGTTGCATGAAGCTTCGTTTAAATAAAGCGGTAGTGGCCACCTCTGTTGGTGCACTACTGGTCGCGGGAGTCCCGTTGGCCGGTTTGGCATCGACCAGTTCGGCCGCTTCTGCCAAGGCGACCTACACCATTGGCGTCGAGGGTCCGTTCTCGGGTTCTGACGCTAACTACGGTGACTACATCTACGGCGGTGTCCAGCTCGCGATCAACGCGGCGAATGCCAGTGGCATGTACAAGTTCACCTTGAAGCCTGAGAAGTTCGACGACCAGGGCTCCTCGTCCTTGTCGCCCGCAGCGGCTCAGAAGGCGACGGGTACCAAGAACTTGGTCGCCGTCGTGGGACCGGCCTTCTCCGGAGCCTCCGAAGCGGCTGCTCCGTACTACTTGAAGGCGCACGTCGCTGAAGTGAGTGCCTCGGCCACCGCCGTCGCCCTCGCGTCGGGTTCGGACAGCAACTTCATGCGCACGATTGCCGACGACTCCGTCCAAGGCAAAGCGGACGCTGACTACCTCGTCAAGGTCAAGGACGTCAAGAACCTGCTGGTCCTCTCGGACTCCTCGTTCTACGGTGACGGACTCGCGAAGGTTGTCGCGGCTGACGCCACGGCAATGGGCGTAACGGTCACGACCGGCGACATCCCCAACGTCAACACCGGTGGTGGTGGTACGACGACGGAGTACGGTCCGGCGGCGACGGGTATTGCGACGGCTGACCCTGCGGCGATCTTCTACGGTGGCTACTCGCCCGACTTCGGCCTCTTGCTGAGCGCCTTGTCGAGTGCTGGTTACACCGCGAGCGCGCACGTGATCATGTCTGGTGACGGATCGAACAGCCCGGCGCTCATCACGTCGACCTCGCCCGCATCAGCGGCCAACGGTGTGTACCTCTCTGAGGGTGCTGCAGGCAAGGTCAACTTCTTGACCGGCAAGCTCGCCACTGAGTACTACAAGTTGACCAAGATCAAGGCCTCCGTTGCCGAGTACGCCGCTCAGGCCTACGACGCGACCGACGCGATCATCGCCGCACTCGCGAAGACGAGCGCGCCGAAGTCCGTGTCAACGATGCTGCGCAAGGAAGTTGTCGCGAACCTGCACAAGGTGAACTTCAAGGGTATTACTGGCACCATCGCCTTCGCGGGTGACGGTGACCTGAGGAACGACACTGGTACGTCGGCCATCTCAGAAGTGGAGAATGGAACAATTACGTTCCTCGTTAACGAAGGCTGATAGTTTGAGCCATCATTGATGGTCACTAGGGCCGGGGTGATACCCCGGCCCTAGTGACTTTTTAAGCCCAAAGGACACGCGGCACTATGGGATTCGAGCATTTTTGGCTCAGTGGTTTTGATCAGATTCACACGGCGTTTTGGACATATTTAGCGGTTGGCCTTCAGAACGGTGCCGTCTACGCGATGATCGCGGTCGGCTACACCCTGGTCTACGGCGTGCTGGGACTGATTAACTTCGCCCACGGCGAAGTCTTCATGTGCGGCGGTTTCGC
>PKZN01000016.1 GCA_003133075.1 Acidimicrobiaceae bacterium | reverse complement strand
GGTGCCCTAGGTACCCGTGCCCTGGCCGACTGGCGCGTAGCGCCAAGTCGGCCCACTGGGCTGACTGAGTGATCATCTCAATCGCTGAAATCTTCGTGTTCTAAAGAGAGTTGGAGACGTCGCAAAAAGTTCTTGTTCGGTTTTGCCAAAAATGTGTGGCCCTTACTTAGTAGAGGGCAAAAATTTCGCTCTTCACTAAGGAGCACCATGTGAATGTCGTTAGACGCTCAGGCAGAAGTGCCCACGAAAGCGAACTGCCTCGAGGCGGACCTCCCAGACGCCTGGGCGTCGCTGCCACATTCCACCGCTCATGAACGGACGCTAACTAAGAATCCGTCTACCGTGGGATTTGTGTGGGATACACTCGGAGGCGAACTTCAAAAGTACTCGAAAACCCTTGTAAATACTGGTGCGCCGGGCGGGACTTGAACCCGCAACCTGTTGATTAAGAGTCAAATGCTCTGCCAAATTGAGCTACCGGCGCGGGGAAAGTCTATACCGTCGAGTCATCGCGCAATTGACGTCAAATTCGTGTTCACCGGGGCACCAATGCGTATACGTCAATCAAAAATCGACGTAGAAGCGTCGCACCAAGTTCAATTCGGCGTGCGCGCGCGAAACTGCCAACTAGTCAGGCTCCAAAACGCTTTGCCTAGTTGTGCTGGATTGCCTTCACTTCGAGAAACTCTTCAAATCCGTACTCACCGAGCTCGCGACCGATGCCGGACTGCTTGTAACCACCAAATGGCGCGAAGATGTTGAACGCGCCGCCGTTAATCTCGACGCGTCCCGTTCGAATCTTGCGCGCGACTTCGAAGGCCTTCTCATCAGTGCTCGCCCACACCCCACCGTCGAGGCCGTAGACCGAGTCGTTCGCGATTGCGATGGCTTCTTCTTCAGTGTCGTAGGGGATGATTGAGAGCACCGGCCCGAAAATCTCTTCTTGGGCGATGGTCATGTCGTTGCGCACGTCCGAGAAGATCGTGGGGGCGACGTAGTAGCCCGCTTCGAGTCCCTCGGGTGGCGTGACACCACCGGTGATGATGCGCGCACCCTCGTCGATGCCCTTGTTTATGTAGTCACGCACTCGCTGCTGTTGGACGGCGCTGATGAGCGGACCCAAAAGGCTGGATCCAGTAATGGGGTCCGCGGGCATGAACCCGGCACTCGTGGCGACCGCGATGTCTTCGATCTCGCTGAGGCGCGAACGTGGCACCACCATTCGGGTCAACGCCGAGCAAGTCTGTCCGGAGTTGAGATAGGCCTTGAAGACGCCGTCGGCGACCGCCTTGGGAATGTCGGCGTCTTCCAAGATGATGTTCGCTGACTTTCCGCCGAGTTCGAGCGAGACGCGCTTGACCATCTCCGCGGCGATCTGCATCACCCGCTTGCCCGCGCGCGTCGAGCCCGTGAACGACACCATGTCGGTCTTGGGGTGTGCGACGATCGCTTCACCAACCACGGGTCCGAGGCCGGTGATCATGTTGAAAACCCCCGCGGGGAGGCCAACTTCGTGGACGATGTCCGCGAAGAGGAACGCGTTGACCGGCGCCACCTCGCTGGGCTTTAAGACCACGGTGCAGCCCGCAGCTAACGAGGCGGCTACCTTGTTCGCGATCTGGTGCAGTGGATAGTTCCACGGCGTGATCGCCGCGACGACCCCGACGGGTTCGCGCACCAATGTCGAGTTGCCGACTTCTTCTTCCCACACGAAGTCCATTGCACGCTGGGCGTTGTCGCTAAAGGTCATCGTCGGCAGGCCCACCTGGATGCCCTTGGCGAGCATGAGGGGCATGCCCACCTCGTTGGCGATGGTGAGGGCGATCTCGTCACTACGCTCCGCGAGCTTCTCCGAGATCCGCATCAGGTACTCACCGCGCTCCTTGGGACTCGTGTTGGCCCAGGCCGTAAAGGCGGCGGCGGCGGCTTCGACGGCGAGATTCGCCTCGGCGACCGTGGCGGCGGGGATGGTGGCGTAGAGCTCGCCGGTGCCCGACGTCGTGACCTCCAATGTCTCACCAGAGGTGGCCTTCACCCACTCGCCATTGATGTAAAACGAATCGCGAACGATAGTCATGTCAACCCCCAATGTCCCCGAATGCCGGGTCGTATGCGAAATCTACACGCCGCGTCTTAGTTCGTGTCCAAAAAATCATCCAGGCACGTGAGCGAACGCGGGGACCACTGAGGGTGAGCGACGGGGGTCGAANNCTGAGCTACGCCCACCAAGACCTTTAAGTATTGCACAGAGGTATATGACGTGGACAGTGTGGCCACTGACCCTTCACTACGATTTGAGGCACGCCCCTGTAGCTCAACTGGATAGAGCAGACGGTTTCTACCCGTCAGGTTGCGGGTTCGACTCCTGCCGGGGGCACCACGAGCGCGTCGACAGGCTGGGAAACGCCGCGCTCGCGCCAAGTTGACGCGAGCGCGGCGTTCTTCCTAGTGAGAGAAGTCGCGCGCTAACGCGGCCAAGTTGGGTACGCCCAAGCCGGTCGCTTCGTTGTAGACCGTGCCGGGGTTGCCGGTGAAGAAGATGTTGTCGTTCGACGTCCCGACTTGGTTGAGCGTCGTGAAGGGCGAGTTCCACGAGGTCGCGAAGTTATAGATCGACGGATTCCAGAATCCGACACGGTGACCGAGTGTGGCGTCGATGACCGCCGTCGAGCCGTTCAACTGTGGCGCCACGTAACTCGTGCCACCCCAGCCACCCTGGAGGACGGGTTGTCCCGCTTGGGCGAAGGAGGGAGCGTAGAGCAAGTAGCCCGAGTAGGGGTCGGCGTCCGCCGAGAGGTCCGGCTCCGCGCGTCCCGATCCCCAGCCGCGCTGCACGTTGGGTGTCGGGTTGAAGTTCCACGCGGTGGGTTCTTCGGCGCCGTACTGGTTGGAGTACTGCGTCGGGGTCAAATACTCAACGTCCTGATAGGAGTCCACACCCGGCACACCTCGTTGGTAACTCGGTGTTTGCTCATTGACACTGATGCCGCCACCACCGCCGACGACCAGCGATTCGGCGTTGGCAGCGAGTGTTCCGCCCAGGATGGTGGAATAGGGCTGCCAGAGGTAGTCCCAGCCCCAGGCGCGCTGCTGGGCGACTTGCACGGTGGCGCTCCCGTCAGGACCCGTCAACGTACCGCTCCAGGGCAGCGTGGTACCACCCGCTGACGTCACGTAAGGGCTGTCGCCGGGAGAGTCGACCGAGAGGTTGGTCGTGCCGAGGTCGCCGCTGGCGTCGTAGGCCGCGGAGTCTCCGGCCGAGACGAAGGTCGCTTGACCCTGAGCCGCTAACTCCAAGAACGCCTCGTCGAAGGACGCGATGTAGGCGGGGGTCTCCGCGCCGGCCGCGACCGCGGCGGCGATGATCGTCTCTGACTCACCCCAACTCGAAGACACGCTGCCGG
This sequence comes from Acidimicrobiaceae bacterium, assembly GCA_003133075.1. Classification (GTDB taxonomy): domain Bacteria; phylum Actinomycetota; class Acidimicrobiia; order Acidimicrobiales; family RAAP-2; genus RAAP-2. Next base: position 11,378 of record PKZN01000016.1, on the reverse strand, counting down.
CGATGTTCTGGCTGGCGGCGGTGAAGAATGCGTCCGCGAATCCAGAGTCGGTGTTGGGCGACTGGTAGACGACCACGTTCGCTCCCGGCGCGACGCCACCGGACTGCTCGACGTCAAGGTCACTCTCGCCGCTCCCGCCGGCGTTGCTGGGCGCACCGGGACCACCGTCGATGTTCTCGATGGTGACGGTGCGGCCCGTGTTGGTCAGGCCGAGGACGTTCTGCCAGAAGTACTGCGGCGCGCCGGGGTCGACCGCCGCCAAGGTGACGATGCCGAGGGTCTGGCCCGCGCCCGCGTTCGAGCTCTCGAGCGAGGAGAGGCCGTAGTTCGACTCGAAGGTGGAGGGCGTGTTGCAGTCGTTAGCGAGACCCGTGAGCGCCACGCACGCCGAGGCGTTGCCCTTCTGCGGCGTGGTCACGCTCGTGTCGAGGTGGATGGACTGGCTGGCGAAGGGTCCGTAGTTCGTGAGACCGAGGACCGCCAGGACGAACTGGGCAATCTGGGACGGAAGCTCCGGTGCCGTGCTCGCACCGTGGAAGTTCTGGGCGGGCACGTTCCACGTACCGTTGTGCCCGAAGAACCCGGGCGCGTGGTACTGGTTCTGCTGTACCGAGAGCGCGGCGTCGTACTGACCCGCGGTGCCCGACGTCGAGACGTCGACGTCGTCGGGGTACACGTCTGACGTGATCCCAAACTTGGAGAGATACGTCGTGAGTTCGTTGATGTTGTACTGGCTCTGTCCGTAGTACTGCGCGAACTGGCTGACCGAGAGGTCGTAGCGCACACCGCTTTCGACGCTGTACTCGAGTTGTTGTTCGTTGCGCTCGTTCAAAATGAACGAGACCTGCTCGGGCGTGCTCGAGGGCGTCGTACCGAAGACCGTCGCGCCCGGAATGCTCGCGGGGCTGAAGCCCTGGGCGACCGGCACCAGCGACGTACTNNTGCCAATGCACTGAACGCGACGACTGTGCGTAGGCCTATTGATGTACGTCGCATCGTTTCTCCCTTGCTCGTCGAGCGATCTTTTCGCTCGCGCATCACGGGCCGCCACGTCGACGCCCCACATCGATGATTGGCGTTGAGTGTACTGAGCGGACGCGGGTCCCGCCACGCCAGGCTCCCCGTACGCTGGACGACGTCAACCCGTGAAGTAAGCCACGATGCTCGAGGTGCCGTTCGGACCTTGAACGTGTGGAACAGACGGGTGAGGGCGACTCGGCGAGTGCCGAGACGCTCGAGTTGAAAGGAGTCACCGTGGCCAAAGTTCTCTATACCGCCAGCGCGCACGTCACCGGAGGTCGCAACGGCCACGGTAAGAGTGCCGACGGAAATCTCGAGGTGGACCTCCGTCTGCCCGAGGAGATGGGCGGCACCGGTGGGGGCACTAATCCCGAGGAGCTCTTTGCGATCGGCTACGCGGCGTGTTTTGAAAGCGCCATCGGTGGAGTGGCGCGACGAGAGAAGGTCGAGCCGGGCGAGGTCTCGATTGACTCATCGGTCAGTCTGTCGCCGACCGGCGACGGGGGATTCCAGTTAGCCGTGACCCTCGATGTCTCGATTCCGGGAATCACCGACCGCGCCGAAGCAGCGAAACTCGTCCACGGCGCCCACCTTGTCTGCCCTTACTCCAACGCCACGCGGGGCAACATTGAGGTCACGCTGCTGCTCGATGGTGAGCCAATCTGAGCGAACCGCGTCGCGGCTTCGACTCAATCGGTGAGAAGAATACAAAAGCTCAGTGGCGTCACTTCGCAGCGGAGAAGTAGTGAGGAAACTCACTTTGCATTGAAGTGATGCCGAAGTCTCAAATGCCGTCGAGCCGGACTTCAGTCATCGAAATGCCCGACTTTTGTACTTGATTCTCCGTCGGGGCGCCCGGATTCGAACCGGGGACCTCCTGCTCCCAAAGCAGGCGCGCTAACCAAGCTGCGCTACGCCCCGCTACTTCTTCACGACACCGGGCAACGTTACTACGCAGGGTTTCCCACCTGGTCGCCGACAGGGCTCCGCGTCGAGCGCAACGACGTGCGCGCGCACTGTTGCTTAGGACGCTGTTCGGTCCAACCGGTCGCTGCGGCGACCCGCACTCGATGAAGGTTCTTGCGACCGCGTCGTACTATCGGAGTGACCGAGGAGGACCGTGGCGTATCAGTGGATCATTGACGCACTCGACCAGACCTGGTCGTCGATTGAACGAACGATGGCGCCACGTGATGAAGACGCCTACGACCTCGCGACACCCTGTCCGGGCTGGAGCGTTCGTGACGTGTTGAGTCACCTCGTCGGCTTCGAGATGATGTTGCGAGGTGGGCCGGTGCCTGAATACCAGGGCCCCTTCCCGGAGCACGTGAAGAATCCCATCGGTGAGTTCAACGAGGCCTTCGTTGAGGCGTACCGTTCGACGCCGGGCACCGAGCTCCTCGCACTCTTTCGCACGACGACCGCTCGTTCTTTGGAGGCGTTACGCGCGCTCACCGATGAGGAGTGGGAGAAGGTTGGTTGGAGTCCCGAAGGTGAGCGGCCCTACCACCGGTTCCAAGAGACTCGCGTGCTCGACAGTTGGATCCACCTCCAAGACATTCGCGACGCACTCTTAGAGCCCGCCGACGATCACGGTCCGGGCGAGGAGATCGTCCTCAATCGATTCGAATCGGCGCTGCCCTACGTGTTGGCGAAAAAGGCGAAGGCGAAAGACGGCACCCTGGTGCGCGTTAACTTGACCGGTCGTCTCGCGCGCAGCGTCCTGCTCCGCGTCGAAGAGGGTCGCGCAAAGGCCCTCGAGACCAGCGCCGCGGTACCGGACTTAGAACTCACCACCGCCGTCGCGCTCTTCTGGCGCCGCGCTGCGGGTCGTATCTCCGCCGACGCGTTTCTGCGGGCCTCCGCGACCGACGTGCGCGGCGACGAGGAGCTTGCGACGGCCTTCGCCGAGGGCCTCGCAATCATGATTTAGAGAATCGACACGACCCGGTAGGCTGGCGATTCCTATGCGCGCAACCACTACCACCCTTGAAAACAACCGGGTCAAACTCACGGTCGAAGTCGACGAACCCGAGATGGACGAGGCGATCGACGCCGCCGCTAAGAAACTTTCCAAGCAGGTCTCCATCAAGGGCTTTCGCAAGGGCAAGGTTCCAAAGAACGTGCTGATGGCCCACCTCGGTGGACCGAGTGCCCTGCGCGGCGAGGCGATTCGCGACTCCATCCCCGACTTTTACGCCCACGCCGTCTCGGACACCATGATCGACCCGATCGCCCAACCCGATATCAACATCACCGCGGGTGAAGACGACGGCAACCTCGTCTTCGAAGCCGACGTCGAGGTTCGTCCTGAAGTCTCGATCACGGGTCAGAACGACTTGCGCGTGACCATTCCTTCTCCCGTTGTCACCGACGACGAGGTGAACGCCCAGATCGACCGATTCCGAGAGACCGACGCGATGCTGCGCGACGTCGAGCGACCCATCGTCACCGGCGACCTCGTCACCATGGACGTCCACGTCGCCCAGATCGACACTGACGAGGAGCCCCTGGACATGAGTGACTTCATGTACACCGTCGGTTCGGGCGCGATCACTGAGGGCGTGGACGACCTGATCATNNGAGCGCGAGTTGCCCGAGTTGAGCGACGAGTGGGTCCAAGAGAACACCGACTGGCAGAGCGAAGAGGAGATGCGCGACGCAATCTTCGATCAGATGCGACGCCGACGAATCATGGAAGCCCAGATGTCCCAGCGCGACGCGGTGCTGATGGCGCTGAGTGACCTCGTGAGTGAAGCGACCGTGCCCGACGCGCTCGTCCAAGATGAGACCAACGAGCGACTGCACGACCTCGGCCACCGACTGGAACAACAGAAGTTGAACCTGGAGACCTTCCTGCAGGTGACGAACCAGACTTCGGACCAGCTGTTAGAGACGCTGCGCGCTGACGCCGTTCGGGCCGTGCGTATCGACTTGGCGCTGAGGGCACTCGTACGCGCCGAGGGACTCGACGCGAGCGACGAAGAGGTCGAAGACGAACTCGTCACCACGGCCGCGGCGATGAAGGTGACCCCNNTCGCGCTGGCTGACTGAGCACGTCACCTACGTCGATCCCGAAGGCGTCGAAATTGACCGAACGCTGTTGACGGCGGACCAATCCGAGAACCTCGACGCCTAGGCTGTTGACGTGAACGATAACTACCGAGCCCAGAACTACCTCGTCCCGACGGTCGTTGAATCTTCGAACCGCGGCGAGCGAGCCTACGACCTCTACAGCCGACTCCTGCGCGAGCGCATCATCTTCTTGGGTACGCCCATTGACGACACGATCGCCAACTTGGTCTGCGCACAGTTGCTCTTCCTCGAGTCCGAGGACCCCGATAAGGACATCAACCTCTACATCAACTCACCCGGTGGCGACATCACCGGACTGCTCGCGGTCTACGACGTCATGAAGTACATCAAGTCCGACGTGTCGACCTTCTGCTTCGGTCAAGCCGCGTCCGCGGCGGCGGTGCTGCTCGGCGCGGGGGCGCACGGCAAGCGCTTCGCGTTGCCGCACGCTCGAGTCCTCCTGCACCAGCCCTGGGGCGGCGTCGGGGGACAGGCGTCGGACATCGAGATCCAGGCCCGCGAGATACTTCGCATGAAGGACCTNNGACCGCGACTTCATCATGAGCGCGCAAGAAGCGGTGGAATACGGCCTGATTGACGAAGTTATTACCGCACGGCCGTAGGTACCTCGATTTTGGGGTCCGGGCCCGTAGGATAGGCGCGGCGGTAGGCGTGTCGGAGGGTGTCCGTGGCAAAGTTCGGTGAAGGCAGCGACCTCATTAAGTGCAGTTTCTGCGCGAAGGGTCAAAAACAGGTCAAGAAGCTCATCGCGGGACCCAGCGTGTACATCTGCGACGAGTGCATCGACCTCTGCAACGACATCATCGCCGACGAGTTCGGGGACCGTCCCGAGTTCATCCTCGACGAACTACCCACCCCGCGTGAGATCTCCGCGTTCTTAGACGAGTTCGTGATCGGACAAGTCGACGCGAAGAAGATCCTCGCGGTCGCCGTCTACAACCACTACAAGCGCATTCAAACCGGACCACTGCACGACGACGACGTCGAAGTCGCCAAGTCGAACGTCTTGTTGCTCGGACCGACGGGTTGTGGCAAGACGTTCCTCGCCCAGACCCTCGCGCGGATGTTGAACGTGCCCTTCGCCATCGCTGACGCCACGGCCCTGACCGAGGCCGGCTACGTCGGCGAAGACGTGGAGAACATCCTCTTAAAACTCCTCTCGGCGGCGGACTTCGACGTCAAGCGTGCCGAACGCGGGATCATCTANNTCGACGAGATCGACAAGATCGCCCGCAAGGCGGAGAACCCCTCGATCACCCGAGACGTCTCGGGCGAAGGGGTGCAACAAGCGCTCCTCAAGATCCTCGAAGGCACCGTTGCGAGCGTGCCGCCCCAGGGTGGTCGCAAGCACCCGCACCAAGAGTTCATCAACATCGACACCGCCAACATCCTCTTTATCTGCGGCGGCGCCTTCGCCGGGCTCGAGGAGATCATCGAGCGTCGACTGGGGAAGAAGTCAATGGGCTTTAACCAGCCCGTTGAGTCCAAACGCAAGGGCGACATCGAACTCTTCCGCCACGTGCTGCCCGAGGACATGGTCAAGTTCGGCCTCATCCCCGAGTTCATCGGTCGCCTCCCCATCGTCGGTGCGGTCCAGCAACTCGACCGCACGATGTTGATCGCCGTGTTGACCGAGCCGAAGAACTCCCTGGTGCGACAGTTCCAACAAGTGCTCGCGATGGACGGTGTCGAGTTGGTCATCGAACCTGAGGCCCTCGAAGCCATCGCCGACTTGGCGCTGGAGCGGGGCACCGGCGCGCGCGGGCTTCGCTCGATCCTCGAGCACGTGTTGTTAGAGCCGATGTACGACGTGCCCGGTCGCAGCGACGTGGTCAAGTGCGTCGTTACCGCCGCCACCGTCCGCCAGCACGAGGCGCCCACCTACGAAATGCGAAAGGCGACGCGCACCCGTCGCGCGAGCTAATCCGTGCGTTTCGCTTCGTACGCCGAAGCGTTGAGCTGGCTGGAAACACACGTTGACTACGAGCGCGTCGCGCCCAATCGTCAACCCGACCCCACCCTGCAGCCCATTCGCGACACCCTCGCCCAGTTCGCCGACCCCCAGGGCGACTATCCGTCAATCCACGTCACCGGCACGAACGGCAAGGGGACCACGACGACGCTGATTAGCGCCTTGTTGCGGGCGACGGGTCTGCGCGTGGGAACCTTCACGAGTCCCGACCTGCACGCGATCAACGAGCGCATCGCGGTGGGCGGTGAGCCGATCGACGACGAGACGTTCGTCTCGCTCATGGAGCGACTCTCCGACGTGGAAACGGTGTCGCAGATCACCCTGACGCGATTCGAGTTGCTCACCGTGGCCGCGTTGCTGCACTTCTCCGACGAGGGCGTCGACGTCGCGGTCATCGAAGTCGGCATGGGCGGGACGTGGGACTCAACCAACGTCATCGACAGTGAGGTCGCGGTGCTGACCAACGTGGACCTCGATCACACCGCCGTGCTCGGGACCACCGTCGGGGCGATCGCGGCGGACAAGGTCGGCATCTTTCGCCGCGACGCGATTGCGGTCGTCGCGACGACGAACGCGATCGTCGTCGAGATCGCCCAGCGGCGCGCCGACGAACTCCACGCGACGCTGTGGCTACTCGGCGACGCGTTCGCACTCGAGGAGAACGAACTGGCCCTCGGCGGGCGGGCGATATCGCTGCGCACGCCCTTCGAGCACTACGACGAGGTGCTCGTCTCGCTCCACGGGATCCATCAGGGGGTGAACGCCGCCACGGCCGTTGTCGCCGCCGAAGCGTTTCTCGGGCGGGCCCTCGGCGAGGCGGTGGTCACCGAGACGCTGGCGCACGCGAAGATGCCCGGCCGCATGGAAGTCATCAGTCGAAACCCGATGATCGTGATTGACGGCGCGCACAATCCCGCCGGCGTGCGCGCGTTAGTCGCGACCTTGGACGGCGCCTTTGACGTGCGCGGGGAACGACGATGCGTCTTGGGCATGCTCACCGGCCGTGACCTCGACGACATGGTCACCCCGCTCGTGGGCGCAGGCTTCGTCGAGTTCCACTGCTGCGCCCCGCGCTCGCCTCGCGCGGTGCCGGTGGACGAACTCGTCGCGGTGCTGCAGCGACACGGCGCGATCGCCTTCGCGCACCCCAACGCCAAATCGGCCCTCGCGCACGCGCGCGAGCGCTCGAGCGACGACGACCTCATCGTGGTCGCGGGGAGTCTTTATCTCGTCGCGGAAGTACGTGGCGAGGTGCTGCACGTCGCATCTCGACATTCCCTTTGAGACTGTTAGGGTGCCAACCGTGAGTCGAACCTTCGTCATTCTCAAGCCCGACGCCGTCGAACGGGGACTGGTGGGGGAGATCCTCGGACGCTTCGAACGACGCCAACTGCGCCTCGCCGCGGCCGAGTTGCGCACCATCGACGAGGCGACGGCCCGGCGACACTACGGCGAACACGAGGGCAAGGCCTTCTTCGACACGCTGGTGGCGTTCATCACGCGTGGTCCGTCACTGCTGGCGATCATCGAGGGACCCGAGGAGACCTGGAAGATCGTGCGCACCATGATGGGCGCCACGAATTCACTCGAAGCCGCCTCCGGAACCATCCGTGGCGACCTCGCCACCCACGGCACCGAGAATCTGATTCACGGTTCAGACTCTGAGGAATCGGCGCAGCGAGAGATCGCCATCTTCTTTTCTGACCTGGTCTGACGCTTCCACTGGTTCGCGACCACCTTCTTGCCCTAGCCTTGTAGGAAAGCGTGGCGCGTCGGACGCCACAAAAGAGGGGCATGATGGCTGACGGTCGATTTTCTTTGCTGGGCCGAGACATGGCGGTGGACCTCGGTACGGCCAACACCCTGGTGTACGTGCGCGGTCGCGGCATCATCTTGAACGAGCCCTCAGTAGTGGCGGTCGACGTGAAAGACGGTAAGCCCCTGGCGGTCGGCGCCGAGGCCAAGCGGATGATCGGGCGCACCCCGAGCAACATCCAAGCCATCCGACCGCTGAAGGATGGCGTCATCGCGGACTTCGAGATCTGCGAGAAGATGTTGCGTTACTTCATCCATCGTGTACACCAGCGACGCTTCGCCAAGCCGCGCATGGTGATCTGTGTCCCTTCGGGTATCACCGGTGTCGAGCAACGCGCCGTCATGGAAGCGGCCGAGTTCGCCGGCGCGCGCAAGGCGTACATCATCGAAGAGCCCATGGCCGCGGCCATCGGTGCGGGACTTCCGATTCACGAACCAACCGGCAACATGGTGGTGGACATCGGCGGCGGCACGACCGAAGTGGCCGTCATCTCCTTAGGTGGCATCGTCACGAGTCAGTCCATTCGCGTCGGTGGTGACGAGCTCGACGAAGCGTTGGTCGCCTACGTGAAAAAAGAGTTCCAGCTCGCCCTCGGTGAGCGCACCGCGGAAGAGATCAAGATGCAGTTGGGCTCGGCCTTTCCTCTTGAAGAAGAGTTGCGCGCCGAGATTCGTGGTCGCGACCTGGTCACGGGTCTGCCCAAGACCGTCGTGATCTCGACGGAACAGATTCGCGAAGCCATTCAAGAACCGGTGCAGGCCATCATCGACGCCGTGAAGGTCACTCTCGACCGCACGCCGCCGGAGTTGTCCTCGGACCTCATGGAACAGGGCATCGTCCTCACCGGTGGTGGTGCGTTGCTAGCGGGGCTCGCCGCGCGACTCGAGTACGAGACCAACATGCCGATCATTGTGGCGAATGACCCGTTGAACTGCGTGGCGCTCGGAAGTGGAATGTGTCTCGAAGAGCTTGACGTCTTCGCGCGCATGTTGAAGACCAGTCCTTCGCGTTAACGCGTGGCCACCGAACGTTCGCGCCGTCGAACGTGGACCCTTACCCTCGCGGCGCTCGCTACGTTGCTGGTGCTGGCGCTCACAACGGGTGTCGCCTCGGGACTGCGCAGCGGTGCCAACGTCGTCGTCACACCCTTCAACTGGGCGGTCAACGCCATCGCGCGACCCGTCGGACATTTCTTCGCGGGGACCATTAACTACAGCGACGTCGTCGCGCAGAACCAGAAGCTCCGCTATCAACTCGGCCGGGCCGAGGAGCGGGCCAACGAGGGCTGGGCGTACGCGCGAGAACTCCAACAACTCACCACCAACCTCAACGTCCCCTTCGTGAGTTCGCTCCCCACCGTCACGGCCCAGGTCAGCACGTTCTCGCCCACCAACTTCGCCGACACGGTCGATATCTCAAAGGGTCGCGACAGTGGGATCCTCGTGGGCATGCCGGTGGTGGCGAACGGTGGACTCGTCGGGAGCGTCATCGCGACCACGCCGCACGGCGCCACGGTGCGGCTCATCACCGATACCGCCTCCTCGGTCGGGGTGACCTTCAAGAAGGGGACAACGGACCTGATCATCGGCGGTCGAGGCCTCGACAACGGGCTCGGCGCGACGTCCGTGCCGCTCGGTACCCAGATCGCCCCGGGCACGAAACTCTCGACCGACGGCCTCAACGGCGGCCTCTATCCGGCGGGGCTCCCGGTGGCGACCGTAACGACGGTCGTCCTGACCCCGGGCGCGGCGACCTACAACCTGACGCTGAAACCAGCCGCGAACCTCCGCCATCTCAGTTACTTAGACGTCGTGCTCTGGGAGCCCCGCGCGTGAGACGGGTGCTGGTGACGGTGACCATCGTGACGCTCTTCGTGGTCGCGATACAGCTCTCAATCTTTTCGAGTCTCCGTTTCGCCGGCGTGGTCGTCATGCTCGTGTGGCTCTGGCCACTGGCGATGGGTTTGGCGGGACTCACCGCGCTGTCGCTATGGTGCGCGCTGGTCGCGGGGGTGTTCTTCGACACCCATACGACGACGCCCTTCGGACTGACCGCGATCGTCGCCGTCGCCCTCGCCTACGGGGCGTCGCGTCTCGGTCGCGAAGGCGTNNTTCGTCACGTTTAACTTTTCGCTGTGGCGTGACGGTCTCTTCGCGGCCATGGTCGTCAACGCCATCGCCTTCTTCCTCCTGGCCCGACCGATGACGAGACTGGCGCGCTGGGCGGGGAACCTCGGGGGCGCGCGACGGTGAAGAGTTCGTGGCGGGACCGGCCCACCGGTTCCTGGTTCTCTCGCCTCTGGCGCCCGTGGGTCTCGCTCCACCCCTTTCGCGGACGCGGACGCCGCATCAACGAACCCAAACCGGTCGGCATCCGTGACCTCATGGCGTCGCCCGACGAGGTCGAGTCTCGTCCCGAGCGTCGCTGGATCGTGATCGGGGGGTTCTTCGCCATCTTGCTCGTCGCGCTCGTGGTGCGGCTGTTCTTCCTCCAGGTCATCGACTATCGCGAGTCGGTCAACGCGGTGCAGAACAACTCGTTGCGAAAGACGACCATTCCCGCGACGCGCGGTGAGATCTACGACCGAGAGGGCAAGCCACTCGTCAGCAACGTCACCACCACCGAGATCCGCCTCTCGCGGGCTGAGGCGTCGCTGCACCCCACCATCAAGGGCGCGCTCTCGTCACTGACCGGGTTGAGCGTCGCTCAGATCAACAGCGACCTGGCGAACCAGCAGTACGACCCGTACCAGCCAGCCCCCATCATGAGCAATGCGCCCGCGCGAGTGGTCGAGTTCATCAAACTCCACCCGAGCGAGTTCCCCGGGGTCTCGGTGCTCGACGCGTCGACGCGCTCGTACCCCAACGGCGGCGACGTCGCGGCGCAGGTGCTCGGCTACGTCGGTCCAATCACAATCCAAGAGATCCAAGAGAATCCCCACGACGGCTACCAAGCCGACTCCACGATCGGCAAGACCGGCATCGAGTCGTACTACGAGCAGTACCTGCGCGGCAAAGACGGCACCAGCACCTTGGAGGTGAACTCGACGGGCAACGTGCTCGGCGCGATCAAGACGACCGAACCGACGGTGGGTGATTCGGTGGTGCTCAACATCGACACGCCCTTAGAGAAGGCCCTCACCGGTTATCTCTCCTCGGAGATTTTGGCGGACCGTCAGTCGATCGACCCCGTCTCGGGCAAGACGCCCGAGGCGACCAACGGCGCGGCCATCGTGATGAACGCAAATAACGGCGAGGTGTACGCAATGGCGAGCTATCCCTCCTACAACCTCAACTCCTTCGTGAACGGACTCTCGAACGCCGAGTACGAGCAGCTGCGCCAAGAAGGAGCCTTTAATAACTTCGCCATCCAGGGTCTCTACACGCCAGGCAGTACGTTCAAACTCATCACCGCCACGGCGCAGTTACAGACGGGGGTCCTCTCTCCCTATCAGGCGATCGACGACACCGGTAC
>PKZN01000162.1 GCA_003133075.1 Acidimicrobiaceae bacterium | reverse complement strand
AGGAACCGAGGCCAAAGTGAGACAAAGGAAACGAAGTAATACATGATTTCAAGGGTTCCGTTGGTGGGCCGTGCAGGACTTGAACCTGCGACCCCTTGCGTGTCATGGTCACACGACCCGGCGTATCGGATCGATCTGCGGTCAAACTTACGCCTGGGTCAAGCTCGTCGTTCGATGGATATGACTAAGAGAGTTGACGTTGCTGCAGAATCTGCTGCAGTTGACTTACGCAATCTGCAGACGCTCATCGCCGATTCGAACTACAACCTCAACCTCACCCCCAAGTTCACGAAAATAACTGCGAAGGGTGCCGACTTCGGTGTTATCAAGGTCGCCGTGCTCGATCTGACTTACCCGTGATTGGGAGATGCCCAGATGTGTAGCGAGAATCTGTTGGGTCATGTCAAGGTTCTCCCGGATCTCTGCGAGCCGGTACGTACGAATCTCTGAACGCAGGCGCTCCACATTCTTGCGTACGTTGTCTTCGTCATATTTTCCACTCGCACGAAGATCTTCTTTCAAATCCTTCCATCTTGTTGCCTTCGCCATCTCTCTAACCTCCAATTTCTTCGTCATAGTCGCCATTTAGCCATCGTTTGTACCTTGATTCAGCCAGGGGGATATTTTCTCGATACCATTCGGTCCACTGCTCGCTCTTGTCTCCGGCAACCAGAAGTACAGCGCGTCTTTCCGGATCGAAGATGAAGATTATGCGCACCTCGCTTAATCCTCGTGACCCAGGTCGCAGCTCCTTGAGATTGTGCAAATCGGAACCTTTAACCCGATCAACCAGGGGTCGGCCGAGATTGGGTCCGTCCGTCTCCAGCAGATTGATCGCCGCAGCAACCAGCTCAGCCGACTCGTTGTCTTCATCAAGCAGAGTTCGATACCAGGACTCAACTTCTTCAAGAAGCACTACCTCCCACTCCATCGATGTACTATAACTCATACATTATATAATGTCAATATTATTATTCATTCCGGTGGCGTCATTGCGGAGCGTACGACTCTCCGACTGCTGCAGACCTTGCTGCAGTGGTCACCAAAACAGCCATTCGCACTTCAAAACGACTCACAGGACCTCCTCACTTTCCTTCTCCGATCCCCACAACATTTCACCCATCACTTCGGCGGCCGCCTCTCGGTCGGGATTGAGGATGTGGCCATAAACGTCTGCTGTCATCCGAATCGATGAGTGTCCGAGAACTTCGCTCACCACCTGGATTTTGACCCCCTGGGCGAGCATAAGGCTGGCCGCGGAATGTCGCAGCTCGTGCGGGTGCCAGTCGCCGAGTCCTGCTTGTCGAACAATTCGTTGAAACTCTCGATAGAGATTTCGTGGGTCAATCGGGGTACCGAACGAAGTCGCGAAAATAAACTCTGAATCGATCCACACCGGTCGATTTCGCACCCTCTCGACTTCTTGGCGGCGGCGATGAGCCTCGAGCATGCGCAACATCGGTGGCGGCACGTTTAACGTCCGTCGGCTCCTCGACGTCTTGGTATCGGATGTGACGAGAGATCCATTCTCACGCTTCAACTGTCTTCGAACCTGGAGGAGGCCCTTATCCGAGTCGAGATCGCGCCACTGGAGTCCGAGCGCTTCGCCGCGGCGCAAACCCGTCGACAGCATGAGGGCGTACAGTGCCTCATTCCGATGACCCTCGAGCGACGCCAGGAATGCTTTCGCTTGCTCGTGGGTAAGCGAGCGTCCTTCCCTTCGTTCGGCCCTCGGCGCTCGAGCCAAAGTCGCGACGTTTCGATTCACCCACCCCCAGCGCATTGCCTGACCGATCGCCTGGGCCAAGACCGAGCGAATTCGCTGGACCGAAGAGACGGCGAGGCCAGAATCGAGCTTTCGTGATAGCAGGCGATCCACATCCGCCGTCGTCAGCTGAGATAGGCGCTGGCTTCCCAACGTTGGGAGTATGTGATGGGTGGCCACGCTCAAGTAATTTGACGACGCGCTCGCGGCTACCTGGTGACGAAGCACATCGTGATGCCAACGGTTGAAGAGTTCGGTCAGAGTGACGGTACCGTCGGGCGCCGGGAGACCCTCCTCAATATCACGCTGAAGACGTCTCAACTTCACAATCGCCTCTGCGCGAGTCCTACCAGAAACGTATCGCCGAACAGCTTTTCCAGATTCGGGATCCTTTGTGAAAATCGCGCCACGCCAGAGACCGTCAGAGGCTTGCTGGTAGATGGAGCCTTCACCGTTTCCCCGCTTGGTCACGCAATACAACGGTCGTGCCAGGCGCTCCTGTAGAAATGTTCACGTTGGTCACGCGTTGCACCGCGACGGGGCGCGCGAAATCCTCATCGCTTAACCTATCGGCAATGAGTTGCGCTCTGGCGTGGCGCACGAGGTACAAGGACACGCATGACCGAGCTTGCTGACGCAGTGCTGCCACTCATCCGTACTCGCGCGGACCTCAGTGATTGGGACACCGCCAACGATCACGGGGACCGAATGCATCTGGCCATCGACATCCTGGAGCATGCGACAGAAAGTGGCGATCCGACCGACGTGTATGAAACCACGCACAAAGCGCTGAGGAGTTCAATCAAAGTGATCGCCAGAGCCGATGATTCGAGCGGCATCATCGGCGGTGCCTGCCGGCGCATCCTCGAACTTCACCCTAAGGTCGCAGCACGAGCTAACGTGCCGAGCACCCAGTTGGTCAACTGGATGATCGAATTTCAATTCCATCTAGAAGTCGACTACTTCGAGCTCGACCCGGTCGCTTACGCTCCCGCCTTAGGTGAAGCGGGCATGCGCCTGTATCGCGCTCGACTGGACGAGATCGTCGAAAGCCTTGGGCCCCATTCGCCGGCAATTCAAATGTGGTCCACGCCAGACTTCCAAATTCGATGGGTCTTGGATTGGAATGCCCGACGCCTCGCAGTGTATGACCGCGATGTCACTGAGATTATTCGCACTCACGCTCGCGATCTCAGCGTCGCGGCGTGGTTCGAAGACACAGCTCGGGCCTTCGAAGAGATTGACGATATTGATCGCGCGATTGAGTGGGCTAAGCGAGGCTTTGAACTCGACGACGGACATCAGTCACTGCACTGCGCCGACTACTGGTCTCGAGTGCTGGCCGAGCACCGGCCAGATGAGTATCTGGACTGTCGACTCGCAATTTTCCGTAGGTGGCCCTACGCCATCCACGCAGACGCACTCCATAAGGCGGCGGGCACCAGGTGGGACGGTTATCACGACGAAGTTTCCCTCGCGCTACGGAGCCACCCGTACCACGCTGTTCAGTTCGCCCTTTCAACTCTCAAGGATGCTCAACTCGCCTGGGATTTGGCGGAGTCGCTGAACTTGGACGACGACCATCTCTGGGAGCAAGTGGCCAAGTCCTATGAGAAAATCGATCCGCTCGCTGTACTGCCCGTTCTGACTCGCTTGGTCGAGAACGAGCTCTTCGAAGCAAACGCGCGCAACTATCAATTCGCCTCGCGAAAGCTGAAGAGAATGCGAAAACTCGCTGCCGGCACGCCGCGGGCGCCAGATGTCGACGCGTTCATCGGCGAACTGCGAGAGAGGTACCGCCGGCGCCCACGCCTTCAGTACGAATTCGACAGGGCGAAACTGCCGTGATGGGCTCTGACGTCACGAAAAAGACCGCGCTCAACGAGCGTTAAGAATGGGAATTCAGCTGCCGGAACGGATGGAAATCTGCTGCTGCAGGCTGTGCTGCAGTTATTCTTCTGTGGGGTCACCAAATCGCGCGGTCGCATCAAAATGCCTTTGCTGCTCCCGAAAATTTGGTGGGCCGTGCAGGACTTGAACCTGCGACCCCTTGCGTGTCATGCAAGTGCGCTACCAGACTGCGCCAACGGCCCCTCAGGGGGTCCACCCTACCACTTCAGAGATTTTGAACCCCTGGATCGGCGGTGGCAACCACGCAACAAACTCATGATCCCTCAGTCGTGGATCCGATGCCCACTTAGCCCATCCGCCTCCAACCTGCTTAATTCAACAGTTGGTCCGAGTCATCTTGACGTACCTGATTTCGAGCGAGTCTTGTCACCTTCAAGTAATTGAGCCACGCGCTGATGTGAAAGTCCGAGGAGATAACCAGTATCACGGAGGCTTACACCGTTTTCACGTAGTCGATGGATCGCCTTGAGAGTCTCCACGCCGGCCTCGTTTTGAGCCGCGTTCCATCTTCCCCGCGCCTCGACCGCCGCGTCGACGGCTTCGGCGACACCCTTGGGCAAGCCGATGGTGTTCGATCGCTTGACCACGACGTTCTCCGGTCTCACGTTCAAGTGAAGGGAGATGATGGAGGTGGCCATTCGATCCGTGTCGCGAAGATGCTCCGCTTGTGTCACAAGACCGAGCTCTGGAACGTGAATTACCCACAACCCGTCTTCCTGGCGTATTTCGTAGTTAAAGACCGTTGGCTTTGTCATTTCATCCAATCCCTACCCAGTGCAGGTGCCAATGCGTCACGAATGCTCCGACAAACTCCTGCGGAAATTGTCTTGTGCTTCGGAACGTATGTTTGACACTCGCCGACGCGCCACACCTCGTGGTCACCGTCTTGGCGCACGAGCTGCACACCATTAGCCCTCAACAGCTTCACTAGTTGTTGCTTCGCCATCGACTTCTTTCACGTAGTCTATGCTACTAGACACGTTTAAGTCAAGCAACCTAGACAGCATCCGGGGGAACCACGCCTTCCTGGGCGACGGCATTGTCAACATCTACTCCAAATTGGGCAGTACAACCGCAATTCGGGTGAGGCCATTCACTCAAAAGCAGACCCACCGTGTGTCGCCTGATCACCGTGCGCCACAGACGAATATCTGGCACAATCTCTCAGAAAACTAAAGAAGAGGTGTTGGCATGGCTGTGTTAATTGAGCAAGTGTTTCCGTCTGAGGTCACCGTCGAACTGATAGACGCAGTGACCGATGAAATGGGCGTAGATGGCAACCTCCCGTCCGGTTCCGTCGTTCACGTGCACTGGGTAAAGGACGGGCGCGTTCACGGGGTGGACGTGTGGGAATCGCTTGATGCGTATCAACTCTTCGTCGAGTCAACTCTCGTGCCAGCTATGGGCAAGGTGGCGGCCGCAAAGGGCGTCGAACTTACGGGAGGGCCGGAGCAGACGGTCACGGAGGTCCATCGCCTCGTTCGTTAGCGTCACGTCAGCCCTAGCAGGCCGGCTTTACTACTTGAGAGCAACGACGCTGTAGGTTTAGCGGTCAACGAGGTCGTGTCGCGTCACGACATGACAGTCGTCTTCAGAGCCGTTGAGGTCAACATGCCCATAGTCAACAACGCCGTGTACGTGGACGGCCGACGCAGCGCTGACCCCCAGAGTCTCGAAGAGACCTACGAAGTCCTGCGCGAGCGAAAAGGCATGGCCTGGATCGGCCTCTACCGACCCGACGCTGAGGAAATCAGGTCCGTGGCCCAAGAGTTTGGACTACACGGCCTGGCCGTCGAAGACGCGATCGCCGCCCACCAGCGACCGAAGATTGAGCGTTACGGCACGACGCTCTTCGTCGTGGTGCGACCAGCGCGGTACCTCGACGCCACCGAAGAAGTCGAGTTTGGCGAACTGCACATCTTCACCGGACCGGA
>PKZN01000053.1:13559-15247 GCA_003133075.1 Acidimicrobiaceae bacterium | reverse complement strand
CCCTCGAACATGTTCTGCTCATCTCGACGCACGAAGACCGCTCGGGTGGTCGTGGCCATGGGCAGTTCGGCCAGGGTCTCGGGCGACGCCCCCGCGAGGACGGCGTCGAGAATCTCACTCATCTCGGCGAGGTTAGTTGGTGCGATGCAGGGTGCACCGCGCCCGTCGCCGCGACGACGGCCCCGCGGCGAAGTCGAACGTCTATCGTTTCTGATGGTTCCCGCTGCGGGAGTCGCCGTAAAGGAGTCGCCATGTCACGTAGCGTCATCGTCGCCGGAAGTCGCACCGCCATCGGAAAACTCTCGGGGGCCTTCGCCACCTTGAGTGCCCAGGACCTCGGCGGCGCCGCCATCAAGGGCGCCCTCGACCAGACCGGGATCGACCCCGCGAGCGTGGACGCGGTCTTGATGGGTCAGGTCATCCTGGCCGGCCAGGGCCANNCTCTCGGGCCTGCAGACCATCTACCTGGCGGACCTGATGATTCGTGCCGGCGAAGCCGACATCATCGTCGCGGGCGGCATGGAGTCGATGACGAACGCGCCCTACCTGTTGCCCGGCGCCCGGGCGGGGTACCGCATTGGCGACCAGACCGTGGTGGACTCGATGATGTTCGACGGGCTCACCTGCGCCTTCGATCACTGCGCGATGGGTCTCGCGACCGAGCGCTACAACCACGGACAGATCAGTCGCGCTCGCCAGGACGAGTTCTCCGCGCGCAGTCACCAATTAGCCGCCGCCGCTATCGCCTCGGGCAAGTTCGCCGAGGAGATCGTGGGCGTCGCGGTTCCCCAGCGCAAGGGCGATCCGGTGATCGTCACCGTCGACGAGGGTGTGCGCGGCGAGACGACGGCAGCGTCACTGGGCGCACTGCGCGCCGCGTTCGAGAAGGACGGCACCATCACTGCCGGCAACGCGTCACAGATCTCCGATGGTGGCGCCGCGGTCCTGGTGATGTCCGAAGAGCGCGCCCTCCAACTCGGACTGACGCCGCTCGGCGAACTCGTCAGCTACGGCCAGGTCGCCGGTCCCGACACCTCGCTCCTCACCCAACCCTCGCGAGCGATCCTTCAGGCGGCGAAGAAGGCCGACTTCGAGGTGCGCGACATCGACATCTTCGAGATCAACGAGGCCTTCGCCGCCGTGGGACTCGCCTCCAGCGACGACCTCGGCATCAGCGAAGACAAGGTCAACGTGAACGGTGGCGCCATTGCGCTCGGCCACCCGGTGGGCATGTCGGGCACCCGTCTCGCGCTGAGCGCACTGCTGGAGTTGCGTCGCCGCGGCGGTGGCGTCGCGGCGGTGGCCCTGTGTGGTGGCGGCGGTCAGGGCGACGCCGCAATCCTTCGCTCGCTCTAGGCGGGCACGTAGCGCGCGACGAGTGGGTACGGGCCACGGCCCACCGGCTCGTCGTCGGGTAACCCCAACACGAAGGCCCCCGCCAAGGGAAACCCCTCGCGCAACGATTCGGGCAACTCGTCACAGAGNNCGCTAGTTCGATGAACACGTCCTCCGCCGAGACGTCGCGCGTCCCGTTGTAGATCGACGCAGAAAACACGCACTCGGTAACGAAGGACGTACCCTCGAAGGATCGTTCGTAGGTTTCGCGAGTGCGCGCGGCGGCGCTCACCAGCGCCGTCGCAGGGCCGAAGGTACCCAGTTCGCCCGCGTCACTCGCCCACGCGCGCAGC
>PKZN01000053.1:0-13540 GCA_003133075.1 Acidimicrobiaceae bacterium | reverse complement strand
TCCAGGGCGTCACCGAACTGTTTCCCGTCTCGAGTCTCGGCCACGGCGTCTTGGTCCCCGCGCTCTTTGGCTGGCACAATCTGGTGTCCACCCAGAGCACGAAGCAGTCCTTCTTCCTGGTCTTTCTGGTCGGGCTCCACGTCGGCACCGCGCTCGGGCTCATCGCCTTTTACTGGCGCACGTGGGTGGGGNNTCGCCCTGCTCGCCATTGGTTCGATCCCCGTGGGCGTCGTCGGCGTCCTGCTCGAGAGCACGTTGCGTGAACTCTTCGCCAAGCCCCTCGCCGCCGCCGTCTTTCTCACCCTGAACGGTGTGATCTTGTTTTTCGGCGAAGCGTTACGCCGGGGTCGGGGACGACACGCCGCCGANNCGCCGAAGTCAGCCCCGGCGGCGCAGTACGCATCGGCAGTGCGCAGATCCTCGCGCTCTTCGCCGGCATCTCGCGCAGCGGCGTGACGATGGTCGCGGGACTCCTCAGTGGACTCGACCACGAAAACGCCGCCAACTTCTCGTTCTTATTGGCCACGCCGGTGATCTTGATGGCCGGGCTCTACAAGCTGCCCGAGCTCTTCGGTCCCCTCGGTGACGGTGTGCGCACCCAGACCCTCGTCGGCGCGCTCTTCGCGATGGTGACCGCGTACTTCGCGGTGCGCTTCCTCACGCGCTTCTTCGCGACCAAGACGCTCACGCCCTTCGCGATCTACAGCGTGATCGCGGGCGCCCTTTGCGTGGTGCGTTTCGCCTAGTGCGCCCTAATCGCTGAGGACTCGTCGTCCGTCTATCGCGCGACCCAACGTGAGGTCGTCGGCGAACTCGAGGTCGCCGCCGACCGGCAGTCCGCTGGCCGGTTGCGAGACGACGAGACCCGGCACCTGGAGGAGACGGCTCAAGTACATCGCGGTGTGATCGCCCTCGACGTTCGAGTTGAAACAGAGGATGACCTCTTTCACGGGTCCGTGCAGACGCTGAATCAGCTCTTGGATCTTCAATCGATCGGGGGTGACGCCCTCTAAGGGGTTCAACACCCCGTGCAGCACGTGGTAGGTACCGTGAAAAGCCCCGGAGCGTTCAACCGCGACCACGTCGGGGGGGCTTTCGACCACGCAGATGGTCGTCTGGTCCCGTCGCGAGTCGGCGCAGATCGCACAGAGCCCGCCGGTCTCGGCGATGTTGCAACAACGCTCGCAGAACGACAACTTGGTCTTCATCTCAAAGAGCGCACCCGCGAGACGCTCCACGTCCTCGCTCGGTTGGCGCATCAGCCAAAACGCGATTCGCTGGGCGGACTTCGGTCCGACGCCGGGAAATCGACCGAGTTCGTCGACGACCGACTGCAGCGCGGGTGGGTAGTTCACCTGATCTCCTGTGCGCCCGGGAACATCTCGGTGATGAGGTGGTCCGCGGCCGACTCCACGACGAGCACCGTCTCGTCCCCGTCGACGTCCGCGTCGTCATCCTCGACGGGGAGCGGCGTCGAGGTCGTCCGCCGCGTCGGGGCGGCTGCGGGTGCCCCGACCAGCGAAGGATCGACGGTCCACGAGATGGTGAGCGGCAACTTGAATTCGTGCTCGAGCGCGCCCTTGAGTCCCTGGGCGATGAGTTCGGTGTTCTGGCGCATCTCTTCACTCGCCACCGCAATCGTCACCAGCACGCCCTCGACCGATTCGATCCTCGCCGAACGCAACAAGAGTTGCGCGGAACGCGACGTGCGGGGAATCACGTGCTCGATGAATCGAGATCGAAACTCCTCCAGCGACGGCGTGGGCGCCTTCGCCATCGCTACGTCTCCGTCGAGCGGCGGCGGGGTCGTCGTTGGTGCGAGTTCGGGTTCCGCACTCGTCACGTCGCGCGACGGCGCGAGGGGCGGTGTCGGTGCGGGCCCCTTCCCGCTCGCGGTCGTGCCGATCGGTCGCAACGGCGGCGTCGCGGGTGCGCTCGGTGCGACCGGTCGCATCGCCCCTCGTTCGAGTCGAGTGAGCCGCTCGTCGAGCGACTCGAACGTGACGTCGAGCTCGGGCTTGGTGAGTCGGACCATCGCGACTTCTAACATGACCATCTTCTCAGGGGCACTCTTCATCTCTCTGATCGCTCGCCCAACGGTCTCGAGAACCCGTACGCTGCGCGCGAGGCCGAGTCGTTCACCCCACGCGTGCAGACGCGCGCGATCGGCGTCGACGGCGTCAGCGACGTCCGGGGCGACTTGGAGCAGGAAGACCTGGCGGACCTCACTGGCGAAGACCTCGGCTAGTTGTTCGGGGTCCCACCCTTCGTGCGCGAGGACCGCCAACGCGCGCAGCGCCGCCACCGCGTCGTTGCGCGTCAGCGCGTCGAAGAGCCCGTCGAACTCGGGCTGGACCTCGGCGACCGATCCGGTGGCGAGTAGTTGATCGAGTGCGCTCAACGCGTCGCGCGCCGAGCCGCGGCCGAGCCGCACGGCCGCATCGATGGTGGCGTCAGCGACGTCAAGACTCGCGGCGCCCTTGACGTCGTGTAGCAGTGTCGACAGGGTCTCCGCGCCGAGGAGACGGAATTCGAGATGTTGAGTGCGCGAGCGGATCGTGGGCAGCACCTTGTGCGGGTCGGTGGTCGCCAAGACGAACACCACGTGGGAAGGTGGCTCTTCGAGGGTCTTTAACAACGCGGCCGAGGCGGCCTTGGAGAGCTGATGGACCTCGTCGAAGATGTAGACCTTCCAACGACCCGGGGTGTTGTGCCACGCCCCGGCGATGATGTCACGAATGTCGTCGACCCCGTTGTTGGAGGCCGCGTCGAGTTCCACGACGTCGAGGGACGTTCCCTTGGCGATGGCGAGGCAGCTTTCGCAGACCGCGCAGGCGTCACCATCTTCGGGGTTTTGACAGTTGAGCGCCTTCGCGAGGATCCGCGCCGTCGTGGTTTTGCCGGTGCCACGGGGTCCAGAAAAGAGGTACGCGTGCGAGACCCGGTCGTTCGCCACTGCGCCCTGCAGCGCGCGCACCACGTGGTCTTGCCCTCGTAGTTCCGCGAAGCGGCCCGGGCGAAAACGACGATAGAGCGACGTCACCCCGTCGAGGGATGGCGGGGTCGCTTTTTGGGAGGACATGCGTTGATGTTAATGGTGGGCTGTCAGCAGCCGGGGTCCAAAGCGATGGCCAGGCGATCCGTGGCACCCGACACAGTTCGCTGAGAGCTGCTGGCTTCCACCCCTGACTCGGTTCACGAAAGGCCGTCGCACGGGACCCGACCACCGCTTTCAACCTCGGCGCTCCCAGGATACCGGAGAGTCCACAACGCGACCTCAGGTAGCCTTGCGAGCCGGTATTCATTTCTCGAAATGACTGCCGCGTAGGAGGAGTGCGAGAGCGGCCGAATCGGCACGATTGGAAATCGTGTGAAGGGAAACCTTCCGTGGGTTCAAATCCCACCTCCTCCGCCGTATGATGGAAACGATAAACAGAGCGGAACACAAACAAATTGAGCGCCTCTCGAGGCCCTCCGCAAGAAAAGCTGCAGGAAGAGGACTACGAGTTCTGGGCTTTAGAGACAACTTGATACGTCGTGCTCTTGCCTTTTCCTCCCATCGACTCGATCCGGTTTTCAGACATAAGCGTCTTGAGAGCAGTTCGCACTGATGTTTTTTTCAATTCAAGCTTTGCGGCTAGTTGCGAAACGTCAACCGGCGTCTTTTCTCCCGCCAAACCAACGTATACGCGATCCTTGATCGTGACACGATGCGTTACTGCTTTTTCAGTCTGAACAGCCCTCTCTGTTGAGTCCAGCCGAACGGTGAAACGGATGCCAGAGTCCCAGAAGCGAGGAGCAGGGAGTCCCGCAGCGGCGACCGAACTATTTACTCGTTGAATTCCAGTGGCTATTGCCTCAATGACTCTCGCGCCCGAAGGTTGACGGGCATCCTGACACATGCTCACTATTCGTTGATTCCGTGCTGATGTGGCCGAAGGTTTGCCGAGACGATCGATGGTTATACCGTACAGACCGCCCGGATTAGCAATTACGAGACCGTCTCGATCAACACGGATTTCAATTGCCTGGCCTTGAGACCATGCTGAGTAGTCTCGATGAACAAGTGCGTTCGCTACTAGTTCGCGAAGTGCCACGAGTGGGAACTCCGTGTCATCGACCAAATCTCCACCTTCGGTCTCGACCTTGCGAGTTCGAAGGTTCTCGCGAGCCCACGTCATTGCTTGTTCAAGTGTGACGGGAATTGAACCTTCGAACGTACCGGTACTCGTCGCTCGAATGTTGCTCGATGGATCCCCTGTGATTGCGACTCGGACAATGAGTTGGGGAAAGTATTGCTGCGGATAGCGACCGAATACAAGAAGTCCTGCGACTGTTGGCACATCATCAGCGGTAATGACGCCTGTTCGTCTAAGGAGTTCATTGCGATCGCTGAACTGCCTCAGCGGGGGGCGAGTTTGTTTTACGGTTTCGATCCAAGAATCCAAAAGTTGGAGATCGAGATCATCGATTGTTGCACCATTCACTGGCTCGCAATCCGCAGAGGGAGCTTCACGCGTTGCGAGAAATGCTTGCTCTTCCAAAGAAGAAATTTCGTAATCACCGTCGTAGCTCCTAACCCATGACTTTCCAGTTCTCGGATCTTTGCACGGCTTCTGAGATGGCGGACACTCCTTGACGTTGGCCACGATAAGAGTCTTTCCGTCAACTTGCTGCTCCTCGATCGTTACTTGAATAGGCGGATGAAACGCTCGTGCCTTGCTTCCAATCGCCTGTTTGAGTGCTTGAATGTTGTCAAGTTTGACTGCGGCGAAGTGGTTAGCTTCATCGAGGCCCAGAATGAGAACTCCGCCTCCCGGATGATTTGCGAGGGAGCACAGACTTTCTCCCAGCGTCGTCGGGGTTCCACCAGCCGCCTTCTTTGCCTCGACTTGGGCCCAGTCGCTTCCTGTCGACCGCAAGCGGTCAATGAGTTGCACTATGTCTTCTGCCATCTCGGCATCGTATTGCGAAATGGAGATAAATGGAGATTCCCTGTCCGAAATCTCCATTTACCTCCATTTAGATTGTCCAGCCCAGCGAAATACCTGATAAACGGGTGTGTGGTCAAAACGCTCAAAAGTATGTGGTCGCCTTTCGGTCTTGACAAAATTCGGTCTTTAAAGCACCGTGTTTTCAGTGCACTCCGAATTTGAAAAACACCCCGCCGTTGCGGCGAGGTTCAGGCCCCGGGGCTGGGCGAGCGAGGGGCTAAGAATCTGGGATATTCAACGTGTCGGCACGTTGTCCAGCAGGCTCTCTGGAACAGCCCGTTCCGAGCACGATGACGCCGACCGCACACCCACGATGAGCGAGATGAAAATGGTTGTATGGGGAAGTTTTCTTGGCGAATCATTGGCACGCTGATTAGCGCGTCCGTAGCGCTGGCGGCCTCTCCCTCACCCGCCGACGCTACGGGTCCTTTGACACCTCTCGCCGTTGCCCAAGCGGCCTACGGCGCCGCGCGCGCGTCACATCGAGCACTCAGCACCAGCGAGTTGGAACAAGCCGCACTGAATGCGGACTTTCATCTCGCCGTGTTTCCCGACGGCTACGTGATGGCCCTACACACCACGCTGCCTAACGACCACGGTGTTGCGCTGATGGTGAACGTCGGTCACGGTGGATTCGGCTGTGTGCACATCGGCCCCACCATCGCGACTCCCCCGTCGTCAGTGCGGTGTCCCGCCACATATCTCGCTGCCATAGATCCAAACCCGACGGTGTCCCGACGGTTCCTTCTAGCCAGCCAAGTCGCAGGTGCCATCGGTGTGGAGGCGTCAACGGTGACGAGGGCCAAGAGTGGTAGCGCCGTGTCATCAGCCGTTCCCAAGATCTTGAACCTCGTGTCTGGCGTCACCGCCGCCCGTGACGGCCTCGCCTGGGCGGTCACCGTTCGCGGCGTTTCGGTGTGTCTCTCATTCACCTCAATCGGTGCGTATCGAGTACGGACCGGAACCTGTACGTAGAGTCGTGCGCCACCGATGACCGCACCGATCTTGCACTTCCAGCAATTATTGTTTCCGGCCGGTCCCACATCGGTTCGCGGTCTACTCCACGTATCGCTCGAGACCATCAAGGATGAGATCAAGCCCGAACTCGAACTCACCTTGCACCGCGCCCGCGCGACGGGCCAGTCCCGTCAGTCACTCGAACGCTCCGTCACTCGGACGGTCGTCGTCGTGCGGCTTCGGTGAGCGCCGAGTTGCCCGAGATGCGTGTGTTGGAAGTCGTCTTCGTACTTGAGTCCGTAGCCGAGGAGTCGATCGAATCCGAGGTGCATGAACCACACCAGGGCGAGAGCAAGCATCAGACGGTCGTGGGTCCACCAGCCGAGGGCCAAGAGTGCCAGCGGAGCGGGCGACGCGTGTGCGAGGTTGTAACTCCACGAACCCCACCGACTTCCATACGCGTAGACAATTGCCGACAGGTCGGGCGCGAGGAACGCGAGCGCGACTATCCACCACGACTCGTTCGTGTACGAGAAGGCCACCGCCGAAAGGCCCAGTAACCCCGCGGCTTCGAGTCGGAGCCACCAACGCGGCACGCCCGTCACCACCCCCGAGCTGGTCATGACTCGTCACGCTCCGCCGACGCCACGACGGGCCAGTTGGCGAACATCGTTGACAGCGCGCGCACGAGTTGATCGAAACTGCGATCCAGGTCTCGCGGCAACCCGAACGCTCCACCCGTCTCGAGCGAAACAAATCCGTGGAGTGCCGAGCGGTAGGCCCGTATTGCGTCGATTGCGTCATGGTCCTTGAGGCCGTAGCCGAGCAGGACGTCCGCACTGATCTCGACCACCGCGCGACTGACGGCCTGGTCTTCCACGTCTGCCTCCTCGGGCGCTCGTTGCGCGGCCTCGTACTGTCCGGGGTGTGCGCGCGCCCAACTCCGGTAGGCGCGCGACATCGAAATGATTGCGTCCTCGCGCGAACGACCAACCGCCGACCTCGCGAGCGTCTCGCCCAGTGCGGCCTTCGCGCGCAGTGCGATGCCCCGGCGTAGCGCCGCGACGCTGTCGACGTGCTTATAGAGCGAGGGCTGGCGCACCCCGAGTCGTTCGGCGAGCATCGTCAAGGTCATCTGGTCGAGGCCGACCTCGTCGGCGAGGCGCGCCGCCTCTTCAATGACGAGGTCCTCACTGAGTCCGGCCCTAGGCACGGGGGGCGACGTTCTTCATGAAGGCATCGAGCGCGTCGAAGGTCGCGCGAGGTTGCTGGGACTGGGGGTAGTGACCCGCCTCGTTGACCATGACGACCTCACCGTGTAAACGCTGGGCGATCCACTCGGCTTCGACGCGCGGATCCTTAAAGTCGGGGTCGCGATCGCCCATCAGAATCAGCGTCGGCGCGGTGACGCCGTCCAGTCGAGCTTCGGCGGGGTCGTGGTTGAGTCGCGTGGTCAAGGAGAACGCTTTCGCGTAGCCGGGTCGGTGAAGACTGGCGATGACGCCGGCGCGGTACGCATCGAAGTCCGCCGGCCGCGCTCCCGCGTAGAGCTTGGGAAGGTACAGCTTCCACATCGCGGCGGCCCACCGAGGAGCGAGCATCACACGCAACATCAGGCGTTGCAACGCTCCGCCGCCGTTTCTGACGAAGGGCCCGATGAGCGCGAGTCCCGACACCTGGTCGGGTCGGCTCGCGGCGGCAATGACGGCGGCACCTGCGGCCATTGAGTTCCCGACGATCACCGCGGGTCCCGCGAGAGCGTCGATGAGCGCGAGCACGTCACCCGCGGTCTCCTCGTCCCCGTAGGAGTCGAAACCTACGTCGCTGTCGCCGTGTCCTCGAAGGTCACTGGTGGCGACTCGGTAGCCCGCTTCGATGAGCAAGGGTGCCAGAAGCCGGTAGGACTGACGGAGGTCGCCCATTCCCGGCACGAGCACGACGAGTGGGCCGTGACCCGAGACCTCGTAGGCCACGCGACCGCTGGGACGATCGATGAACTGGGTGGTTGAACTGGACTGTGGTGTGGTTGTCATGTTGGCTATAGTACATAGCCGCTAAGCCATTGTCAATAGCCATTTTGAGAAGTTCTGTACTCCCTGATCAGCGCCGTGAGATTTACGGAACCGCCCGGTCGCTCTCGGCTCGCAGCAGCGCGGACTTCGTCTCAATCCCCCAGCGGTAACCGCCGAGTGAACCGTCACTACGCACCACACGGTGACAGGGCACCGCCAACGCCACGACGTTCGCCCCGCAGGCCGATCCGACGGCTCGTACCGCGCGCGGCGAACCAATCGCGGCCGCGACTTGCGCGTAGGTGCGGGTCTCCCCCGGCGGAATTGCCCGTAGTGCTTCCCACACCCGGATCTGGAACGCGGTTCCTTCGACGTCGAGGGGTAAGCGCCTCGCGTCGGCGTCGCCGCGCACCGCGCCGGCCAGGACGAGCGCGACATCCACCAGCCCTTCGTCGTCCCGCTCGATGCTCGCGCGTGCGAACTCCGCGTGCAGCGCCGCAACCATCTCCGACTCGTCAGGGCTCACTTGAATCGAGCACACACCTCTTCGGGTACTCGCGACCAGCACCACGCCGAGTGGCGTCTCGACGCTGGTGTAACGGATGCGCTCGCCCCTCCCGCCGTCGCGGTATCGCTGGGGCGCCATGCCGAGTTGGGTCGCGTCGTAGTCGTAGAACGCTCGCATCGACCCGTACCCCGATTCGATGATCGCCTCGGTCACGCTCGGCGCGTCGCGCAGCGTGTCGCGCATCGTGAGCGCGCGATGGGTTCGTTGGTACGTGGTCATAGAGACTCCAATCAGTTCCGCGAACGTGCGTCGGAGGTGTCGCTCGCTGTAGCCGACCGCCGCCGCCAGTTCCGCGGGGCTCTCGCCACTCGATCGCTCTAGTCGCCGACAGACTTCAATCACCGCCGTTCGCGCGGGCGACTCGACGTCGCTTCGTTCGGGCCGACAGCGACGACAGGCGCGATAGCCATGTAACTGGGCGTCGTTCGCCGTCGCGAAGTACTCGACGTTGCGCCGCAACGGCTGGCGCGAGCCGCAGCCCGGGCGACAGTAGACCTTCGTCGTACGGACCGCGTAGACGAACAGTCCATCTTGACGGTCGTCTCGGTTCTCCACCGCTCGCCAGCGCACGTCGTCGAGTTCTTCCATAGGACGTAATTTAGGGACCTCACCGAAGGCCCGCGTCCCGATTTCGGACGAAGAACTCTGGGTGACGCCGAGCGGCGCAGCCGGTCCTCAATTGGTTCCTTCGCTCCACCTGGCCATCACGCCGTCGTTACCTCGCACTCCTAGCGTTCGACCGTGAGGCGAAACTCCACGCTCCGTACACTCCTTCGGTGGCGCTCTCCCCGACTCCCGTACCATTCGGGAGGTGGACTGGACGGCGTCATCTACCGCGACCCGCGTCTGGCCGCGCGCGTCGGCGCGGCGCGGGTGACCCCGGTGACGACGATCCCTTCCGCGACGAGTGACCCGTGGCGCTCAATCGAGTTCCGGATCGTACGAACCCCTGAGGAGCCGTGGACTGAACATCACGAGGACCGTCGTCCGATACCGCAGGCCTATCGAACCAATGGGTGAGAGCCGGATCGTGCACAGCCTGGAGGAAGTCGACGACCTCTTCACGCTGTATCGGACCAAGGGTGAGGAACCCTACGGCGAGGCCCTCTCCCAGAACGAACACGCGCTGCAGTGCGCGGCGCTGGCGCGCGCCGAAGGCGCCACCAACGCTCTCATCGTCGCGGCACTCTTTCACGACGTAGGTCACCTCTTCGGCGACGTTCAGGGCGGGTCGCTCCGCGACGTCGACGACGACCACGAGCTCGTCGGCGCGCGGGTCCTCTCGCCACTCTTCGGACCGAAGGTCGCGTTACCGGTCTCGCTCCACGTCACGGCGAAGCGGTGGCGCTGCACGACCGAGCCGTCGTACTACGACGAACTCTCGGCGGCGTCGCGCGAGACGCTGATCGCCCAGGGCGGAGCGCTGAGTATCGGGGAGTGCCGGCGCTTCGAGGCGCACCCGGGCTTTGCGAGCGCGTTGACGCTGCGATCCTGGGACGACCGGGGGAAAGTCGAAGGGCTCGACGTCGGCGTTCTCGCCGACTACGAAACTCTCGTCACGTCGCTCGCCGTGGCGTGGCGACGAGCACGTCTCGCGCGATAACACGCACGTCGACCCGGGTGCCGAGGTCAAGTTCGTCCGCGTGAGCGCTACGCACGTCAACCAGCAGGTTCGTCCCCGCGACGCCGACGCCGACGCGCGTCGTCGCTCCGAGGAAACTCCGGTGCGTGACCACGCCCAAGCCGTTCGGGTTGACCACGACGTCGAGGTCCTCGGGACGCAGCAGCGCTTCCAAATCGCCCGTCGGCACTGAGTTGAGGTCTCCGCGAATCGGTACCTCGCGACCCAGGACCTCCGCGCGGTCACCGCGTCGAGTCACCGGGACGCGGCTCGACACGCCGACGAACTGTCCGACGAAGGGGGTCGCGGGCTGGCAGTAGAGCACCGACGGCGCGGCGACCTGTTCGACGCGACCCTGGAACATGACGCACACGCGGTCCGCCATCGACATCGCCTCTTCTTGGTCGTGGGTGACGAACACCGTCGTGATCGCCAGGCGCTGTTGGAGCGCACGAATCTGGTCACGCAGTTCGGCTCGGACTTTGGCGTCGAGCGCGGAGAGGGGCTCGTCGAGCAGCAGCACTCGAGGCTCGATGGCGAGAGCGCGCGCCAATGCGACGCGCTGTTGCTGGCCGCCCGACAGTTGGTGGGGGTATTTCGTCACGTGCTCGGCCAGTCCGACCAGTTCCAACAGTTCTGTCGCCTTGGCGCGGCGCGGGGCGGCGCGCTGATGGCGAATCTGCAGACCGAAGGCGACGTTGTCACGCGCGTTCATGTTTGGAAAGAGCGAGTAGCTCTGAAACACCATTCCCATGTCGCGACGCTGGGCCGGCACGTGGGAGACGTCGATCCCGTCAACGAGTACTCGACCGAGGTCGGGTCGTTCGAAGCCCGCCAGCACGCGTAGCGCAGTGGTCTTGCCGCAGCCCGAGGGCCCCAGTAGCGCCACCAATTCCCCGGGCGCGATCTCGAGCGAGAGCCCATCGAGGGCAGTCGTCGCGCCGTAGCGACGGGTGAGATTGTCGAAGACGACGGGAGCACCCCTCGCCGCGAGACGCCCCGCGTTGGTCGCCGTTGGTGAGTCGGTCGTGGCCACGGTCATTGTTTCCTCCTGGAATCGGCGTCGGTGTTGTAGGTAACGGAGCGGTCCAACGACACGATGAGCGTCAACACGAGGCACGTCGCCAGCAACGCGATCATCGCGACCAAGGTATTGACGCGGGGATTATCGGTCGGAGCGAGGTAGATCCACACGGGGATCGTCGTCCAGTTGTCAACGTTGGCGATCGTGAACTCGCCAAAGACCAGCGCGATCGTCAACACCGAGGCGGACATTAACGCGGAGCGCAGGTTCGGAACGAGGACTCGCCAGATCGTCGACACCCAACTCGAGCCGAGCGACCGCGACGCTTCAACGAGGGTCTTGAGATCGAGCGCTCCGAGACCGGAGTCGAGGGAGCGGTAGACGTAGGGCATCGCCAAGATCACGTAGACAATGGCGAGGAGATACTGCGACGAGCGCAACCACGCGGGCGCCGACTCCAACACGCCCACGGAGTAGGCAATGGGCGGAATGATGATTGGCAGAATGGTGATGACTTCCATAACCCGGCGAAATCGGGGCATGCGTAGGTGCACGTAGATCACCGTTGGCACCATCAAGAGCACGACCAGCACCATGGTGATCACGGCCAACTGCGTCGAGAGCCACAGCGCGGAAAGGAAGCCGGGCGCCGAGGCGATCTGCGTGAGCGGCGTGAGCGAGAATCCGCCCGTCGGCTTCTGCAGGGAGAACGCCATCGACGCGTAGAAGGGGACGATGAAGTAGAGCGCCGCGAGAAAGAGGATGACGCCGCGACCCCAGCGGATTCGACGACGACGTCGAGTGACCGGGGTGTCGGACTCAAACGGTTGATCGATGGTCGAGGGATCGGCGACCAGGGTACCGAACTCTAACGAAGCCATCGCGAGGTCCTTCGTCGTAGCAGAACGTAACCAATGACGGTGACAAGCAAGATCACGATCATCGCGAAGGCGAGTGCGTAGGCGATGTTGTTCTCACCCGCGATCACGTTGCCCTGCAAGATGGCGCCGATCTGAATGGGCGTGATCGCCACGGTGCCCGCGGTCAACGCCTCGGCGGTGGCGTAGGCCGAGAACCCGCTGCCAAACAGCAAGAACATGCTGCCGAGGATGGCGGGCGTGAGCACCGGTACGCCCACGTGGCGCCAGTAGCGCCACCGCGACGCCCCGAGGTTCTCGGCCGCTTCGCGCCAGGCCGGACGCAGGCCCGCGAACGCGGGGGTGATGATGAGCACCATCAACGGAATCTGAAAGTACATATAGACGAAGGCGACACCCCAGAACTTGTAGAGGTCGAAGCCGTGACTCCAGGGATCGACGCCGATGGCGTTCAGCCACTTCGTCGCGACGCCGACAAAACCAAATGACGCAATAAACATGAAGGCCAGGTTGACGCCACCGAACTGGGCGAGCACCCCCGAGGTCGCCGAGGTGATGCGCTTGAAAGGTGCGTGTTGCGAAGTCGAGATGGCGTACGCGATGAACGTCCCGAGAACTCCCGGCACGATGGCGGTCACCAACGCAAGCTTGAGGCTCGTCTCGAACCCGGCGCGATACTGGCCGCCGGAGAGAATCGAGTGAAGGTTCTGCCAGGTGAAGTGACCGGCGTTGGAGCGAAACGCGTAGTTGACAATCGCCGCCGTGGGCACACCGAGAACCACGATGACGTAGGCCAGAAAGGGCAGCACGGGAGCACTGGTTCGCAACCCGCGAACCAGTGCTCCCGTACGTGCCGGTCCACTTCGCCCACTCGAACTCGCTCCACCGGGGAGGGAGGTTGGCGAGTCGAGATCGGAGAGAACCGTCATGTTGAAAAACTCGGTTAGCTGCCGCTGACCGCGGAGGCCCAGTTCGCGTCGACGGTCGCGCCCGCCGCGGTCACCTGCGCCTGCGTGGGCAAGGTGAGCCCGCCCGCGGGAGCGGCGGGTAGATCGGCGAGCCAGGTCTTGTTGACGGTGCCATTCGCTGTCATGGCCGCCAACTCAATGGGGCGCGCGTAGCCCTGGAGGAACAGGTTCTGACCGGTCGCCGAGTAGAGGTACTCCTCCCAGAGGCGAGCCGCCGCCGGGTCCGGGGCGTCCTTGGTGATGGCCTGGGTGTAGTACGCCGCAATCGTGCCGTCTGAAGGAATGACCGACTTCCAACCGGGCACACTCGCCGCGACACCGTTTTGCAGATAGTCCCACCAGATAAGGATGGGCGTCGCACCCGAGGCGGCCGTGGCGGCCGTGCCACCGGGTACGAAGTTGCCGTCCTTGTTCAGGGTCGCGAAGAAGTTGATGCCGGGTTGGATGTTGCTGAACGAACCGCCGTTGGCGACCGCGGCAGCCCACACGGCGTAGAACGCGGCCGACGCGGACGTCGG
>PKZN01000004.1 GCA_003133075.1 Acidimicrobiaceae bacterium | reverse complement strand
CAACGACTGCTCGAACCCGTGGTGGTCGTCGTCCCCGACGGTCCGGTCTCGTTTCCGAGTTCGTCGGCGCGTCACCGCCGCGACCACGTGAAGTTCCTCTCAATGATCACGGCCGTGGCGACGCTCCACCAGCACCAGCGAGAGCGCCGGACGGTGCTCGTTGACGGTGTCGCTGTTTCCTACCTGGAAGCAACTCCCGAGGACGTCGCCTTCGCCAGCGAACTCTGTGGGCGAATCCTCACGCGTTACCACGAAGGTCTGGCCCCCCAGGCGCGCCGTCTACTCACTGAGGTGCGGACCTTCGTTGCCGAACTTGCACTTTTGTTCGAAGGGAACATCTACGAGGTGGAGTTCACGAGACGTCAGTTGCGCGAACGACTGGGCTGGTCGACTAACCAAGTCCGCGACGCCACCGATCGCCTGGTTGAATTGGAGTACCTCGTCGTCAGTGGAGGCGGGCGAGGTCGCTGTCGCAGCTACCGCCTGGTCGCCGACCTCGCCACGACGCTTCCCACTCCCGCTGAGCAAGTTGGAGACGTNNACATCCAAGGCGTGACTGATTCATGCGCGGAGCTGTCGTACACCGAGACGTCGGATCGTACACCGATGTTGATGAGGGAACTATGAAGACCGCTGACGCTGCGACGGACTATCTCACCTGGTGCGCGGTCCACGGTTACTCCGAAGGTACGCTTCGTGCCCGGCGTTACTACCTCGCCTCGTTCCTCTCTTTTCTCGACGAACGTGAGCTGTTCGATGTAGAGAGCGTGACGCCGAGCGCGCTCGACTCCTACCAGCGCCACCTCTACCATCAGAAGAAGACCAACGGTCTGCCGCTGTCGTTTCGCACCCAGGCCCAACGGCTCATTCCCGTCAAGGGCCTCTTCGCCTGGTTGACGCGCACCGGAGTACTCCCCTACGACCCCTCGATCTCACTCGTACTGCCCAAAGTTGAGCATCGGGTCCCCGAAGCGGTACTCAGCATCGATGAAGTCGAAGCGATCCTCGCCGGACCCGACACGACGACGCCACTGGGTCTTCGCGACCGGGCGATACTGGAGGTCTTCTACTCGACGGCGATCCGCCGTGCGGAGTTGCTGCACCTGCGAGTTGCCGACGTCGACCACGCGCGCCGCACGGTGTTCGTGCGTCAGGGTAAGGGCGCGCGGGATCGCTTCGTGCCAATCGGCGAGCGGGCGTGCTATTGGGTGCAGCGCTACCTCGACGAGGTGCGACCCGAACTCGAACGCGGCCGGGCGCATCCCGCACTCTTTCTCAGTGTCACCGGTGGGGCCATTGCTCCTGACGTGATGTCGCGATCGGTGAGCGCCTACATCCAGGGGGCGGTGCCCACGAAAAAGGGGAGCTGTCACCTCTTTCGCCACACGGCGGCAACGCTGATGCTCGACGCGGGAGCCGACGTGCGCTTCATCGCCGAGCTGCTCGGACACCAGAAGTTGGAGACGACCATGACCTACACGCGGGTGTCGATGGTGAAACTCCAAGAGGTGCACGCACGTTGTCACCCGGCCGAGCAGCCTCGCGGGCTTCGTACCTCTCGCTAGTGATCTGACCGGTGATGGGCTGTTCGAAAGTACAGAGGTGGCGCACGATTATTCACACACGAGAGTGAATTTTGTCGACATCATTCGACGAGAAAATTGATGGGAGTGACGTCTCGTTCGCGTATACTGTTTGTCGTTAGCCCCGGTGGACCGCTGGTTTTTACCATGTCGCCGGGGCTTAAGAAATCTCGACGGTGGTGGCCATGTCGGATCAATGGATTGATGCGTGGCTCGGAACTCCTCGATTTAGCCGGTATGTTTCGTTCTGTGCGGGCGATCGAGCTCGTGCATTGGAACTATACGAATGGAACGTCGCGCTTGGCCAGGCGCTGATGCGCGACATAGCGCACTTCGAAATTGCTTTGAGAAACGTCTACGATCGCGCCTTCGATAGTCGATGGAACGGATCGGATCATTGGCTCCTCGATCCCGCTTCGCCCGTGGTAATGCCGATTTGGCGCATCCGGAAAGACAAATTCGGGCTAAAGCGAGGCTCAGACGTCAACTACCAAAATCGTCGATCCGTCGATTCGGCAATCAAGAAGTGCGGCGGAGCATCAGCCACCCCCGGAAGGGTCATGGCGGAACTGGGGTTTGGATTCTGGAGTCACTTGACCACGGCCTCGCACGAAAAGTCGATTTGGGTGCCCTACCTCCACCACGCGTATCCCACATCGACACGGCGCGCCGACATCGACAGGGTTATCGGCAACATCAACGTTGTGCGAAACCGAATCGCTCATCACGAGCCGGTATTCGACAGAATACGGACGCCGGATTTAGAACCAGCAAGTATTCACGCTGAGCTTGTTCGAGTTTTACGCATGATTGCGCCCGACGTTGCGGCTCACATCGAGCCGACTTCAACTGTCGCGGCCGTCATTGCCGCGAAACCGTGAGAGTCGACATTCTTGGACACCCAGCTGCTTGAACAGGTAAGCACATCCCGTCGCGGGCGAAACTGTAAAAACGTCGGGCCTTAAGAATTTTTCGATTTCCCAAATTCAGCGAGTCGTACTCGGATCTCCCTGGTCACCGGCGCAGAGTACGAGGTGTTCGCGACCACGTGCGGTGACTTCCGCAATCAANNACGACCCGACGACCGATGAGTTCTTGTCGATTGACCCGGACGTGGCGCAGACGGATCAGCCGTACGTGTTCACGAACGACGATCCGTTGAATGCGGAGGATCCGCTGGGGCTAAAGGGCGGACCCGGCACCGCATGTTTCGGCCGAGCTAATGCGAACGCCTGCGACAAACGTGAAGTCAATCAGATCAATCACCCGAGCGGCGCCATTTTTC
>PKZN01000063.1 GCA_003133075.1 Acidimicrobiaceae bacterium | reverse complement strand
CCATGATCGTGTTCGACACGACCGTCGACGCGCAGTCCATCCAGATCGCGCTCGACCGAGCTTTAGAGACCATCCGAGCCAACGGCGGCACCCCGGGAAACATCGACCGTTGGGGTAAGCGACCGTTGGCCTACGAGATCAACAAGCGCAAAGAGGGCTACTACGTGCTGGTGGAGTTCAGCGGTGAGTCAATCGCCGTCGACGAACTCGATCGCATTTTGACGCTCTCCGATGAGGTCCTGCGCTTTAAGATCCTCCGCCGCCACGTTCGTCCGAGCGCCAGCCGTGTCACGGCCCAGGCCTAGGTTCAGCCCAACGCTAAGGAGAGACCGTGCCCGATAACACCATCACCGTCGTAGGGAACATCACCCGCGACCCCGAACTCAAGTTCCTCAACAGCGGCCAAGCGGCCGTGCGCCTCTCGGTGGCGGTCAATCGCCGCTGGCAGAATCGCCAGACCCAGGAGTGGGAAGAGCGCGTGTCGTACTTCGAAGTCACGGGCTATGGCTCGATGGCCGAGAACGCCGCCAACTCGCTCGCCAAAGGCAACCGCGTTCTCGTGACCGGTCGCCTGGAGCAGCGCAGCTGGGAGACCGAGAACGGCGACAAGCGTTCCATCGTGGAGATCAACGCCGACGAGATCGCGCCGTCGCTGAAGTTCGCGACCGCGGTCGTGACCCGTACCCCGCGCGCGGAGGGCTCGAACTTCTCATCGTCTTCCGCCGAGCGCCCCGCACCCCGCAGCAGTGAACCGAGCAGTTACGCCTTCGACGAGGAGCCCTTCTAATGCCCCGTATTAATAATCCCAAACCACCCAAGCGCGCACCCAAGATCGATATCCGTCGCGGCGCGAAGAAGAAGCCGTGCTCGTTCTGTCAGCACGGCGTCGACCGCGTGGACTACAAGGACTTAGCCCAACTACGCAAGTACATCAGCGACCGCGGCAAGATTCGTGGCCGTAAGGTTTCGGGCAACTGCCAGCAACACCAGCGCGACGTCTCCGACGCCATCAAGACCGCGCGAGAGTTGGCGCTGCTGCCCTACACCCAGCGCACCGTGACCGAGCGCCGCGGTGGACGCGGCCGCGATGGTGGACGAGATGGTGGTCGTGACGGCGGTCGTGACGACCGAGGTCCGCGCGGACCACGTCCGAGCCGCGACGGCGCCGAGGCTACCTCGAGCGCCCCGGCCGCCGAAGGTGCCCTGCTTGAAGACGCCAGCGTGGCGGTTGAAGTGTTCGAAGAGGCGTCAGCCGAAGGAGCCAGCGAATGAAGGTCCTTCTACGCAGTGACGTCCGCGGACTCGGCCGCCGCGGCGACATCGTCGTCGTCAAGTCGGGCTACGCGCGCAACTTCCTCCTGCCCTCGGGCGCGGCGATGTTCGCGAGTGACCAGACCGAGATCCAAGCGGCCTCGATGCGCAAATCGCGCGACCTGCTCGACGCACAAAGTCGAGCGGCCGCCGAAGCGCAAAAGGCGCTCATCGAGTCCAAGCCCGTCACCATCGAAGCTCGCGCCAGCGCGAACGGTCGACTGTTCGGATCCATCACCGAGAGCGACGTCGTCAACGCGTTACGCACTGCGACGGGTATCTCGCTGGATCGACACTCCATCTCCATGACGGAACACTTAAAGGACGTCGGTAGCGCGACTGCGACCGCGACGCTCTTTGACGGTGTGAACGCAACGATTTCCTTAGAGGTCCTCGCCAAGTAACGAGCCCGTTTCGCTCGTTGTTCCGTAGCGGTGTTTCCTCGACGTCGAGGGCCCTAGCACGCCGCGTGTCACAGTCCTTTGGGACTGTGGAGAACGTGAAGTTAAGCACAGCTATTTCCCCACGTTGTTGTTCTTGCGACCCACAACCGATATCGACGACCGTTGAGGTCTTATGACACAGATTGAAACGGAGCGACCACGAAGCGTCGCGGGCGGACGTGTACCGCCGAGTGTCATCGAAGCCGAAGAGTCCTTGATCGGAGCGATGTTGCTCTCCGCCGAGGCGGTGAGCATCGCCTACGAGAGCGTGCAGGCCGAGGACTTCTACCGTCCCCTGCACGGTCAGATCTTCGGTGCGATCATCGACCTGGCGCACGCGGGCGAACCGGTCGACTACGTCACGGTGCAAGCGAAGCTCCAAGAGCGCGGCGCCTTGGCCGTCGAACTCTCGGTACTCTCCTCCCTCCAGATCAACACGCCCTCGGCGGCTAACGCCCAGCACTACGCCGACCTCGTTCGCGAGAAGGCCCAGCAGCGCCGCCTCATCTCGGTCGCCGGCGAGATCGTGGACGACGCCTACGTCGCCACTGACGACGTCATCGGGCTCATCGACGAAGCGGAACGCAAGATCAACGCGATTGGCGACGATCGCAAGATCGATTCGGTCTCACCCCTACAACGACTCCTGCTCAGCGAGGCCGACATCTTGGAGCAGCGCGGTGAGACGCGCGGACAGCTCAACGGGCTCGAGACTGGCTACAAGTCGCTCGACGCGATCCTCCAGGGCTTACAGAAGAG
>PKZN01000153.1:3980-4529 GCA_003133075.1 Acidimicrobiaceae bacterium | reverse complement strand
TCACCCGTCGCCCCGCGCGCTCTTGGCGAGCGCCGCGTTGGTTTCGGCGCCCTTGGCCTTGGCGACGCGTTTCGCCGCACCGCTGACCGCGGTCGCGGTCTTCTTCGCCGCGCCACTCTTCTTCGCCGCGCCCTTCTTCGTGACCGAGGCGGCTCGCTTCTTGGCCGGTGCCTTCGACGCCTTCTTCGCGGCCGCTCGCACGCGCGTCGAGGGCTCCGCGTTTCGTCGCTCGGCGAGGAGCTCACTGGCCCGGTCCATCGTGAGGGCCTCGGGCGTGTCCCCGAGACGCAACGTGGCGTTCGTCTCGCCGTCGGTGACGTAGAGACCGAAGCGGCCGCTGCGCACGACGACCTCGCGCTTGGTGATCGGGTCCAGCCCGAGCTCGGCCAACGGCTTCGCCGCGGCACGACGACCTCGCGCCTTCGGTTGGGCCAGTAGCGCCAGCGCGTCGGCGAGCTCGACGGCGAAGATCTGCTCTTCGTTCTCCAGCGAACGCGTCTCCTTGCCCCAGGTGAGGTACGGGCCGTAGCGACCGTTCTGCGCGAGGAC
>PKZN01000153.1:0-3944 GCA_003133075.1 Acidimicrobiaceae bacterium | reverse complement strand
AGCTCGAGGGCGTGCTCGACGCTCAACGAGTCGGGTTCGGTCGCCTCGGGGATCGAGACCCGCTCGTCACCGTGCACGAGGTAGGGACCGTAGCGACCCGAGCGCACCGACACCGCCACGCCGTCGGGCGCCACCCCGAGGGGCAACGAGTTGATCGCGGCGAAGTCGAACTCGTGCGGCTCGTGAGTCACGTGTTGGAGGCCGAGGCGCGCGAACTCACTGGTCGCGCTGGCGTCACCGAAGTAGAACTTGCGCAGCCACGGCTCCAGGTCTTGGCGGCCCTCGGCGATCTCGTCGAGTTGGTCCTCCATGTCGGCGGTGAACTGGTAGTCGACGAGGTCGGCGAAGTAGAACTCGAGCAGGTTGACGACCGCGAACGCCCGAAAGGTCGGCACGAGCGACTTGCCCTTCTTCCAGACGTAGCCGCGTCGATCGATCGTCTTCATGACCGAGGCGTAGGTCGAAGGTCGGCCGATACCGAGGTCTTCGAGTTTCTTGATTAGCGTCGCTTCCGAGAAGCGATCGGGCGGCTGGGTGTCGTGCGACTTCGCCTCGGCCCCCTCAACGGGCACGTCGGCGCCCTCGCGCAGCGTGGGCAACAGCCGCTCCTGGTCGGCCAGTTCCGCCTCGGGGTCGTCGGTGCCCTCGACGTAGGCGCGGCGAAATCCCGCGAACTCGATACGCATCCCCGTGGCGCTCAGTCCGACTGCCACGTCGGCGTCAAAGGTCGCGACGTCGCGCAACGTGCCCGTGAGACGGACGCGGTCCTGGGTGAGTCGCGCGTCGACCATCTGAGACGCGATGGTGCGTTTCCAGATGAGTTCGTAGAGGGCTCGCTCGTCACCGCTGAGTTGAGCTTGCGCCTCGTCGAGCGTGCGGAAGGCCTCACCGGCCGGACGGATGGCCTCGTGGGCCTCCTGGGCGTTCTTCACTTTGCGGTCGTAGCGGCGCGGCGCGTCGGCGACGTAGTCGTCGCCGAACATCGACGCGGCCTGGGAGCGCGCGGCGTGGATCGCCTCGTCCGAGAGCGTCGTGGAGTCGGTGCGCATGTAGGTGATCCAGCCCTGTTCGTAAAGACGTTGGGCGGCGCGCATCGTTCGTTCGGGGTCGAAGCGCAACTTGCGACTGGCTTCGATCTGCAAGGACGAGGTCATGAAGGGCGGCTGGGGACGCTGCGTGCGCGGCGTCGAGGTCACCGACGTCACCGCGAGACGCTCGCCCNNCCCC
The DNA here is from genome assembly GCA_003133075.1 of Acidimicrobiaceae bacterium. Lineage (GTDB taxonomy): Bacteria > Actinomycetota > Acidimicrobiia > Acidimicrobiales > RAAP-2 > RAAP-2. The sequence goes on along the minus strand of PKZN01000153.1, from coordinate 2,717 downwards.
GTTGAGTGTCTCGAGGGTCGCTTCAAAGGTCGTCTCACTCGCGCGCAACGTCACGGTGACGTCGTACCAGGTGGCCGAGCGAAAGGCCATGCGCTCGCGTTCGCGCTCACAGACCAGGCGAATCGCGACNNTGATCGCACTGGGGGTGATCTCGTGAAAGACCATCCGTTTGACCGGGACCTTCGGATTGAGTACCTCTTGGAGGTGCCACGCAATCGCCTCGCCCTCGCGGTCTTCGTCGGTGGCGAGGTAGAGCTCGTCGACTTCCTTCAGGGCGGCCTTCAACTCGGCGACGATCTTCTTGCGATCGTTCGAAACGACGTAGACGGGTTTGAAGTGATCCTCGACGTTGATCCCGAGGCGCGCCCACTTCTCCCCTTTGACCGACGCGGGGATGTCGGCCGCACTTTGGGGCAGGTCGCGGATGTGACCAATGGAGGGTTTGACGATGTACTCGGGTCCGAGCATGCCCTGGATGCGGGTCGCCTTGGCGACGGACTCGACGATAACGAGCGCTCTAGCCATGGTCACCGCCTCTCAGGTCTTCTCTCACGGCGAGACACACTATCGCCACCAATCACCGCAACTACACAAGTTAGACAGACGCGGCGGATCGTTGAACCCACGAACGCTTCCGCACGCCCACCCGTTGGGCCCATTCACCAGGCGTCGCTTGAAAAAGGGCGATCCCAAAAAACATATGGGATATCCATTCGACTGCCATTCGTTGGACAGGGAAAGGGTTGCGGCGTCAGATCCAATACCGTCGGAATGCCACTCCATCGTCGTCGATCGCAATGGCTTCAAGAACTCCGCCGCATCGTTCGACGACGGTGGCCGATCCAACGTTGTCATCGTTACAAGTGACAAGAAGAGGACCGGCTCCTTCGCTCCGTGCGATCTCGATGGATTCACGCAGAATGGCGGTGGCATATCCCCTGCGACGAAACGCCCGAATTACGTCGTAGCCGATGTGCCCCGCTCGGAAGGCGAGAAAGGCATTCAGCTCAAATCTGATCGACGCGCGACCCACAAGTTGACCATCAACGTCGGCCGCGAGAAAGGCCGAACGAGTTCGGTTCTCTGGCAGGTCAATCCCTTGCCGATAGCGCTCCATGAGGGCGATCCATTCCGCCCAGGGCATGCGTGGATCAAAATCGAACGGGAGAAAATTAAACCCAGTGCCTTCGAACTCAGCCCGCGCGGCAAGCGCTGGTGCTTCGTCGGCGAGGCCGAACGGCCGGAGGGTCAGTGGCATATCGGAAAGATAACAGCGTCACTTCCTGCACCATCTGGCTGCTGGTCGGATCGATACGGGCTCCGTGTGAGTCGCGTTTGGTGGCTGTGAGGTCGATGCCCTCCAAAGACTTAATGTTCGCCCTGGGGCGCGGCGACGATCTCGTACTGCGGGTTGAGGATCACGGCCTCTCGTCGCAGAGAGGTCACGGTGCCCTTCACCATCAACCGCGTGCCTCGCTCGATGCCCGGCACGTTGGTGCGCCCCTGGAAGACCAGCGTGATCGATCCCGTGTTGTCAGCGATGACGCAGCGCAGTTCGTGCACGCCACTCTCGTTCCCGATCGCCATCGATCGCACGCGGCCGGCGATCTCGGCGAACTGTCGCTCGATGAGATCGCCGATCGGCGCGGAGTCCGACGAGACCGAAGCGAGCTTGACGTCGGCCGCTAAGTGCGCGTCCCCGCGCAGGCCGCCGCGCGTCACCTCATCACTCACCGGCTCCTCGGTCAACTTGCCTTCGGGCAACTTTCGTCGAAGCGCGTTGTAGGGGATGATCGTCGCGGCGGTGCGCGGCACGTGCATCACCGCGCTCGCGATGTTGTCCGCGGTGCGGTCGTGCAGTAAGCGCTGGAGGCGCGAGACGAAGCCGCGCCGAGGCAGGATCACCATGCAAAAGACGTCGGGGTCGCGCACGGCGTCGGCCACGAGTTCTAATGCGGCACGGTCGACGCGTCGGTCCTCGCACTCGACGATCTCCAAACTGATCGCCGCCGAGGCGGTGTCGGGGCGTCCCCAACTCGCTTCGAGACGTTTGGTCACGAGGTTGTCCACGTCGAAGTGCACGGCGCGCACCGAATAGGGGTTGAGCGAATTGCAGTACAACAGGGCGCGCTCGGTGGGAAGGTCGTAGTTGTCCACGAACACGATGATCCGGTTCATCCGGATATGCAACGCAGATTTCCCGATACTGGCCTCAAAGGCCTTCTCTTCGCGAACGTAGGTCTTATGAAAGCGCAACAGCCCCCAATACATGATGGGACCGACGACGACGATGATCCAAGCCCCCTCGGTGAACTTGGCGAAGACGAAGACCAAGACCACGATGGAGGTCACGCCGGCCGAGAGCGCGTTAATGAAGACACCGCGTCGCCAGTGCGCGCCCTTTTCGCGCAGGTGCCGCGCCACCATGCCCGCACCGGCCAACGTGAAGCCCGTGAACACACCAATCGCGTAGAGCGCAATGAGCGCGTTCACCGAGGCGTTGAAGGCGATGATCAATGAGAGCGAAACGACGCCCAACACGATGATCCCGTTGGAGAAGGCGAGGCGGTGGCCACGCTTGGTGAGTTGGCGTGGCAGGTAGCGGTCCCCCGCGACGTAGTTGGCGAGGAAGGGGAACCCGTTAAAGGACGTGTTGCCGCCGGTGTAGAGGATCAACACGGTGGCGAACTGGACGATCAAGAACATGTAGTGACCGA
>PKZN01000120.1 GCA_003133075.1 Acidimicrobiaceae bacterium | reverse complement strand
CGTGAAACTTCTCGAGGCCCTCCAGGCCGAATCCGCCCACAGCGACGGCGCCCGACATGCCCTCGAAAACCTTGTCATAGGAGGCACCACATGAGTGAGGTAACGAACGATCTACCCCAAGCGACGGGCCATCGACTCGAGGAGTTGGAAAAGGGCCTGTTCACCTCGGACCTCTCAGTGAATGAGTTCCTCTTGATCAAGGAGGTGGGATTTCACCCCGCCGGCTTCGTGATGGGGTCATCGATCTATCACACCGGTATTCAGACCCGTAAGTGGGGGCAGAGCCTGGAGTTGACGAAACTCACCGAGGCGATGTACAACGCGCGCGAACTGGCCATGACGCGAATGGAAGAAGAGGCGGCCGAACTCGGTGCCGACGGCGTCGTGGGCGTTCGCTTGACGGTGAACTACTACGACTGGGGCAAGGACGCCGCGGAGTTCATCGCCGTCGGCACCGCCGTCAAGGCCGAAGACGGCGTCTCGCGTCTCAACAAACTCGGCAAGCCCTTCACCTCGGACCTCTCGGGTCAGGACTTCTGGACGCTCCTGCAGACGGGTTACTTCCCCCAAGGACTGGTGATGGGCACGTGCGTGTACCACATCGCGCACCGCGGTATCGGCCAGACCCTCGGCACGACGGGACAGAACGTGGAGCTGCCGAACTTCACCCAAGCGCTCTACGAAGCGCGCGAACTCGCGATGACGCGCATGCAAGACGAGGCGACACAACTTGGCGCCACGGGTATCGTGGGCGTCCGCCTCGAGGAAAAGTCGCACCAATGGGGTTCGCACACCATTGAGTTCCTCTCGCTCGGCACGGCGGTCTTGAAGACCTCGGACGACGTCACGTTGGCCAAGCCCACGACGATCATCACGCTCGACAGCTAATGACGCCACCGAGCGACCTACCCGAAGCGGCCGAACGACGGCTCAGCGACGGCGCGTTCTCCTCGGGCCTCAGCGTGTCGGACTTCGCGGCGTGCCTCGAATTGGGTCTGGAGCCCTTAGGGCTCGCGCAAGGTTTTTGCGCGATGCAACAAGGGGCGTACGCCATGGGCGGCCTCTCACGGAGCGTCTCGCCCTACGGCGGAACCCAGGGTGGCTACGTGCAGAACTACCAGTGTCCCCACGGCATGATCTCGGGCGAGCATCGAATGTGGGGGCAGAACTATCAACAGACGTGGGTCGAAAGCGCGTGGAACGAAGGATTTAGGAGTTCGTACTCGCGCATGCTCGAAGAAGCGACGCAGCTCGGCGCGCACGGCGTCGTCGGTGTCGTCGATTCGGTGAGCCGTCTCACCGACGCCAACGTCACCGAGTTCCACATCTGGGGCACGGCGGTCAGGGTGCGCGACACGCCCGCGGCGACCGCAACCCCCTGGAGCACGTACCTGGCCGGGCAGCGCCTCGCCAAGGTCTTCGAAGCGGGCTACGTGCCGGTGTCGATCGTCGCGTCGGTCTCGTCAATCCGGGTGTGGGCGTACTGCGTCACCGAGTACCTGATGGAAGGCAGCGCCGGGATGTGGGCCAACTCCACGGCTCCCACCGAGATCGAGCAGATCGTCTCGGCGAAGTCCCAGGTGCGCTCCATGGTTCGCGCGTCGGCGCGCAACCAACTCCACGGTGACGCGCTGCACGGCGCGACACTGATTCTCGGCGATCGAGAGTTCGCGAAGGGGGACCTCGAGGTCGAAGCGGTGCTGCGGGGCAATCGTATCCGGCGCTATAAGGATTTCGATCCTCTGCCGGTGCCCCAACCAACGGTCCGGCTCTCGTGACGAACGTCGAGCACTCAACGAGCGCTCCCGACGCCAAGGCCGAAGTGCGTCGGGCCGTCGCGTCGCTCTCGGAGAAGGCGCCCAACGCGGGGTCCACGACGTCGGACCTCTCCATCGACGAGGAACTGAATCTGCACTCCATTGGCTGGGAACCCGTCCAGCTCGTCAGTGGCCTGTCGGTGTTTTCCACGCCGGCGGGACTGTGGCGGTGGGGTCAGGGCGAGATAGTCGCCGCGGGTGAGGCGCACGAACAGGCTTTTAAGAACGCGATCCGGCGCCTCCACAGCGAGGCCGCGATGGCCGGTGGTCACGGTGTCGTCGGCGTGCACGTCGAGCGAAGCGTGTACTCGACCCACATCGAGATCTCACTCCTCGGTACGGCGGTTCGACCGGTCGGCGCGAAAGCGGTGGACGCGAGCGTCGTGTTCGTCTCGGATCTCTCGGCTCGAGACTTCACGATGTTGATGGTGGCCGGTTGGGAACCTCTCGGTCTCGCGACCGGGGCAAGTTTCGTCTACGCCCCGCGTCGCACGGTGGGCACGGTCCTGCAACAACAGTCCCAGAACGTCGAGTTGAAGAACTTCACGGAGGCGATGTACTCGGCACGTGAGACGGCCATGGAACGAATGCAGCGGGACGCGCTCGCGCTTCGCGGCAGTGGCGTCGTCGAAGTCAAACTCATCGAGGGTCCGATGAGTTTCGCCACCCACGCGGTGGGTTTCGCGGTCTGGGGCACCGTCGTCCAGTTGGCTAAGGACGCACATCAATTCGTCCGCCCCATGATGGTGGTCTCGCTCAACGACGTCGACGAGGCCTTCGACCCCTCGGCGTTGGCGTGAGGCGCGAAGAGGCCACAACTCCACGGTTCCCGTGACGCAGGTGATCACGTCGCCGCCAATCCAGACTTGACCGTGACTATCCGCACTGACGAACACGCGACCGCCCCGACCAATGGCGGTGCCCTGTGATGCGACGTAGGGCGGGGTGAGGCGGCCAGAGCTGATCAGCCACTGAGCGGCCGACGCGTTGAGGCTGCCGGTAACCGGAGCCTCGAAGGAGGCGTTGCCCGTTCCGAAGAAGGCTCGCACCTCGTACGCGGCAGAATATCCGTCGCCCTAGGGGCCGATGACCCCGATCTTCAACTCGGTGTTTGACATCGATATACGGCAGTGATAGAACTTCAGACATCAGATGTCTCGGGGGGAAATTCGGCGAATCGTTTAATTTTTGCGCGAATATCTGTGTGTTGTTTCGAAAACATCGGACCAATGTACAAAAGGGGGAAGTTGCAATGAGAGAAGACAATGCTTCGTCGGCGGTGACGCGAAGCCGGAAAAAGGGCCGAAATGCCAGGACCTATCGGTCATTGACCCTCGGTCTCGCGGGCACCCTTCTGGCGACAATGATCGCACTGGTCGTGCCAAGTGCGACGGTCGTTAGTGGTGCGGCGTCGGCGAAAACGATAAAAATTGGCGTGTCGTTGACGTACAACAACACCGACTTCTGGTCGGCGTACATCACGTACGAGCAGCAGTTCGCCAAAAAGGACCACGTCAAACTGTTAGGTCCACTGCTCTCCGAGGCGAGCGCGAGTCTGCAGAACCAGCAGATTGAAGAGTTGGTGAATGAGGGAGCCAAGGCTGTCATCGTGAACCCGGAGACCGCGACGAGTCTTGCGCCCGCGATCGCCTACGCCGCGAAGCACAAGGTGCAACTCATTTCGGTTGACACCATCGTGGGGGTTGGTCACGTGTACATGGTCGTTCGCGCCTCGAACCTGCTCTACGGCCAAGACGCGTGCGCTTACATGGTGTCCCAAGGCGTGAAGTCCGGTTACGTGCTCAACCTCGAGGGCGACCTCACGTCTTCAAACGGTGCTGACCGCTCCAATGCGTTCGCGGCCTGCATGCAGGCGAATGCGCCAGGCGTGACAGTGCTGAATGACCCGACGGTGTGGAATGACGCGACGGCAGTCTCAGATGCGCAGACCGCCATCACCGCGTACGGCAGCCAGTTAAAGGGCATTTACTCCCAGTGGTCCTCGCCGGACACCGGCATCATCCCGCTGTTGACGAAGGCGAATCTGTCCCCCCTGTTGATCAGTGACGACGGCGTGCCTTTTGAGATGTGCGACATCAGTGCAGGATCAGTCTCGGCGTCGCAGTCGCAGCCGGCGAACCTCTACGCCCAGTACGCCTTGCAGTACGCCGTTGACGCGGCGAAGGGCGTCGTATTGAAGGTCGGCGAAAAGGGCGGTGGAGCACCTACCTTGCAAGACGTCAGTTATGACAATGACACCAATCTTGCTGACCCGATCGTTGCACCGTTCGTGACCAAGACGGCCATCTCGCTCAAGGTGACAACGCCGGTTGATGGCCTGCCAGCCAACGAGGAGTCAACCCCCGTCTCGGACACCTCACTGTGGGGCAACGCCTTTGGCGCCGCTCACGGTGGCGTCTGCAACGCGTCGTAGCAACAAGCTTTCAAAGAAGGAAATCCACAGTGACTCAACTCTTTACGGTTGAAGCTAAAGGGATTGAGAAGAGTTTTGGTAGCACGAAGGCACTGCGCGGCGTCGATCTTCACATCGACGCCGGGCAGTGCCTCGGGCTAGTCGGACGCAACGGGGCGGGTAAGTCGACGCTCGTCTCAATTCTGAGCGGTCTCTCTAAACCTGACGCCGGTGAGGTGTTCTTTCACGGTGAGCCCGCCCCCTCGCTCCGTGACGTCGACGGCTGGCGCAAACAGATCGCAACGGTGTTTCAACACTCGAAGGTCGTGCCGCAACTCAGCGTCACCGAGAACGTCTTTCTGGGCAGTCCCGCAGTCCGCCGTGGTGCGGTTGATTGGCGACAGATGCGTGAAGCCACGCGCAAGATCATTGACGAATGGAATTTCGATATTTCGGTGACCGCGCGATGTGAGACGCTCACCGTCGAGCAACTCCAAATCGTCGAGATAGTTCGAGCACTGGCGACCGGCGCGCAGTGCATATTGCTCGACGAGCCGACGTCCGCCCTTGAGCGGCGTGCCGTTGATCGACTCTTTGAGCGGGTAAATCAGTTAGTGAAAAATGGCGTAGCGGTGCTCTACATTTCGCACCACCTGGAAGAGGTCTTCGATATCTGTAGTGACGTCACCGTGCTGCGCGACGGCGAGGTGGTCGTTAATAGTCCCATCGCTGACATCGATAAGGATCAGATGGTCGCTGCGATGGTGGGCGAACTACCCGCGACGGCGAACGTGACGGACGAACTCGGCGTACTCCTGCAGCGTGAAAAGGCGGGCAACGGTGAGGTCGTACGCGAAGGCCTCGTGGTTGAGGACTTGCGAGTGACGTCATCGCGCGGGGACGTCATCGGCGTTTCACTGACGGTGAAGCCGGGCGAGTGCGTCGGTGTGACGGGACTGCTCGGCGCGGGCGTGGCGACATTGGGACGCGCGGTCGCGGGGTCACAGAAGTTCGACGGCGGCACGGTCACCCTCAATGGCCGCTCGCTTGCTTCGGGGCGACGGGACCTCTCGCTCCGCGACGGCGTTGGGTACATTCCCGAGAACCGCCAACTCGAAGGGTTTGTTGCCCACCTCGGCGTCGGCGAGAACGTCACGATGACGATCACCGATCGGCTCGCGAGGCGATTTGGCTTGATGCGCCCACGCCGTCGTGACGAAGCGGCAGTTGCCCTGACCGAGGCGCTGTCGGTGATCTCATCAGGCATGCGACAACCCGTTGGAGAGCTCTCGGGTGGAAATCAGCAAAAGGTGACGGTCGCGAGGTCGTTGATGAGCAATCCGAGCTTGATCGTCGCGGTGACCCCGACCCGCGGCGTTGACGTCGCGTCCAAGAGTCTGTTGTTGCAGTCACTCATTGAAGCCTCGCGGTCAACTGGTGCCGCGCTGTTGATATGCAGCGATGAACTCGACGACCTCGTTGATTGCGATCGAATCATCGTTCTTTTTCACGGAAGTATTTACTATGAATTTTCGTCATCCCCGTTCGATCGCGAAGCGCTCATTGCTGCGACCGAGGGGATCTCCTTGAGTGATCGGACAGCATCGTGACCATTGCGGATAGAGCCAAACCACAGGACCCTGAGTTAGCACTCATCGCCCCGTCGGGGGGTTTCAATAAGTTTGTGCGAAAGAACAGCGGTGCGGCGAATCTGATTCGTCAAGCGGCGCTCGTGCCAGTGCTGATCATCGTCTTGATCGTCGGGGCGTTGGCGAGTCCGTTCTTCTTCACGGTCGACAACATCGCGGGCGTTTCCCAACAGATCTCTGCGCTCGCGGTGACGGTGGTTGGCGAGAGTCTCATTCTTCTCATCGGTGGCATGGATCTCTCGCTCGAGTCGACCTACGGACTCGCCCCGATGGTCGCGGCGTGGATGATCCTGCCCATTGCTGACGATGGCAATGGCTGGTTACTGAGCCCCTTCCTCGGTATCGTCATTCTCCTCGCCGTTGGTGCTGCGGTGGGCCTTTTAAATGGCTTCTTGATCGTCAAGGCGCGCCTCAACGGTTTCATCGTGACGCTGGGTATGACCATTGTGCTCGCGGGGATGCAAAATGGGATCGTCAAGGCGCAAACGCTTTTCAACCTCCCACCGGCGTTCGTATGGCTTGGTTCGGCGGACGTGGGAGTGGTGCCCGTGTCGGCGATCGCCGCGGCGATCGTCTTTATCGTCATCGGTCTGTTCCTGCGCTATCACCGCGTCGGACGAGCAATCTACGCGGTGGGCGGTAATCCCGACGCGGCGCGCGCCGCCGGCATACGCGTTGACCGGGTGAAGATTGGTGTCTACGTCGCGGGCAGCATGCTGGCGGCCCTGGGCGGGCTCATGGAAGCGGGACGCGTCTCGGCGGTGACGGGTACCCAAGGTTACGGAGAGGGCATCATCTTTACCGTCTTCGCCGCCGCCGTTATCGGTGGCGTGAGTTTGAAGGGCGG
>PKZN01000078.1 GCA_003133075.1 Acidimicrobiaceae bacterium | reverse complement strand
CATCGGAGAAGTCCACCGAGGACGCCGCGACGCCCCACGCGCCGAAGACTCGCGTGAGCAGTCGATAGGTTCCGCCGTAGGCGTCGTTGCCCATGATCACGTGATCACCGGGCGAAAGCGTGCGCAACAACGCATCCTCGCCAGCCATGCCGGAGGCGAACGCGATGCCGTGATGCGCGCCCTCTAAGTCCGCCAAGCACGACTCGAGCGCGGCGCGCGTCGGGTTGTTCGATCGGCCGTAGTCCGAAAAACGCGCCACGCCCACGGCGTCTTGGGCGTAGGTGGAGGTGAGGTAGACCGGCGGGTTCACCGCACCAGTGAGCGCATCGGGTTCGGAGCCGACGTGAATCGCCCGAGTGTTAAAGCCGTTCACGAACTCCTCCGCTCTTCGAGGAAGCTCAAGAGGTCACTACGGGTCAGCACCCCGACCGGGTGGCCCCCGTCGAGCACTAAGACGCCCGCGGTCGACGAGAGCCGTCTCGTGAGTTCGGTGACGTTCATCCCGACCCCGACCATGGGCATCGAAGGGTCCGCAACGTCTTTCACCGTTAGATCCAGCACCGACTCGTCGCGCGTGGTCGCCTCTAAAAGACCGAGCTCACTGAGCGATCCCGAGACCTCTTTTGCGGCCAACGGCAGCTCGGCGGTCACGGTCACCAGCAGTTGGGAGACGTCTTTTTCACGCATCAGGGCAATCGCGTCGCGCACTAGGACGTCCTCGGTGACCAGCACGAGGTCGGCCAGCGTGGTGTCGTGACGCGCAATCTTCGACGCCAGCACGTCGCCCGCGTCCATCTCGTCGCGCGGTCGCAGGAACCCGTAGTCCGTCATCCAGGTGTCGTTNNCTGACGGCGATGACCTCGTCGACGAGCGACGGGTCGTAGTTCTTCGGCCAGAAGTCCTCACCCACCCCCTCGGTGAGGTACGGGCGACCCGCACCACCCGAATAGACCGAACCTTGCGGGTCGGCCGCGATGACGCGGATTGCGGGATTCTGCTCCTTTAAGTACCGTCCGACCCCCGAGATGGTGCCCCCGGTGCCCGCGCCCGCGACGAAGTGGGTCACGTGACCCTTGGTCTGCGCCCAGATCTCCGGACCGGTGGTCTCGTAGTGCGCGCGAGGGTTGTTCGGGTTCGAATACTGGTCGGGTCGAAACGAGTTGGGCGTCTCTTTGGTAAGTCGTTCGGCGGTCGAATAGTAGGAGTCGGGGTGCTCGGGTGGCACCGCCGTTGGACAGACGACGACCTCGGCCCCGTAGGCGCGAAGAACGTCGATCTTCTCCGGCGCCATCTTGTCGCTCATCACGAAGATGCACTTGTAGCCCCGTTGCGCTGCGACAATCGCGAGGCCGACGCCCGTGTTGCCACTCGTCGGTTCGATGATCGTCGAACCGGGTCCGAGCAGGCCCTCGGCCTCGGCCGCCAGGACCATCGTGAGGGCGGGTCGGTCCTTGGAGCTACCACCGGGATTCGTCGTTTCGAGTTTGGCGATCACGTCACAGCGCAGGTCGCCGCCCACCTTCGCCAATCGGACCATGGGCGTGTGGCCGATGAGCGCGAGGGGGCTCTCCGCCACGTCCATATCGGTGTACCGCATTCGGTGTCGTTTCTACTCGAGGTGGATGACGCGCGCGACGTCGTCGTCCTCGCTCACTCTAGATGCCCTCGCCAAATGACCTCACCGCGCTCGAACGAGCACGAGAATGCCGTCCCGTAGCATTGCCCGGTGAGTTCGTGGCCGAAAGACGCCCTAACGCGCACCCGACGCGCCCTCATGCCGCTCGCGGACGCTCACGAGGCCGAGGCGATGGCGGCCTACATGAAGCACGTTGCCCCATTTCTCGGGGTGCGATCGTCGCCGCGCCGTCGAGCACTGGCCGAGGCGTGGACGTCGCTCGACGCACCGAGCAGCGACGAACTCGGCGAGGCGTGCGTGTTCTTGATGGGTCAAGGCGCGCGAGAGTTCCACTACGCCGCCTACGACCTCATCGAGCGCTACGTCGCGGTGGCCGACGAGTACTTCTTATCCGCCTACGTCGAGGGGCTCCTCACGACGACGCCCTGGTGGGACACGGTCGACGGATTGGGCTCGACGGCGGTCAGTCCGCTCTGTTGGCGCTACGACGCACGCGAGATCGTCCTTGCGTGGTCCGAGTCGCCAAACCTCTGGCTGAACCGCGCGGCGATCCAACACCAACGAGGCTGGAAGTCCGAGACCGAAGTCGAGTTCGTGCTGAGTCTTTGCGCCGCCCACGCCGCTCGCAGAGAGTTCTTCGTCGCGAAGGCGATCGGCTGGGCGTTGCGCGACCTCTCGCGCTTGGACCCCAGGGCGGTGCGACGCTTCCTTGTCGCGCACCCCGAACTCAGTCTCGTCGCGGTGCGCGAGGCGCGCCGCGGTCTCGAGCGCTAACGACCCGTGCGCGTTCTCCTGACCTCGACCTCAGGCTCGGGCCACTTCCAGCCACTCGTTCCGCTGATCCGGGCGTTCCGCGACCGAGGAGACGACGTGATGGTCGTGGTGCCGGCGATACTCGCGACGACGTTAGAGGAGATGGGCGTCGAGTACCGACTCGGCGACGAGCCGACCAGCGAGGACGCCACGCGCGTGTGGTCACAGTTCTCCGCGCTCGAGCGACGTGACGCGGCGCGACTCGTTGAGCGCGAGTGGTTCGCCCACCTCTGTCTTGAGGCGATGCTGCCCACGGTCGAGGCGGCGGTACGCGACTGGTCACCGGAACTCGTGGTGCGCGAGACCTGCGAGTACGCAGCCGCCGTCGCCGCGGACGTCGCGTCGATTCGCCACGTGCAGGTCGGAATCTCCACGGCGGCGGCCGAGTCACGCGTGCTGCGAGGACTCGTGGCCCCGACGCTGGACGAGCGTCGGATGGGGCTCGCGGAGCGCGTTTTTCACGCGCCGTACCTCACGAAGTTCCCCGCCTCGCTCGATCCCTCGCCCTATCCAACGACCGTGCGCTACCGCGAGCGTGAGGACGTCGCGGCGCGCCCACTACCCGACTGGTGGCCCGGCAACAACGCGCCGTTGATCTACGTGACCCTCGGAACGATGGCCATGCGGCTCGGAGCCGGCACGAGACTCCTACGCGAAGTGCTCGACGCGCTCAAGGACCTCGACGCTCGAATTCTCGTCACGATGGGACCCTCGACGCGACCCGAGGAGCTCGGCGTCGTCTCGAAGAACGTGCACGTCGAGGCGTGGGTCGAGCAGGCCGATGTCCTCAACGTCGCCGCTCTGGTCATCTGTCACGGCGGCTCGGGCACCGTCTTTGGGGCACTCGCCGCGGGGGTCCCCCTGGTCGTCGCACCGATGTTCGCCGACCAGCCGACCAACGCCAAGCTCGTCGCGGACGCGGGCGCCGGCCTTGCCCTCGCAGAAGGAGGCGGTTCGGCGGAGGTGAACACCCGGGAACTCTTCGAGCGTCTTCCCCTCTTAGCGACACTGGTGGACGGGGTACTGCGCGAGGAGCGTTTCGCTCTCGCCGCCAGGGGCCTCGCGGTCGAACTGGGCGACGCGGACTCACCCGCGACCCTCGCGCGACGACTCGCCACGGACGACCTCTAACTCCGTGCGAGGACCCTTACGCCCTTGAGGACCTCCTCACCACCGTGACGCGTGCAGCGCCGTCGAGCTACTCCCCCGTTTGACCGTCAATCGACTCGCGGATGAGATCCGCGTGTCCGTTGTGGCGCGCGTACTCCTCGATCATGTGCAACACGATCCAGCGCAAACTCGGACCTCGCCCGTCAGGAAACGCCCAGCGGACTCGCTGGTCGAGACCGCCCTCGAGGAGTGCGGCGGTGACCACGGCGCGAGCGTCCCGCACGCTCTTCTCCCAGAGTGTGACGACCTGCTCGGGAGTGTCGTTGGCGGCAGAGTGCCAGTCCCAATCAGCGTCCGCGTCCCAGTCGACGGCTGACCACGGCAGCGACTGGTCCTGGCCCGCAAATCGCTCGCAGAACCAGTACTCCTCCACGAACGCGAGATGCTTGAGCATCCCGCCAAGAGTCACCGTTGACGCCGCCACCGTTGTGGCAAATCCCCGGGCGTCAAGACCCGCCGTCTTCCACGCCATCGTGGCGCGTTGAAACTCCAAGAATCCGAGGGCGGTCGTCACCTCGTCCGCTTCGAAGGGTGGCTCAGGTCGGCCTTGTTCGTCGATGTCGCTCACGTTCGGACGATACCAGCGCGCCCTCGACTGACTCCGAAGGGCGTCGCGCGTCAAAGGAGGATCGTGACATTGGTGGTAACCCAGGATGAGTGCCCGGCATACTTGTTCGATGGTCACGGTGTCACTGCGCCAACTCAGTCACCTCGAAGCTCTCGACATCATTGAAGGACGACGACCCATCGGGGGGTGGGCGCGCGACTTTCCTACCGAGACCGACATCGCGGTCGCGCGAATGTCGCAACCCGCATCGACAACTTCCAACACGCCGTGGTCGTCGCCGTGGCTCATGATCTGTGACGACGTCGTTGTGGGCATGCTCGGTATCAAGGGACCACCGAAGGACGGCCACGTAGAGGTGGGCTACGGCGTCGTACCGTCGTGTCAGGGACGGGGTGTCGCAACGGCCGCGCTGCGCGCACTGCTTGAACGACTGGTGGGGCACGAACTCGACGTCCGTGCCGAAACCGCCACCTGGAACGTCGCGAGCCAGGGCGTCTTACGGCAAAATGGTTTCGTCGAGGTCGGGCGCACCGCGAACCTCGAAGACGGCGAACTCATTGAATGGCGACGAACGCTGAGCTAACGAGCACGCGACCTACGCGCGGGCCAACACTTCGACGTGCACTAAGACGAACACGCCGTCGGCGTCATGCGACCACCGTAGGAACGCGTCAGCGATTGCTCGCAGCTCCGACTCGTCGGTCAACTCGTACTCGAGTCCCTGTCGAGCGAAGTCACTCTGCACGATGCGATCCGCCCAGAGACCACCCCACCACGCGCGTTCTTCCTCGCTGTGAAAAGTCCACGTGGACGAGGAGACGACAAGGTCACGAAAGCCCGCCGCTCGGACCCACGTCGCGAGGTATCGTCCGGCGTCGGCCTGCGCGTGATTGTGTTGCGTGATGTCGTGATAGAGGTCCAACCAACGAACCAGTAGTGGGTCGTCCGGCGCCCACACGAAAGCGCCGTAGTCGGCGTCGCGCACCGCGAGCAGGCCCCCGATACTGAGCACGCGCCGCATCTCTTTGAGCGCGTCGACCGGGGCGGTGAGGTGTTGGAGCACCTGATGGGCGTAGACAACGTCGAAGTGTCCATCGTCGAACGCGAGGTCGTACACGTCACCGACCTCAAAAGTGAGATTCGCGTACGCCGTCGCGAAGTCGCGCCGCGCCGCCTCGACAACCTCCGGCGAGAGATCGATCCCCACCACCGTGCCCGCATCGAGTCGGTTCGCTAAGTCGGCGGAGATATTGCCCGGACCGCAGCCCACGTCGAGCAGCGACGCGGAAGGTCGCAGATGCGGCAGGAGAAAACCGGCGGAGTTCTCAGCCGTACGCCACCGGTGACTTCGCAGCACCGACTCATGGTGACCGTGCGAATAGCGGTCCGGGGTCACCGCCAAAGCCTATCGAGCACCGCCAACGCGATGGACGCGAATGACGGCGTCGCTCAGCGCGGCACTGACGCGAGTTGGCTCGCAATCAACTCCCGCGACTCACGGTCCTTGATGCTCGCAGTCAACTCCTCTGACTTCTCGAACCACTCGTCTCGTGACGCGAGATCGCCCGACGCCGCGTAGGCCCTCGCCACACCCTCGGCCGTGGAGGCGACAAGCCAGTCCTCGACGTCGGGCCCCTGAGCGGCGGCCTCGGCGATCCGCGCGAAGGTGAGCGCGAGGTGACCCTCGCCAATGGCCGCAGCGGCGCGAGCAATCATCCAGTTGCTAATGATGGTCTCTTTAAGTCCGGCCACGAACGACCAGTGGTACTTAGAGGTGAACGCCAGGGTCAAGAGCTCCCCGTCCTCGTCACGCGTGCGCTCGGG
>PKZN01000152.1 GCA_003133075.1 Acidimicrobiaceae bacterium | reverse complement strand
ATCGCCATGGAAGAGGGTCTCACCTTCTCGATCCGTGAAGGTGGCCGGACCGTTGGTTCGGGTCGCGTCACGAAGATCCTGAAGTAGGACGCCATGGCCGACAACCGACAGATGATCAGAATTCGATTGAAGGCCTTTGATCACGGCGTCTTGGACCAGTCCACCGCGAAGATCGTCCAGACGGTTGAGCGAACGAACGCCCGCGTGCAGGGTCCCGTGCCGCTGCCGACCGAGAAGCACCGTTACACGGTGGTTCGCGGACCGCACAAGCACAAGGACTCCCGCGAGCACTTCGAGATGCGCGTGCACAAGCGCCTCCTCGACATCGTTGACCACACCGCCAAGACGGTCGACTCGCTCCAGCGACTCGACCTCCCGGCGGGCGTGGACATCGAGATCAAGATCCGTCAGGGTTGAACAAAGCGGTTTTGGGGCTTTGCGCCCCGGGACCGGTGTGATGTAGAGTTAATAGCCCCGTTCGTTCGGACGGGGTGCACAGCAGACGTGTTCAGTTGCCCTCCGGGGAACGCTGAACCACCAAGTCGAGCGCTCCGTTCGGGTTTTGTGACCCGGCGGAGCGTCTGTATGTCGGCCCTGGTCGACGTAGAGAAACTGAAGAGGAAGAGGAAAACGTGGCGACCAAAGCGATCGTCGGCGAGAAGGTGGGCATGACCCAGGTCTGGGACGACCAGAACCGGGCGATCCCGGTGACGGTGGTCCGGGTCGCCCCCGCGCGCGTCGTCCAGGTGAAGACCCCCGAGAAAGAGGGCTATTCCGCGCTCCAGGTGACCTGGGGCACACGCCGAACCTCTACCATGACCAAGCCCGAGTTGGGCCACTACGAAAAGGCCGGGGTCACCCCCGGCAAGAAGCTCATCGAACTGCGCATCGACGACGTGACCGGCTACAGCGTCGGCCAAGAGATCTTGGTCGACTCCTTCGAAAAGGGCGAGATGATCGACGCGACGGCCGTCTCCAAGGGCAAGGGCTTCGCCGGTGGCATGAAGCGCCACAACTTCTCCGGTCAAGGTGCCGCGCACGGTAACCACAAGCACCACCGCGCGCCGGGGTCCATTGGCGCCTGCGCCACGCCCGGCCGCGTCTTTAAGGGCACGAAGATGGCCGGTCGCATGGGCGGTAGCCAAGTCACGACCACGAACCTAGAAGTCATCTCGGTTGACGCCGAGCGCCACCTGGTTCTCGTTAAGGGTGCCGTCCCGGGCCCCCGTGGCGGCGTCGTGGTGCTGCGTACTTCGGTCAAGAACCCGATGAAGGCCGGAGGGAACCGATGAGCGACACCTTCACCCTTCGCGGTCCCATCAAAAAGGACCGTCCCGCACCGATTGAGCGGTCGGTCACCCGTCGCACGCTGGCCGGCGCGGAGCTCGGCACCGTCGCCCTGGAGCCGACGATCTTTGGCATCACCCCCAACATGGCCGTCCTCCACCAGGTCATCAAGGCCCAACTGGCCGCCAAGCGCTCGGGCACCCAGTCCACCAAGACTCGTAAAGAGGTCCGCGGTGGCGGTAAGAAGCCGTTCAACCAAAAGGGCACCGGCGGCGCTCGCCAGGGCACGATTCGCGCCCCGCACTACCCGGGCGGTGGTATCGCGCTCGGCCCCAAGCCTCGTAGCTACGAGCAGAAGACGCCCAAGAAGATGATCCGGCTGGCGCTGTATTCCGCGCTGTCGGACCGCGCCGAGATGGAGCGGGTTGCGGTCATTGACAACTTCAGCCCCTGGAGTGAGCCCAAGACCAAAGACGCCGTCACCGCACTCTCGACGCTCGGCCTCGAGGGCAAGATCTTGGCGGTCGTCTCGCGCGAGGACCACGTCGCCACGCGCGCCTTCCGCAACCTCATGAACGTGAAGACCATCGACGCGGGCGAACTCAACGCCTACGACGTCCTCGACTGCGACTGGTTGCTCTTCACCGACGCCACGTTGCCCACCAAGAAGGAGTCCCTCTAATGCGTGACGCCATGAGCATCCTGATTCGCCCGGTGGTCTCGGAGAAGACCTACGCCCAGATGGATAGGGGCACCTACGTCTTCGTCGTGGACCCGCGCGCCACCAAGATCGACGTGCGCAACGCCGTCGAGCAGGCCTTCAACGTCAAGGTCACCAACGTCAACAC
The DNA here is from genome assembly GCA_003133075.1 of Acidimicrobiaceae bacterium. GTDB lineage: Bacteria > Actinomycetota > Acidimicrobiia > Acidimicrobiales > RAAP-2 > RAAP-2. The sequence goes on along the minus strand of PKZN01000152.1, from coordinate 4,251 downwards.
GCTGAACCGCAAGGGTAAGAACACCCGCAACCGCCGAACCGGCGTGCGCGGCGCCAAGCCCGGCACGAAGCGCGCCATCGTCACCCTGAAGCAGGGCGACACGATCAACCTCTTCGACAACTAAGGACGCTGATGGCCCTTCGACACCGCAAACCAACCAGCCCCGGTCGCCGTTTCCAGAGCGTCTCGGACTTCGCCGAGCTCACCACCTCGACGCCCGAGAAGTCGTTGCTCTCGCCCAAGCCCAAGTCCGGTGGCCGCAACAACTACGGCCGCAAGACCTCGCGTCACCGCGGCGGTGGTCACAAGCAGCAGTACCGCGTGATCGACTTCAAGCGCAACAAGGATCACATCCCCGCCAAGGTCGCCACCATCGAATACGACCCGAACCGGACGTGCCGCATCGCGTTGCTGCACTACGCCGACGGCGAGAAGCGCTACATCCTGGCGCCGAACGGCCTCAAGGTCGGCGACTACGTCGAGTCCGGCCAGAAGGCCGACATCCGCACCGGTAACTCACTACCCATGCGCTTCATCCCGACCGGTTCCACCGTGCACAACGTGGAACTACGCCCCGGTGGCGGCGGCAAGATGGCGCGCAGCGCGGGCATGAGCGTGCAGCTCGTCGCCAAGGACGGCGATTTCGCGACCCTGCGACTGCCCTCGACCGAGATGCGCCGCGTGCCGATCGACTGTCGCGCGACGCTCGGCATCGTTGGTAACTCCGAGCACGAACTCATCAAGATCGGCAAAGCCGGCCGCAACCGTTGGAAGGGCGTACGCCCCCAGACGCGCGGTGTCGCCATGAACCCCGTCGACCACCCCCTCGGTGGTGGCGAGGGCAAGACCTCGGGTGGTCGTCACCCGGTGTCGCCCTGGGGTCAGCCCGAAGGTCGTACGCGCCTGCCGAAGACCTCGGACGCGCTCATTATTCGTCGTCGCCGTGGACGCGGCGCGCGGAGGTAGGTAGAGAATGTCACGCAGCTTAAAAAAGGGTCCCTTCATCGACGCGCACCTCTTAAAGAAGGTGGACGCGATGAACGCCGCGAACGAGAAGAAGGTCATCAAGACCTGGAGTCGTCGCTCGACGGTCATCCCCGACATGGTCGGTCACACCTTCGCGGTGCACGACGGGCGACGCCACGTGCCGGTGTTCGTGAACGAGTCGATGGTCGGTCACAAGCTCGGTGAGTTCGCTCCCACGCGCACCTTCAAGTTCCACGCGGGCCAAGAAAAGACGGGACGGCGCTAATGACGGCCGCGAAGACCAACGAACGTCCGGGCACTCGCGCCACACTGCGTGGCTACCAGATGTCAGCCTCCAAGGCGCGCGTGGTGCTCAACATCGTGCGCGGTGAGGACGTCAACACCGCCATGGAGATCCTCGCGGGCACGACCCGAGAAGCGGCCGACGTGATCGCCAAAGTCTTGGCGTCGGCGGTCGCGAACGCCGTCAACAACGACGCCATGGCCGCCGAGGAGCTCTACGTCTCGGCCGCCTTCGCGGACGAAGGCATCACCATGAAGCGCTTCTCGCCGCGCGCACGAGGCCGCGCCGGCAAGATCTTCAAGCGTTCGACCCACATCACCGTGATCGTCTCGCGCATGGATGAAGAGCGTCTCGAGCAGATGCGCAACGCCCGCAGCGCCCAGGCGACCGCGAGTCGCTCGCGTCGGGTCGCGTCATCTCGCCACCGCGCGGACCAGACCGCGAGTGTCAACAAGCGCGAAGCCACCCGTGAGGCCGCCGCCGAAGCCGAAGCCCAGCAGGCCGAGCTCGACGCCACGGCCGACGAGGCCGTCCTCGAGACCGTGACCCCCGAGGTCGCCACCGACGCCGAAGCGGTCGTCGAAGAGGGAACCACGCCGACGAGCGACTACGACGACGAGACCCCTTCACCCGAGGACGCGACCGAAGAGACGACCGATGGGGACGTCGAAGAGCACGAGCAAGTGGTGTCCGAGGACACCACGGAGGAGACCAACTAATGGGTCAGAAGGTAAACCCCTACGGCTTCCGTCTCGGTATTACGACGGACTGGAAGTCGCGCTGGTTCAAAGAGCGCGGCTACAAGGAACTCGTCATCGAGGACTGGAAGATCCGCGACTACCTGACGCGTCAGCTCGAGAGCGCGGCCGTGAGTCGCATCGAGATCGAGCGCAATTCGGACCGCGTACGCGTGGACATCCACACCGCGCGCCCGGGCATCGTGATTGGACGGCGCGGGGCCGAGGCCGAGCGCCTGAAGAAGGACTTAGAGAAGATCACCGGTCAGAAGAACAAGATCTCGTTGAACATTCAAGAGATCAAGCAGCCCGAACTCGACGCGGCCTTGATCGCCCAGGGGATCTGCGACCAGTTGCTGCGTCGCGTGGCCTTTCGCCGCGCGATGAAGCGCGGCATCCAGACCGTCCAGAAGGCGGGCGCCCTGGGTGTACGCATCCAGGCCTCGGGACGTCTCGGTGGCGCGGAGATGTCGCGCCGCGAGTCCTACCGCGAGGGTCGCGTGCCGCTGCACACGTTGCGCGCGGACATTGACTACGGCTTTCGCGAGGCTCGCACCTCGACGGGTCGCGTGGGCGTGAAGGTGTGGATCTACAAGGGCGACATCCTGCCCTACCAGCTCAACAACGACGAGAAGATCGTGCGCGAAGCGGCCATGGCGGCCGGCGACGCGCTGCCGGTCGGCTCGTCCTCGTCGGCCCCCAAGGGTGTCGTGCGCGCCGGGGGCGGACGCCGTCGCGTCGAGGTACAACCCGACGAAGAGTTCACCGACACGACGATCGAAGGAATGGAGGGCAGTGTCTCCAACAAGGCCGCCGAAGACGCTCGCATTCCCGAGAGCCAGCTCCTAGAGGTGGCCAACGACGAGGCTGCCGCCGACGAGGCGGACGCCCCCGAGACCCCCGTGGTGGACCTGTTGGCGTCGACCCCCGAGGTCGAGGCGCAACTGAGCGTCGAAGAAGAGATCGAACGACGTACCTCGAGTGACCACACCGACACGCCGCACTTTCGAAAGGACGCGGAGTAGTCATGTTGATGCCTCGTAAGGTCAAGTACCGCAAGCAGATGCGCGGTCGTCGCGGCGGTCTCGCCAAGGGCGGGGTCGACCTCAACTTCGGCGACTTCGGTATCCAGGCGCTCGAATCGGGCTGGGTCACCGCCCGTCAGATCGAGGCGGCCCGTATCGCGATGACCCGTCACGTCAAGCGCGGTGGCAAGGTGTGGATCCGGGTCTTCCCCGACAAGCCCGTCACCCAAAAGCCCGCCGAGACCCGCATGGGTTCGGGCAAGGGCAACCCCGAGTTCTGGGTCGCCGTCGTCAAGCCCGGCCGCATGCTCTTCGAGCTCGGTGGAGTGGATGAGACCCTGGCGCGCGCCGCCATGGAACGCGCCATCCAGAAGCTGCCGATCAAGGCCAAGTTCGTCATTCGTCCCGGTACCCACGGGACACCGGAGGTGACCATCTAATGGTGAAGACCCGAGACCACGTCGCCGAACTGCGACTACTGGGCGACAGCGAACTGCTCTCGCGCCTCGGCGAGTCCCGACGCGAGTTGTTCAACCTGCGTTTCCAACTCGCCACCGGTCAACTCGACAACTCGGCACGACTGGGCGCCGTGCGAAAAGACATCGCGCGCCTGTCGACGTTCCTGCGCGAGCGCGAGATCGCGGCCGCGGAGGCCCTAGGAAAAGGTGAAGAGTCATGAGTGACGCGACCAACGAATCCCGTCCCAATCCCCGTAAGGTCCGCGAGGGCGTTGTGGTGAGCGACAAGATGAACTCGACGCTGGTCGTCGCGGTCAACGAGCGCGTCAGCCACGCCCGCTACGGCAAGACCGTCCAGCGCACCAAGAAGCTCTACGTGCACGACGAGAAGAACGAGGCCAAGGTCGGCGACAAGGTGCGGGTCCAAGAGACGCGACCGCTGTCCAAGCTCAAGCGCTGGCGCCTGACCGAAGTAGTGGAGCGTGCCCGATGATCCAGCAAGAGAGCCGCCTCAAGGTGGCCGACAACTCCGGGGCGAAAGAAGTCCTCTGCATCCGCGTGCTCGGCGGTTCGCGCCGTCGCTACGCCTCGATCGGTGACGTCTTCATCGCCACGGTGAAAGACGCCATCCCCGGCGCCGCGGTGAAAAAGGGCGACGTGGTGCGCTGCGTCGTCGTGCGCACCGCCAAGGAGAAGCGCCGTCCCGACGGTTCCTACATCAAGTTCGACGAGAACGCGGCGGTGTTGATCAACGACCAGCT
>PKZN01000169.1 GCA_003133075.1 Acidimicrobiaceae bacterium | reverse complement strand
GTCGGTGATGAGCTTCAAGATCGTCAGACGAGCGTCCTTCGCTTGGTGTAACGCCTTTTCCAACACGTCGGCGGGCAAGCCGGCAATCTTGGTGGCGAGCTGCAAGGCCGTGACGGCGTCAGCCGTACCGGCGACCTTGAAGTCCATGTCACCGAAGGCGTCTTCGGCGCCCAGGATGTCGGTCAAGGTCACGTAGGTGCCCTCGTCGTAGACGAGGCCCATCGCGATGCCCGCGACCGGGGCCTTGATCGGCACGCCCGCGGCCATCAGCGACAGCGTCGAACCACAGACCGAGCCCATCGACGTCGAGCCGTTGGACTGGAGGACGTCCGAGACCACACGAATCGTGTAGGCGAAGTCCTCTTCACTCGGCAACACCGGTACGAGCGCGCGCTCGGCCAACATGCCGTGTCCGATTTCGCGTCGCTTCGGTGCACCCACCCGACCGGTCTCGCCGGTCGAATAGGGCGGGAAGTTGTAGTGGTGCATGTAGCGACGGAACTCATCGGGGGTGATGGTGTCGAGTTGCTGACGCATGCGGGGCATACCCAACGTCGTCACGTTCACGACCTGGGTCTCGCCGCGCTGGAAGAGCGCCGAGCCGTGGGTCATCGGAAAGAGGTCGACCTCGGCCGAGAGCGGACGGATGTCACTGGTGCTGCGTCCGTCGATACGTACGCCCTCTTCGACGATGCGCTTGCGCACGAGTTTCTTGGTCATCGAACGAACGGCGGCCTTGATCTCAGCGCCGCGGCCTTCGAACTCACCGCTCAGCTGCTCGGTGATGGACTTCGTCGCGGCGGCGAGCGCATCGGCGCGCGCGGCCTTGGTGGTGATCTTGTTGGCCTCGCTGAGCGCACTCGCCCCGACGGCCTCGACGCGTGCGTAGACGTCGTCTTGGTAGTCGGCGAAGGTCTCGTAGGGGAAGTCCGGGAGCGGTCCGCGTGCGGCGATGAAGTCGCGCACGAGTTCGCGCTGGAGGTTGATGGCTTCGCGGATCCAGAGCTTGGAGGCTTCGAGTCCCGCGGCCAGCACTTCTTCGGACACCTTGGGCGCGCCGTCGGCGTACTTCTCGAAGGAACCTTCGGTGCCACCGGCTTCGACCATCATGATCGCGACGTCGGCGTCCACNNGCGAAGGTGGGGTGCGGAGCCCACTCCCCGTCGGTGGTGTAGGCCATGCGCACGGCCCCGATGGGACCATCGAAGGGGATGCCCGAGATCATCAGCGCGGCCGAAGCGGCGTTGATCGCGAGGATGTCGTGCGGGTTCTCCTGGTCGGCGCTGAAGATCGTGCCGACGACTTGGACCTCGTTGCGAAAGCCCTTCGGGAAGGACGGACGCAGCGGACGGTCGATGAGTCGACAGATCAAGATCGCCTGGTCGGAGAGTTTTCCCTCGCGGCGAAAGAACGCCCCGGGGATCTTTCCGGCCGCGTAGGCGCGCTCTTCAATGTCGATCGTGAGGGGGAAGAAGTCCATCCCCTCACGGGCGGTCTTCGCGGCGGTGACCGTCGCTAAGAGCATGGTGTCACCGAGACGCGCGAGAACGGCGCCGTCGGCTAATTGGGCGAGGTGACCTGCCTCAAAACTCATGGTCTTGTCGGTCCCGGTGACGGGACTACTTACGCGGATGGCGTCAGTCATGGATTGGCTCCTTGTGTAGCAACACTCCGCCCGAATCCCAGTGGGCGATCATCGCTCGGGGCGATGGTCCTCCACTGGCCTTCGAGGCTTCGGATGTGTTGACCACGTCGTGTATCGACGCGGCTGTTCGGCTAGCGACGAATGCCGAGACGGCCAATTAATGCGCGGTAGCGCTCTACGTTGCCTTTTTGCACGTAGTCCAGCAGTCGACGGCGCTGACCAATGAGCTTCATGAGTCCACGGCGAGTGTGATGATCGCCCTTGTGAACCTTGAGATGCTCGGTGAGATGCGAGATCCGGGCCGTCAGCAGCGCGACTTGGACTTCCGGTGAACCGGTGTCCGTGACGTGCGCCTGATAGTCCTTGATGATCTCCTGCTTCTCTGTCATTACGTGTGTGCCTTATTGAATCGGGGGTCCCGTTGCGAGCCGCCAACGAGACGACCCACANNATCAGCGTCGCTGACCGAAAATCTATCTTAGCAGTTGATCCTCGTGGTTCGAGAGTTCCCCAAATAGTCGCTGGGTTTCGGTGACGTCGCGCTCGATCTGCGCGGTCAGCTTTCGCACGCTCGAGAAGGTGCGCTGATCGCGGAGGTGGGCGAGGAAGGCGACATCCAGGTTGAATCCGTACAGATTGCCGCTGAAGCCCACCACGTAGACCTCGACCAGCAGTTCGCCGGACTGGTAGAACTGCGGCCGCGTACCGACCGAGATCGCTGCCGGCCACCACCCGTCGTCTAAGTAGGCGGCACCGGCGTAGACGCCCTCGCGGGGCAGCGCCTGGACGGAAGAAACCGCGAGGTTCGCCGTCGGATAGCCCAGCTCTTCGCCCCGCGCGTCACCGTGCACGACGCTGCCGCGCAGCATGAAGGCGTGTCCGAGTACCCGGTTCGCCTCTTCGACGTCGCCGCGCTCTAAGGCGTGGCGCACCGAGGTCGAACTCCAGCGCTCCGTGTCACCGGCGAGCGGGGCGGCCACGACGTCAAATCCTCGCTCCGCGCCGACCTCCCTTAAGAGCTCGACCGTGCCCTCGCGATTGTGACCGAAATGGAAGTCCTCGCCCACCACCACGCAGCGAGCCATCAGCTCGAGGACCAGGACGCGGTCGATGAACTCACGCGCGCTGACCTTCGCGAGCGCCTCGTCGAAGGAGAGGACGCGAACCTGTTCGACCCCTAGGGCGGCGAGGCCCTCGAGTCGTTGATCGAGGGTGACGAGGAGGCGCGGCGCCTTATCCGGGGCGAGCACCATCGCCGGCGACGGGTCGAAGGTCACCACGGTCGCGAGTGCCTGATAGCTCTGGGCCAGTTCGACGAGTTGCGCGATCACCGCCTGGTGTCCGCGGTGCAGACCGTCAAAGACGCCCATGGCCACCACGCTCGGTCCGGCGGGGGCATCATTCATGTCGCCGTCGCGCAGAACTCTCACGAGTGCAACCTACCTGGGCTCACCGGAGGGGCCGCTGGGCGGCTCGCTCGGCAACACCACGACCGGTTGCCAGGTCTCCGCGCGACGGCGAAGCACCGCGACCAGTGCACCCGCTTCGTCCATCGCCGCGATCTCGTCGCCGTCGCGTTCTTCGAGCTCTACACGCTGACCCTGTCGCAACCGTGACGCCTGATCCCCGGTGACCACGACCGCCTCGAGGCGAGTGACGAACGCCGAGGGTGGCGCCAGTACTGGTTCGCCGCGAAGAACGCGCGCCGCGAGGTCGTCGAGTTCGAGCGCGTCGGCGACGGCGTGGTCGCCACTCGCGCTTCGACGAAGCGCGCTCAGGTGTCCAAGCGTCCCGAGCGCAACGGCGAGGTCGCTTAAGAGGACTCGTACGTAGGTCCCCGGCGAGCACGTCACGGCGAAGGACCACTCATCCGGGCGCTCCGTTGCGTCGAGTGAGAAGGAGGAGATCGTCACCGAGCGGGGTTCACGCTCCACCTCGACGCCTTGGCGAGCGAGCGCGTGGAGGCGTTGTCCGCCCACCTTGATGGCCGAGACCATCGGCGGGGTCTGCAGTTGCGTACCGAGCATGCGCGCGGCGTACGCGTTGACGACGTCGACCTCGAGCGCGGGCACCTCGCGTCGATCGATGACCGCGCCGTCGGCGTCGAGTGAGTCGGTCGCGACACCGAAGGTGACGACCCCTTCGTACGTCTTGGTNNGGTCCCACCGCCAGCACGAGCAGCCCCGTGGCCATGGGGTCGAGCGTCCCCGCGTGGCCGACGCGACGTTCCTGGAGCACCTTTCGCACCCGGGCGACCACGTCGTGACTGGTCACGCCGCGGGGTTTGTCGATGAGGAGAAGACCGTTACTCGTCGTCATGACGTTGCCGTCGCAACAGCTCCTCGACGATCGTCCCGCTCGCGACGGCCGGGTCGGCCATGAAGGCGAGCTTGGGGGTGCGCTTCAAGCGCGTCTGGACGTTCACCGCACCCTGGATCTGTCCTCGTCGCTCCTCGAGGGCGATCTTCGCGCCTTCGCTGAGCGAGTCGAAATACACCATCGCGTGTCGCATGTCGGGCGAGGTGTCGACCCCGGTCACCGTCAAGAGGCCGAGTCGTTCATCCACGTCAGAGATCCGAACCAACTCATCCGAAATCACCTCGCGCAGAATCTTGTTCACCCGAGCCGATCGCGGGTAGGGGTGGTGCGAGCCCGTCGAGCGCGCCATGACTTAGGCCGTGCGCGGGATCTCGCGCTCTTCGAAGGTCTCGATCACGTCGCCCGCCTTGAGGTCTTGGTAGTCCGAGAGCCCCACGCCGCACTCAAAGCCCGCGGGCACCTCGCGCGCGTCGTCCTTGAACCGGCGAAGCGACGTGACGGTGCCCTTCCAGATGATCGTGCCCTCGCGCAAGAAGCGGACCTTCGAGCCGCGGGTGATGACCCCGTCGCGCACGAAACATCCGGCGATCGCGCCGATGCGTGGGATGCGGAACACCTCGCGCACCTCCGCCTCGCCCGTGACGATCTCCTCGTACACCGGCGTCAAGAGGCCGAGCATCGCGGCTTCGATCTCCTCGATGAGTTTGTAGATGATCTCGTACGTGCGAACTTGCACGCCTTCGCTGACCGCGAGTTCGCGACTGCGCTTGTCCGGTCGGACGTTGAAACCGATGATCGTCGCGTTGGAGGCCTTGGCGAGTTGCACGTCGTTCTCGGTGATGCCACCGACGCCGCGGTGCACGATGACGAGCTTGACGTCGTCGCGCTCGAGCTTCTTGAGTGACTCGGTGCAGGCTTCGAGCGAACCTTGCACGTCGGCCTTCAAGACGATATTGAGCGTCGCGGTCTCGCCGCGTTGGATCTGCTCGAAGAGGTCTTCGAGTCGTGCGCCACTGGAGGAGGCGACGGGCTGTTGACCGACCAAGCGCGTGCGCTGAGCGCGGGCTTCGGCCAAGGAACGCGCGTGCGCCAAGTCGTGCGCGACGCGCATCTCGTCTCCGGCGAAGGGTGGTTCGCTGAAGCCGAGGATCTGCACGGGCGTCGAAGGCCCGGCGCTCTTGATCTGCTTGCCCTGGTCGTTGATGAGCGCCTTCACCTTGCCGTAGGCCGGGCCCGCCACGACGGGGTCGCCCACGCGCAGCAGTCCCTTTTGGACCATGACGGTGGCGACGGGTCCGCGGCCGACTTCTAGGTTCGCCTCGAGGACGGTACCGCCCGCGCGGCCGGTCGGGGGTGCGGAGAGTTCGCCGATCTCGGCGACGAGCAGGACCTGCTCGAGGAGTTCGTCGATGCCGGTCCCCTGGAGCGCGGAGATCTCGACGACGATGGTGTCGCCGCCCCACTTCTCGGGTACCAGTCCGTGCTCGGAGAGCTGTTGGAGGACGCGGTCGGGGTTGGCGTCGGCGCGGTCCATCTTGTTGATCGCGACGATGATCGGCACCTCGGCGGCCTTGGCGTGGTCGATCGCCTCGATCGTCTGGGGCATGACGCCGTCGTCGGCCGCGACCACCAGGATGATGACGTCGGTGACCTTGGCGCCGCGCGCACGCATCGCGGTGAAGGCTTCGTGGCCGGGGGTGTCTAAGAACGTGATCGCGCGACCGTGCCAGAGGACCTGGTACGCCCCGATGTGCTGGGTGATGCCACCGGCTTCACCGGCGACGACGTTGGTCTTGCGGATCTTGTCGAGCAGCAGCGTCTTGCCGTGGTCGACGTGACCCATGACGGTCACGATGGGCGGACGTGGCGCGGCGGGGATGTCGTCGTCCTCGTCGTCCTCGTCGAAGAACTTCGCAATGAGCTCGGCTTCTTTTTGCTCACCCGGGTCGACGAGGTGCACTTCGGCGCCCACTTCGGCGGCGTAGAGCTCGATCATGTCGTCGCTGAGACTCTGTACCGCGGTGACGATCTCGCCCTGTAAGAACAAGAAGCGCATGATGTCCGCGGCGCTGCGATTGAGCTTGGGGCCGACGTCCTTCGCGGTTGAGCCGCGCTCGATGATGATCTCGCCATCGGGCACGGGCGCGCTGCTCGGTTGCCAGGTGGTCATCTGGGTGGGCTCGAGCTCTTCGACGTTGCGTCGGCGACGACGGGTGACCTTGCGCTGTGAACCTCGCGGGCCACCGCCACCGCGGGCGGGACCGCCCGAGCGGCTCGCGTTCGCCGGGGCGCCGCCGGTCGGGGCGCCGGGTCGCGTCGCGGAGAACCCGCCGCCGGGGCGTGAGGGTCCGCCCGTGCGTGGTGCGCCGGTGCTCGGTCGAGCGCTCATGGGGCGCGGGCCACTCGAGGGGCCACTGCGCGCACCCGGTGCGGAGAGGGGACGTCGCACGCCCGGGGGTGGCGGAATGGGCCGACCGGTCGAGCTCATGGGGCGCCCCGGGGGTGGCGGAATGGGCCGGCCCGTCGAACTGAGCGGCGGGCGGTTCGATCCCTCGCCGTCGGCGGCGCCCCCGCGCTGGGTGGGGCGAATCGTGGTGGGACCATCGGGTGAGGCGGTGCGAATCGGTGCGGGCTTGGGCGGCACGACGCGCGATCGCACGACCTTGGCGGCGGGCGGTGCGACGACCTCGGGGGTCGGCGCGGCGGCGGCGGGCGCCACGGTCTCGGTGGCGCCGTTCATCGGTGCGCTCGGCGCGACCGCGCGCGTCACGCGCACGGGGGCTTCGAGGGGCGGCGGTGCTGGGGCTTCGGGGGCGGCGGACTTCGTGGTCTTGGTCGCTACCGCTGCTTTTTCGGCCTTGTCGGCGTCAGCCGGTACGGCACGACGGAGTCCGTCGGCGTCGGCCCGTCGACGGATGCGGTCCGCCTGTGCGTCCTCGATGGACGCGGACGGACTTGATGCGCCGATACCGAGTTTTTGGGCGAGTGCGAGCAACTCCTTGCTCGTCAGACCGAGCTCCTTAGAGAGCTCGTGCACTCGAATCTTCTTTGGCGCCAAAACATTCCTTTTAGTACGTGCCCGCACATTCGCCGGGCACAGTTTCCTATTCTTTCACAACTACAGCCTTTTACTAGCGGCAAGCGCTCGCAGCGTCGAGACGTCACCCTCGTGCACCGCTGTGCGCAGGGCTCGTGCGAGGTGCCCCACCCGCAGGTCCTGCTCACATGCCCCGTCGCGACACCACCACACTCCACGACCGTCGCCGCGTCCAAGGAACCACGTTCCCGAGACGCGACCCGCGCGCACCATCTCGGTGTCGGCCCGCCGTTGACGACAGACGACACACGTCCGGGTGGGCGCTATGCCTCTTCCTCCGAACTCGTCTCCACCACAACCATCTCTTCCACGTCGCCCTCGGCGTCGGTGACGACCACCTCGGTGACGACCGCTTCGACTTCGCCGGCTTCGTCGGTCACGACGGCGACCGTTTCGTCAACCACCACGTCGCCGTCGGTCCACACTTCTTCCACGACTTCGTCGTTCCCCTCGTTCTCCGAGCGGATGTCGATGCGCCAGCCCGTGAGTCGTGCGGCCAGGCGGGCGTTCTGTCCCTCTTTGCCAATGGCGAGGGAGAGCTGTTGGTCGTGCACGATGACCGTGGCGATGCCCTCGACCTCGTCCAAGCGCACCTCGCGCACCCGCGCGGGCTGCAGGGCGGACTGGATGAACTCAATGGGGTCGTCACTGTAGGGCACGACGTCGATGCGCTCGGAGCGAAGTTCGTTGGTGATGTTGCGCACGCGTGATCCTCGCGCACCGACGCACGCGCCGACGGGATCGATCATCTGGTCGTTCGAGGCGACGGCGATCTTGGAACGGTGACCGGGTTCGCGCGCGAGCGCCTTGATCTCGACGATGCCGTTGGCAATCTCGGGCACTTCGATCTCGAAGAGCTTGGCCACGAGCGCGGGGTGCGTGCGCGAGACGACGATCTGGGGGCCCTTGTTGGTCTTTCGGACCTCGACGATGTAGACCTTGATGCGCGCGCCGTGCTCGTAGCGCTCGAAGGCGATCTGCTCGGCCTGGGGCAGCAGCGCCTCGACGCGGCCGAGGTCGAGCAGGGTGTAGCGATTGTCGTTCTGTTGCACGGTGCCCGAGACGATGTCGCCCTCGCGATTGGCGAACTCCTCGTACATCTGGCGACGCTGGATGTCGCGTATCAGTTGCATGAGGACCTGCTTGGCCGTTTGGGCCGCGATGCGACCGAAGTCCTCGGGGGTCGCGTCCCATTCGCGCGTGACGTTGCCCTCGATGTCGAGTTCGAGTCCCCACACCTTGATCTCGCCCGTCTCGGGATTGATCTCGACTTCGGCGTCCTCGGCGGAGTCCGGTCGACGCTTGTAGGCGGCGAGGAGCGCGTTCGCCAGCGCGATGAGCAACTCTCCTTCATCGATGTTCTGGTCCCGCGCGATCTGTCCGAGGGCCTCAAGAAATTCAAAGTTCGCCATGATCAGCCTTTCTTGCCCGAGGTGGTCTTGGCCCCCTTCGAGCTCGGAGGCTTGGTGGCCCCCCACTCGAAGACGGTGCGGGCGCGTTCTATCGCGTCGAGATTGATGACGAGGGCACCGAGTTCGCGGTCCTCGAGCGTCAGCGTCGTTGCATCGGCGCTCAAGAGCGTGCCCTCGAGGCGTCGCGTCGACTCCGCCCCGCGAAGTTCGCGCAACGTGACGACTTCGCCGACGGCACTTTTAAAGTGCGCGGCGGTACGCAGTCGTCGCTCCAACCCCGGGCTCGAGACGTCCAGCGTGAAGCGCCCCGCGATCGGGTCGTTGGCGTCGAGCCACTCAGAAATCGTACGATTGGCCTTGGTCAAGGATTCGAGGTCCACTCCCCCGGCTTTATTCACCACCACGTTCAATGTGCCCGAGGTGAATTCGACGTCGTAGAGCGCTAAACCCAGTGGTTCAAGGAGCGGCCCGAGCGTGGTGTCCCATTCCATGGCCGTCTCCTTTCGATGTCGTCAGGGCCGTCTAGACAGTGAAAAGCGCGGGCCAAAGGCCCGCGCTTAAACGAGTCCATACGTCCTGAGCGGACTGTAGGTAGCAATTATAGCAGTGACTGACGTTTTCAACAATCGGTCGCCGCCAGAAGAAAATATCAGCGAGATGAGAAAAAGTGCGCTTCGACCCTCTCAGTAGGACTTGGCCACGAGACAGACGAGGTCCCCCTCGCCGTCGGACGCGGGAATGGTCCCGTCGCGACGTTGCAGACAGCGCACGCTGACGGCCTGCTCGTTCAAGGCCGCCTCGCCCGCCCCGGCGACCACGTCCCAGTCGAGTCGTGCGAAGCCGTCCTTCGCCGCCTC
>PKZN01000089.1:13377-24112 GCA_003133075.1 Acidimicrobiaceae bacterium | reverse complement strand
CACCGCCAGATCATCGAGCACCGAAATCGGGGCAATGGCTCGCTCATCGTCTCCTCGGAACTCGATGAGGTGCTCGCCCTGGGCGACCGTATCGCGGTGATGTTCGAGGGCCGGATCAGCGGCATCGTCGATCCGACGACGAGTCGAGAGGACATCGGCCTCCTGATGGCCGGTCACACGACCGAGGTCGCCGGTGTCTGAGATCGCCCCGCCCGAGATTCCTCAAGGCTCGGACGAGCCCGTCGACGAGGGACCCGTCTGGGCCCGACGGACCAGCGCCATTTGGGTCCGCTACACCTCGAGCAGTCCGATCGTGATCGCGGCCTTCGCGGTGTTGTTGGGCCTGGTGTTCGGCGCAATCATCATCGCGACGACCACCCCCGCCGTCCTCGACGCCTGGCGCTCGATCTTCCATCACTGGAGCGGCCTCCCGGTGGCGATCAAGGTCACCTTCGACAACGTGGGGTCCGCCTACCGCGCAATCTTCACCGGTTCGGTCGTCGACCCGCAGGGCTTTTGGCACTCGCTCACCACCGGCAAGGGTTGGCCGAACACCTTGACCCCCATCTCCGAGACCTTCACCTACGCGACACCGCTCGTGATCGTGAGCATCGGCGTAGGCATCGCGTTCCAAACAGGCCTCTTTAACATCGGGGCCAANNCCGCTCACGCTGCTCGGGGGCATCGCCGGGGGCATGCTCTGCGGGGCGGTGCCGGGTCTGTTGAAGGCCTACACGGGAGCACACGAGGTGATCGTGACCCTCATGTTCAACTACGTCACCTACGCCTTTCTCCTCTACGCCGTACTGTCGACCCCGTTCCAACAACCGGGTCAGTCGAACGACATCGGGCGAACGATGGACCCGTCGGCGATTCTCGCGCCGCTCTTCGGCACGAAGTCTGGTCTGCGCGTGAGCTACGGCGTCTTCGTCGCCGTAGCGGTCGTGGCCTTCGCGTGGTGGCTGCTCGATCGCTCGTCGATGGGCTTTGACTTTCGCGTCACGGGCGCCAACCCCGCGGCCGCGCGAGCGTCGGGGATCAACGGACGACGCGTCATTGTCGTGGTCTTTCTCATCTCGGGCGGNNGGGCGAAACCGTCCGATGGGGATCGTCTGGGCGTCGTTGCTCTTCGCGGCGTTGGGGGTGGGTGGTCGAAACATGCAGGCCTCCACCGGTATCCCGCTGGACCTGGCGACGGTGATTCAGTCGGCCGTCGTCCTCTTCGTCGCCACCCCGGTGCTGGTGAAGGAGATCTTCCGCCTGCGTGCGGCACCGACCGCCACCATGCAACTCGCCACGAAGGGGTGGGGATCGTGAGTCTCGTCAGCCCCACGTCCGTCGCGACGTCGACACCAGTCCCGAAGAACGCTCGCACCCGCGTGATCGCCGTGATCATGGCGGTCATCGGCCTTTTTTCGCTCTTCGTCTTCGGCCTCGGCAGCACGGTTCGCTCGCACGCCGCACTCTCCTTCACGCCACTCAACCTCGTCAACGCGCCCTGGCACCTCGGGTCACTCACCGTCGCCACGCGCTGGACCGACATCGTGCTCTCCCTCATCATCGTCGCCCTCGCTGCCGAGGTCTTTATCCGTCAACCTTCGCGCGGGGTCATGCCGCGCTTCGGAGTCGCCGCCATCTTGTTCCTGGTCACGCTGTTGTTCTGGGCGGCGCGCACCGACGGGCCGTCGCAAGTCAATTCGGTCAACGTCACCTCGATCCTCGTCGGCTGCTCAGCGACGGTCATGGTGCTGGTCTTTGGCTCCTTGTCGGGCGTGATGTGCGAGCGCTCGGGCGTGGTGAACATCGCCATCGAGGGCCAGTTCATCGCGGGCGCCTTCTTGGGCAGCATGATCGCCTCGACCACGGGCAACTTCTTCTACGCCGCCATCGCCGGGGCGTTCGTGGGCGGCCTGATCGGTCTGGTCCTCGCGTTCTTCGCGCTGCGCTACCAGTCCGACCAGATCATCGTGGGCATCGTGCTCGTCACGATGTTGAGCAGTCTCTCGTCGTATCTGAACCTGCAGGTCTTCACGCCCTTCCCGAACTTCAACACCGGCAACCTCGCACCGAACCTGGCGATCCCCCTGCTCTCGAAGATTCCAATCATCGGGCCGGTGCTCTTTAACCAGTCGGCGTTCTTCTATCTCATGATCGTGTTGGTGGCGGTCGTGAGCTTCGCACTCTTTAAGACCCGCTACGGCCTGCACGTACGTGCGGTGGGTGAACACCCGCGCGCCGCGGCCACGGTGGGCATCAACGTGGTGCGCGTGCGCTACATCAACGTCGTCTTGGGCGGGGCGATCGCCGGAATCGGCGGGGTCGCCTTCATGGCCACGCAGGGCCAGTTCCAAGTCGGCTACACCTCGGGACTCGGTTACATCGCCTTGGCGGCCTTGATCTTTGGGCGCTGGCGCCCTTCGGGCGCCGTCGTCGCGTCGATCATCTTCGGGCTCACGGTCTATCTCTCCTACGAACTCGTCACCTACCAGGTGCCCATCTCGCTCTACTTCCTCCAGATGATCCCCTACCTCATCACCATCGGCGTCGTCGCCGGGCTTATCGGACGCGTTCGCCCGCCCGCGGCCGACGGCCAGCCCTACCTGCGCGACTAGCCGAACGCGCCCAGTCCGCCGACGACCCGTGCGGCGGCTTCCATGGCGATCGCCAAGGCCTGGGCCGGCGCGAGCCCGTGGAGACGGGCCCCCAAATAGGCGCCGGTGGCTGCGTCCCCCGCTCCCGTGGTGTCGAGCACCGCGACTCGATGGGCGTGCGCGTGCACGCGCTCGGCGCCGATGGCGCACAGTGCCCCCTTCGCCCCGCGAGTAATGACCACTTCGTCGAACAGTCGCACCAGCACGTCGGCCGCGTCCTCGACGGTCTCGGTGTCGCTCAGGGCGAGCGCCTCCTCCTCGTTCGCGAAGAGTTGTGCGGCGTACGTCGCCGATCGCAAAAATACCTCAGGCGTCACGTCGCGCAAGGGTCCGACCGAGCAGACGTCGAGCGACGTCGGCACCAGCCGATCCTTCGCGTCGCGCAGCGCACGTTCGGCGATCTCGCGGGTCGCGGGATCGAGGAGCAGATAGCCCGATACGTGGAGGTGATCGAATGGCCCGGCGAGTTGTGCCGCGACGAAGGAAGCACTGAGCTTCGAGTTAGCGCCGCGGTCGGTCAACATCATTCGCTCGCCGTTCTCGCTCACGATCGATACCACCGTCCCGGTCGCGGCGTCGACGACGTCGAGTGCGGCCGTCACGCTCGCCTTGGCGAGGGCGCGCGAGAAGATCTCGCTCGCGGGGTCCTGGCCCATCGCACCGACGTAACTCGTCTCGTGCCCACTGAGTCGAAGCGAAATGGCGAAGCTCGCCCCCGACCCCCCGCGAGTGACGCGGATCTGCGACGGGGTGTCGCTCGTCGGCGCCAAAGGGTTCAGCGGACGGACGATGACGTCGAGCATCACGTCACCCAAGACGACGACGCGACGAGCCACTAGTGCGGCGAGTGGACCAAGGACGTTGCGATCTCGCCCGCTAACGCCGCGTTCGCCACCACGAGGTCGCGATTGACCTGCACGCTCACGCCCGCCGTGTGGCGGGCGAACTCCGCGAGCAGCGCTGGCGTGACCTCTTTGCCACTGACTCCTTCTCTTTGGGCTTTCTCGAGCGCGCTGTCGAGCGCGGCGTCGTGAAGATGTTGGTCGAGTTCGTGCTCGGCCGCCACCGGATTCGCGACGAGAAAACCCGTCGGCGAGAACTCGCGGTGGCGCAGAAATGCGGCGGCGGCCTCTTCGGCACTCGCCACCGCCCAGTCCAGCGTGAAGCCACTATCGCGTCGATAGAAGCCGGGGAACTGGCGAGTAGCGAAGCCCACCACGGGCACGCCTAACGAATCGAGTCGCTCGAGCGTCGCGGCGATATCGAGAATCGATTTGACCCCCGACGCCACGACCAACACGGGCGTGCGAGCGAGCGTGGTGAGATCGGCTGACTCGTCGAAGGACGTCGTCGCGTGGCGGTGCACGCCGCCGAGTCCGCCCGTGGCCATGACGTCGATACCGACGCGGTGTGCGATGGCGATGGTGCCCGCCACGGTGGTAGCGCCGTCGGTGCCGGTCGCGAGGGCCATCGCGAGGTCTCGCGCGGAGAGTTTGGCGGCGTGACGATCGGGATCGGCGAGGGATTCGAGCTCATCACTGCGCAGACCAACGACGACGCGACCATCAACGACACCGATGGTGGCGGGCGTTGCACCACTTTTGCGTACGGACGCCTCGCACTCCCTCGCGACCTCGAAGTTGATGGGCGACGGCAAACCGTGCACGACAATGGTCGTCTCGAGTGCCACGACACCGCGACCTTCGTGGATCGCGCTCTCGACCTCTTCACTGACGACGACGTTGGAGATTCGAAAGTTACTCACGCAGCGCAAAGTGTACTGTGAGGTCGTGAGTTCAGTCCCTGAGCGTACCTGGGCGGAACTTCGTTCACTCGCCCGCGAGGCGGCGGTGCGCGCGTACGCGCCGTACTCGAAGGTCACCGTCGGTGCGGGGGCGCTCTTGGACGACGGCACGACGGTGGTTGGCTCGAACGTGGAGAATGCGAGCTACGGGTTGACGTTGTGCGCGGAGTGCTCCCTCGTGAGCGATCTCGTTCGACACGGTGGCGGGCGTCTCGTCGCGCTATCGGTCGTGGCCGGTGACGGTGAGCCGTTGACGCCGTGCGGACGCTGTCGCCAACTCCTCTTCGAACACGGCGGCGGCGCGCTGTTGGTCGACGCGGGCGAGGGTCGCGAGCCATTGAGGCTGGATGNNCTCATCACTGCCAAGCGTGATGGTGCGCCACTGAGTGACGAGGCCATCGCCTGGGTCCTCGACGCCTACCAGCGTGGCGAGGTCGCCGAAGAACAGATGTCGGCGCTGCTGATGGCGATCTTCTTTCAAGGTCTGAGTCCGCGCGAACTGACGGCGTGGACCGATCGCATGATCGCCTCGGGCGAGCGCCTCGACCTGAGCGGCCTCTCACGCCCGACGGTGGACAAACACTCGACCGGTGGCGTCGGGGACAAGATCTCGCTCATCCTCGCGCCCCTCGTCGCCGCCTGCGGTGCGGCCGTGCCACAACTCTCGGGTCGCGGACTCGGCCACACCGGCGGGACCCTCGACAAACTTGAATCCATTCCCGGTTGGCGGGCCTCGTTGAGCAACGACGAGATCCGCGCGCAGCTCGAAGACGTGGGCGCGGTGATCTGCGCGGCCGGATCGGGTCTCGCGCCCGTCGATCGTCGCCTCTACGCGTTGCGCGACGTGACCGGGACCGTCGCGTCGATTCCCCTCATCTCCTCGTCGATCATGTCCAAGAAGATCGCCGAGGGAACGAGCGCCCTGGTGCTGGACGTCAAGTTCGGCAACGGTGCCTTCATCAGCGAAGTTGAACGCGCCCGAGAGCTCGCGCGCACCATGGTGGGCCTCGGACTCGCCCACGGCGTGAAGACCGTGGCCCACTTAACGCCCATGCACACCCCACTCGGCCGGGCCGTCGGCAACGCCATAGAGGTCACCGAGTCAGTCGAGGTGTTGCGCGGACAGGGACCCAGCGACGTGCGCGAACTCACGCTGAGCCTTGCGGCGTTGATGCTCGAGCTCGTCGGGCTCGACGTCGACCCGGCCACGAAACTCGACGACGGGTCGGCCTACGACGTCTATCGACGCATGATTCTCGCGCAAGGTGGGGACCCGGACGCGGTCTTCGCCGACGCGCCGCATCGCTACGTCGTGGAGGCATCGCGAGCGGGCTACGTCCAGCGGGTCGACGCACTGGCGGTGGGCGTGGCGGCGTGGCGCCTCGGGGCCGGACGCGCCCGCAAGGAAGACGCGGTGAGCGCGAGCGCCGGCGTGATGGTGCTCGTTCGAGAAGGCGCGCGCGTCGAAGTCGGTCAGCCCCTCTTCGAGCTTCTGGCGGAGGACCAGTCGCACTTAGAGCGGGGCGTGGCGGCGATCGCCGACGCGCTCAGCGTGAACGACGACCCACCGGATTTCCCTCGATTGGTGAGCGAGAACGTCATCCGGGGGTGACGACGGGCGGGTTGGCTAGTCTGCCCCTATGACCAGCACCGCGCTCACCCCGTCGTTGATCCGACGAGCGCCCAAGGTGTTGTTGCACGAACATCTCGACGGCGGACTACGATCCGCCACCGTCATCGAACTGGCGAAGGAAGCTAACTTCACGGGGCTGCCCACCAGTGACCCCGACGAGCTCGCCGCGTGGTTCGTGGTCGACTCGCCGGGCAGTGACCTCGTGCGCTATCTCGAGGGTTTCGCCTACACGACCGCCGTCATGCAGACCAGGGACCGGCTCGAGCGGGTGGCGGCGGAAAGCGCGATGGATCTAGCCCGTGACGGCATCGTCTACGCCGAGGTCCGCTTCGCCCCCGAGTTGCACCTCGATGGCGGGCTGAGCCTCGAAGAGATCGTGCGAGCGGTGCTCGACGGTTTCGCGCAAGGTACCAAGGAAGCCGCCAACGAGGGACACCGCATCGTCGTGCGCACAATCCTCTCCGCCATGCGCCAGGCGTCAATGAGCGAAACCGTGGCTCGACTGGCGGTGAATTTCCGCGACGAAGGGGTGTGCGGCTTCGATATCGCTGGTCCCGAGGACGGCTTTCCCCCGACCAAGCACCTGCGCGCCTTCCACCTCATCCAGCGCGAGGACTTCCACCTCACCATCCACGCCGGCGAGGCGTTCGGCTTGCCGTCGATTTGGGAGGCCGTGCAGTTCTGCAACGCCGAGCGGCTCGGCCACGGCGTGCGCATCGTCGACGACATCCACGAAGTCGACGGACGCATGGTGCTCGGGCGCCTCGCAAACTACGTGCGCGACCGTCGTATCCCGCTCGAGGTCTGTCCCACCTCCAACGTCCATACCGGCGTCGCGTCATCGATCGCCACTCACCCCATCGACCTCTTAAAGCGCCTACGATTTCGCGTCACCCTCAACACCGATAATCGTCTGATGAGCGGCATCACCTTGAGCAACGAGTTCGCTCGCTGCTCGGAGGCCTTTGGTTGGACGCTCGAGGACATGGAGTGGTTGACGTTGAACGCCGCCAAGAGCACCTTCTACGAATTCGACCAGCGCCTGGCGATGATCAACACGATCATCAAACCCGGCTACGCCGCACTTCGATCAGAGGCGCAGTAACCCGGCGAGGTCGTCACGAATCGCCTGACCCACCCGTTGGGCGACGACGCGCTGCTCGTTGAGCGAACCGTCCCGCGGTGGCGTTACCTCGAGGTACGCCTTCAGCTTCGCTTCGGTGCCCGAGGGTCGCACAATGACCCGACCGAGGTCGCCGAGTTCGAGGAGTACACCGTCGGTCGGGGGCACGTCGCGCCCCGCAGTATTGAGGTCGACGGTCGCCGTCACGCGCAGGGTGCCCAGTGTTGTGGGCGCTGAGGTGCGAAGGTACTCGACCGCACGTCGAATCGAGGCGAGACCGTCTCGTCCCTCGGCGCGAATGGACAGGTGGGACGTCGCGTGGACCCCGAATCGACCTTCGAGTTCGTCGAGCCGGTCGAGGAGCGAGTGGCCGTGACGCGAGAGCTGATCGGCGAGCGCACAGAGCGCCAGCGCACTCGAGAGACCATCCTTATCGGCGACCAGTGGATCGACCGCGTACCCGAGCGCCTCTTCGTAGCCGAAGCCGAGCACGCCCTCACCCGCGGCGCGCGAGATCCACTTAAAGCCCGTCAGCGTCGTGGCGCAGCGGGCGCCGGCGTCCTTCGCCATCGCGGCGAGCAACGTCGATGAGACGATGGACGTGGCGACCACTTCGTCGCGTTCGACGATCCCGGTGAGCAGCGAGGACGCCAACAACCAGCCGATTTGGTCACCGCCGAGCACGACCCACGCTCCGTCCACTCGCACGGCCGCGCCCAATCGGTCCGCGTCCGGGTCGTTCGCGATGATGAGCGTCGATCCGGCGGCCGTGGCGGCCGCGATCGCGAGGTCCAACGCGCCGGGCTCTTCGGGGTTGGGAAACGGCAGCGTCGGAAACGATCCGTCGGGATCGAACTGTGGCGACACGACGGTGACGTGGTCGTAGCCGGCCGCGTGCAGCAGTCGCATCATGACTGCGCCACCCACACCGTGTAACGGCGTGTAGGTGACCCTCAACGTGCTCGTCGTCACGCCGAAACGCGCGACCATGTGTGCGTCGTAGGCCGCCAGCGTGGCGGCGGGCACGACGTGATGACCGGCCACGGCGCGATCGGCGAGGGTGGCGGGGCCCGCCCAGCGCGAGTAGCGCTCGACGAGCTCGTCGTCGGGCGGCACGATCTGCGCGCCGTCGTGGGCGTAGAGCTTGAAACCATTGTCCAGTGGTGGATTGTGACTGGCGGTGATCATGATGCCCGCGACCGCGCCGAGGGCTTTCACGCAGTAGGGCACGAAGGGCGTGGGCAGCGGTGAGGGCATCTCGTAGACATCGACGCCCGCGCCGAGGAGCACCGCGACGACTTCATCGTTGAAGCGTTCCGACCCGTGACGCGCATCACGCCCGACCACCACGCCGTGGGTCAGGTCAAGTCCGCTCTCACGCAACCAGGCCACGACGCCCTGGGTGGCACGCCGGACGGTCGCACGGTTCATGCCCGCCGGACCGGCCATCTCGGGACCACGCAGGCCCGCGGTACCGAACGTCAACGGTGCGGCGAAACGGCGTTCGAGTTCTTCTTCGTCACCGGCCTCGAGCAACGCCCGCAGTGTGGCCCGGTCATCCTCGTCGGGGTCGGCGTCAATCCACGAGGTCACGCGCTCGCGCAGCGAAGGGTTCACAGCACCGGTAGCAGTGTGGCCAACAAGTCGCCCAGTGACGTCGCGGCCGATTGACCCGCCTCGAGCACCTCGGCGTGGCTGAGTGCGCCGGTGGCGACCCCGGCCGCAAAGTTGGATACGAGACCGAGCCCAAGTACTTCGGCACCGAGGTGGCGAGCGGCGATCGCTTCGAGCACCGTGGACATGCCCACCACGGTGGCGCCCATGGTGCGGACCATCTCGATCTCAGCGGGCGTCTCGTAGTGGGGACCGCGCACGCCGACGTAGACCGCTTCGTTGAGGCCCGGCACGGTTTCGTGGACGGCGTGGCGAAGCCGAGCGCTGTAGAGGTCGCTGAGATCGACGAAGCGCGCGCCCACGCCCTCGGGCGGCGGCGGTCCTTCGAGGGGCGACGTCGCGGTGAGATTGATCTGGTCGCGAATGACGACGACGTTGCCCGGCGGAATCGACAACAAGAGGCCGCCACACGCGTTGGTGAGGACCACCGTCTTCGCCCCGGCGGCGATCATGGTTCGCACGGGGTGGACTACTTCTGTCGCACTGTGACCCTCGTAGAGGTGGACGCGACCCGCCAACAGCGCCACGTGTCGTCCAGCGATGTCTAAGGAGAGGATCTGGCCCGCGTGACCCGCCACGCTGGGCGCGGCGAACCCGCTCAGGGCCGAGGTTGCGACCTCGCTCGTCGGTGCCCCGAGGGCGACGGCGCCCTCCTTCCAACCCGAGCCCAAGACAATCGCGACGTCGTAGCGGTCGACGCCGCTGCGCTCACGGAGTTCCTTGGCCGCGAGTTCGGCGAGTTCGTAGGGGTTCGTCACTACTGTCCGATCGTGTGCCACACGGTGGAGGTCTCGGTGAAGGCGCGCAGTCGCGCCAGCGACGCGTCGCGGGGGGCCGGTCGTAGCACGCGCTTGATGGAGCCCGCGGCGAGCAGCGCCAACTCGTCGGCGAACGCCTCGTCAACACCCGCGAGGTCCACCCCGTCGACGTCCTCGTGGGCGGCGAGCGTGGGAGCGAGTTCGCCCGTGCGACCGGTGAGGATATTGAGGACCCCCGCGGGGAAGTCCGACGTCGCGGTCATCTCACCGAGCAACACCGCGGGCGTCGGCCGCCGTTCGCTGGCTAGGACCACCACCGCGTTCCCCGCCGCGATCGGAGCGCACACCGCGTCGACGAAGGCTTCGAGTGAGGAATCTTGTTCGGCCACGACCCCGACGACGCCACTGGGTACCGGCAGGGAAAAGTTGAAGTAGGGACCCGCGACGGGGTTCGCGCCACCGAAGACCTGGGCGATCTTGTCGGTCCACCCCGCGTACCAGACCACTCGGTCGATCGAGCGTGCGACCACCAGCTGGGCCCTTCGCGACGTGTGGCCCTCGGCGAGGGCGACGTGTTCGGCGAGTTCGTCGCGACGAGACTCCGCCATTTCGGCGAGTCGGTAGATGACTTGACCACGGTTGTACGCACTCTGAGACCACCAGGTGGCCTGGGCCGCCCGCGCAGCGACCACGGCGTCTCGGACGTCCTTGCGCGAACCTTGGGCGACGTTGGCGAGGAAGGCCCCCTTCGCCGAGGTGACCTCGTAGGTGCGCCCCGACTCCGAGCGTGGGAACGCGCCGTTGATGAGGAGTTTGAAGGTCTTTCGCACCTCGAGGCGATCAGTGGACATCGAGGTACGCCTCCAGTCCGTGGCGGCCACCCTCACGGCCGAAGCCGGATTCGCGAACCCCACCGAAGGGGCTCGTCGGATCGAAGCGGTTATAGGTATTCGCCCAGATCACCCCGGCGCGCAGGCGCTGGGCGACCCAGAGCGTGCGGCTACCCTTCTCGCTCCACACGCCACACGCGAGGCCGTAGTTGGTGTTGTTGGCCTTGGCGACGGCTTCGTCGGGAGTGCGGAACGTGAGGAC
>PKZN01000089.1:0-13352 GCA_003133075.1 Acidimicrobiaceae bacterium | reverse complement strand
CTGGTCGACCCGGCGAACGAGCCGGCGGAGGACGTCGTCGGCAATCGACTCTTGGACGAGCAACCGCGAACCGGCGCAACAGACGTGACCTTGGTTGAAGAAGATTCCGTCGATGATGCCCTCAATCATCTCATCAACCGGGGCGTCCTCAAAGACGATGTTGGCACCCTTGCCGCCGAGCTCGAGCGTGAGGCGCTTGTGACTCGAGGCGACGCGCTCTTGGATGAGTCGTCCTACTTCCGTTGAACCCGTGAAGGCGATCTTGTCGACGCCGGGGTGATCGACCAGGGCCGAACCGGTNNGACGCAGGTGTTGCCGGCAGCGAGGGCTGGCGCCAACTTCCACGCCGCCATGAGCAGCGGGAAGTTCCAAGGAATGATCTGTCCCGCGACGCCGATCGGTGCCGGCTTCGCGCCGTAACCCGCATGCTCGAGCTTGTCGGCCCAGCCCGCGTAGTAGAAAAAATGTGCCGCCGCCAACGGCACGTCAACGTCACGCGATTCGCGAATCGGCTTGCCGTTATCGAGGGTCTCCGCGACGGCCAGCTCCCGGGAACGCTCCTGGATCAATCGCGCGATTCGAAAGAGGTACTTCGCACGTTGGGCACCGCTTAGCGTCGACCAGGTGGTCTCGTAGGCCCTTCGAGCGGCGCTCACTGCGGCGTCAACGTCGCTCGCTGATGCGAGCGCGACGTGGGCCAACACCTTCTCCGTCGCGGGGTTGATCGTGGCGAATGTCTCGTGCGATGACGGATTGGTAAAGCGGCCATCGATGAAGAGTCCGTATGAGTCGCGTAACGAGACGACCGCCGACGATTCTGGCGCGGGGTCGTAGTTCATCGTGCCGAGGCGGGACTCGCTCAGTTCGTCGCTCACCTCAGTCGCCGCTGAACTCGTCGGGGCGGACGTAGGCACCCCGGTGTTGCTTGAGTCGTTGCATCAAGAGGTCGTTGAGCAGAGACGAGGCGCCGAAGCGAAAGCCGTCGGGGTTCAGCCAGGAAGAGCCGACGGTCTCGTTCACAACGACCAAGTAGCGCAACGCCTCCTTGGTGCTGCGAATACCTCCGGCGACCTTCACGCCCACCAGTGTTCCCGTCAACTCGGCGAAGTCGCGCACGCTCTCGAGCATCACGAGCGCTGTCGGCAACGTCGCAGAGACCCCGACTTTGCCCGTCGAAGTCTTGATGAAGTCGGCGCCCGCGAGCATGGCGAGCCAGCTCGCCCGGCGCACGTTGTCGTAGGTCTTGAGTTCGCCGACCTCCAAGATCACTTTGAGGTGCGTCGCGCCGCAGAGTTCCTTTATCGCCACGATCTCGTCGAAGACCTGGCCGTAGCGACCAGCGAGGAACGCGCCTCGATCGATCACCATGTCAATCTCGTCGGCCCCGGCGTCGAGTGCTTCTTTGACNNAGCACCGCTCGCGCGTGCGCGACGAGATCGGGATAGACGCACACCGCCGCGACGCTCGGCACCCCTTCGTTGCTCGAGTCGGGGTGGAGCGCTTTCACGCACAGCGACGTCACTCGACCGGGCGTGTCAGCGCCCTCGAGCGTCGTCAGGTCGACCATCGAAATGGCCATATCGATAGCGGCGAGTTTGGTCGACTTCTTCAGTGATCTGGTCGCCAACGTGGCCGCGCGGGCCTCACATCCAACGGCGTCCACGCCCGAAAGCCCACCGAGCAACTGCCGCAACTGCGCTTCGGACTCAATGACGAGGAGCGACGGCGTCCGCGGTAGTTGGACCGCTCGTTCGTCCCGCGTGACCAGCCGGAGTGGTGCCGTACTCACTCGACTCACGCTAGCCCTCGTGGGGATTTACGACTTCGTGTGCACCCTCGAGGTAGATCGGCAGTTCGCCCGCACCCAGTCGCTCCGCGAGGGACGGCGCGTCGGCGTCTTTCTCACTCACGACCGCGTCGCCACTCAACGTCCACGGGACACCAATCTCGGGATCGAAGGGGTTGATTTCGAGTTCGGTTTCGGGGTTGAAGGGCGAGGCGAGTAGGTAGGTGAGCGCGCCGAGTTCGCTGGTCACGCAGAACCCGTGCGCCGCGCCACCGGGCACGAGTACCGAGCGCTCTTCGTCGCTACCGAGATGCACCACCTCAACACGGCCGAAGGTCGGTGAACCGATACGTACGTCGACGATCACGTCGTCGAGTTCGCCGTAGGCGCAGGTCACGACCTTGGCCTGCCCACCGGGGGCGAGTGAGTAGTGAAGTCCGCGCACCACGTCGCGGCGCGACATCGAGAGGTTCGCTTGGGCGACCGCGAACTCGACGCCGGTCGCTTCGAAGTCGCTGCGCTTGAACCACTCGCGAAAGAATCCTCGTTCGTCTGCCCACACTTTCGACTCGAGGACGTAGGCGCCCTGTATCGAAAGCGGAATCAATTTCACGTCGTGGGCGCCTTCAGTGGTCGCCACCAAGCTTCGTTCTCTCGGTACCACTTGACCGTGCGAGCGAGACCCTCTTCGAAGTCCACCTCGGGGGCGTAGCCGAGTTCGTCACGAATCTTGTCCCAGTTGACGCAGTAGCGACGGTCGTGACCGAGGCGGTCCTCGACGGGTTCGATCATCGAGTCGTCGGCCCCACAGAGTTCGAGGAGTTCGTGGGTGATGGCGACGTTGGTCAGTTCGGTGCCGCCGCCGATGTTGTAGATCTCCCCCGGCCGTCCGCCCGCTAACACCGCGAGAATCCCGCGGCAGTGGTCGTCGACGAAGAGCCAGTCGCGCACGTTGAGACCATCACCGTAGAGCGGCACCTTGATGCCGTCAAAGAGGTTCGTCACGAAGAGCGGAATGAGTTTCTCGGGAAACTGGCGGGGCCCGTAGTTGTTCGAGCACCGTGTCACCATGACGTTGAGGCCGAAGGTTCGGTGGTACGCGAGCGCCGCCAAGTCCGAGCCCGCTTTGCTCGAGGAGTAGGGCGAGTTCGGCTCTAAGAGGTGATCCTCGCGCCACGCGCCCTCAAGTATCGAGCCGTAGACCTCGTCGGTCGAGACGTGCACGAATCGCTCCACGCCCAGCGTGCGCGAACTCTCTAAGAGTTGCTGCGTGCCCACCACGTTCGTCTCGTAAAAGAGCCGAGCGCCGGTGATGGATCGATCCACGTGGCTCTCTGCCGCGAGGTGTAACACGGCGTGCGCGCCACTGAGCACTTCGTCGACGACTAACTGGTCGGTGATCGAACCGCGGACGAAAGTGACTCGAGAGTCGCGCATCACGACCTCGAGGTTCTCGAGTCGGCCNNCTCGGTGAGTCGAGATCCAATGAACCCCGCAGCCCCCGTAATCACAACGCGCATAGCAACACCTCGGCCTTAAGAAAGGGGATAGGAGACTTCTATACTAATGGGGTGAAGGGAATCATTTTGGCTGGCGGCACCGGTACGCGCCTGCATCCCATCACTCGAGCAGTCTCCAAGCAACTGCTGCCCATATACGACAAACCCATGATTTTTTATCCACTTAGCACGTTGATGCTCAGTGGGCTTCGTGAAATTCTTCTCATCACGACCCCCCACGATCAAGACGCGTTCTTCCGCCTGCTCGGCGACGGGTCGCAACTGGGCGTGAAGATCTCCTACGTCGTACAAGACCAGCCCAACGGACTCGCCGAAGCGTTGATCCTGGGCGAGAAGTTCCTCGACGGTGAGAAGTGCGCACTGATTCTCGGCGACAATCTCTTCTACGGGCCGGGGCTGGGCACACATCTCCAGGAGAACACTGGCGTCGAGGGTGCACTGATCTTCGCGTACCAGGTCTCCGACCCCTCCGCCTACGGGGTCGTGGACTTCGACGAGCAGGGCAACGTGCTCTCCATCGAGGAGAAGCCCAAAGAGCCCAAGAGTAACTACGCCGTACCGGGCATCTACTTCTACGACGAGCGAGCGTCGGACTTCGCGCGTCATCTCGTCCCGAGCGCGAGGGGCGAGCTCGAGATCACGGCACTCAACAATGCCTACCTCGAGCGCAATGAACTTCGCGTGGAGGTGCTGTCGCGAGCGACGACGTGGCTCGACACCGGCACGCACGAGTCGCTCTATGAGGCCGGGGGCCTTATCCGCACCTTGCAGCACCGCACCGGTATGCGCATCGGCGACGTCGAGCAGATCGCTCGCGACCAGGGGTGGATTTAGTCCCCCACCTTCTGGTCCGTGCGGCCCCGAAGGTGCCCAAGAGATGGAATTACGACTATCTCGTCTCAAGTGAGAAAACAAATACAGTTGTAGGATGTAATTTAGTCTATTACACTGTGATTTGAGGTTTAAGAGATGAAAAATGAACCATCGGCGATGGCAGACCCCTGGGAACAACGGCTTGGGGAGGAGGTCCGACGACTCCGGCACGGTCGTCAGTTGACCCAACTCGAGCTCGCGCAACGAGCCGCCGTGTCAACCTCGGCATTGAAGTATCTCGAGTCCGGCAAAGGATCTTCGCTCGCCACGTTCACGCGCGTGGCGGTCGCCCTCGGTCGAGAAGAGTGGCTCGCTTCCTTTCCCCCACCGGCCCCGACGATCAGTCCGATGGCTCTACTACGGGCCAGTCAACTCGACGCCGTTCGCGAGCCCCGACGAGTTCGTCATCGGTCTTCTACCACGGACGCAGTGTGACCTACACACCGACTGACGTCATCGAGGTCTCCGCGTGGGACCGCCTGGTGGGGGCCGTCGCGCTCGATCCCGCGACCGGCGTCTACGCGTTTGAATACGACGACGCGTGGATCGATACTGGCGCCGACCTCGCACCGCTCTACCTACCTCGACGCCGTGGAGCGTTCGTCTTCCCCGAGCTCAATCGACGCACCTTCTACGGGCTCCCGGGACTTTTGGCCGACGCGTTACCCGACCGTTTCGGCAACGCGTTAGTCGACGCGTGGATGGCCGAACAGGGGATTGACGCTCGCCAGGTCACCGCCCTCGACCGCCTGGCCTACGCCAGCAATCGGGCGATGGGGGCACTCACGTTTCGTCCACCCTCTGGCCCCTCGACCTCGAAGGTGAGCATGGTCCAACTGGCTGATCTGGTCACCGCCGCGCGAGCGCAACTCGCGGGCACGCTCGTCGGAGAGGACATCCACCGCTCCTTAGCGTCACTCATCACCGTGGGCTCAACAGCGGGGGGAGCTCGCGCGAAAGCGGTCATTGCGTATAACCCCGCTACGGGACAGATCCTCTCGGGGCAACTCAACGCGCCCGACGGATACGAGCAGTGGCTCGTCAAGCTCGACGGTGTCGGCGACCCCGCGGGACAAGCCGATCCCCTCGTCACGACCCAGCAGTACTGTCGAGTCGAGTTCGCGTACTACCTCATGGCTCGAAGCGCGGGCGTCACGATGAGCGAGTCGTTGCTGTTGCCCGAAGGTCCTCGGATGCACTTCATGACGAGGCGCTTCGACCGAGGGCCCGAGGCGCAGCGACACCACGTCCAGACCCTCTGCGGTCTGGCGCATCTCGACTACAACGCATCCCACGCGCACTCCTACTCGAGCTACTTCCTCACCGCCGCGTCCCTCGGACTCGGCTCGGTGGCGAGAGAGCAGATGTTCCGACGGGTCGTCTTTAACGTCATGGGCGCAAACCGCGACGACCACGCGAAAAACGTATCCTTCCTTTTGCGCGAGCGCGGCTCGTGGGAGCTCGCACCGGCCTACGACGTGACGCACTCCAACTGGGGTGACGCATGGACCTCAGCCCACCAGATGGGCGTGAACGGCCACTTCGCCGACATCACGCTCGACGACCTTCGCGCGCTGGCCCTCCAGCACGACGTGGCCAACGTCGAGGGCGTCTTCGTTGACGTCGCAGACGCGATGGCGCGCTGGCCCGAGTTCGCAGAGCTCGCGCAGGTGGATGAGCCGACGACCTTTCGGGTGGCGAATGACCTGCTCGAGTGCCGTCCTCGTTAGGGCGGCCGCGATGCGTCGTGTTCGAGGACGATGCCTTACCGGGAAGTAGCGGCTTCGCCAAAGTCACCCCCGCGCACTCGCGTAGAGTGACCGTAGCCAAATGACGAGGAGTCCGTAATGTCAACTGTCGCCATGCCCACCCAGCAGCGCCGCGTCCTCGCCGACGTCGTCCCGCGCTCGTTGCTCGCCGAGGTTGCCCTCGTCGTCGGAGCCGCCGCGCTCGTTGGCGCGCTCGCCCAGATCAGCATCCACCTGAGCTTCACCCCGGTGCCAATAACCGGCCAGACCCTCGGGGTCATGCTCGCTGGATCGGCCCTCGGCTGGCGTCGCGCGGGACTGGCGATGCTGCTCTATTTAGCGGCGGGCGTCGCGGGCGTACCGTGGTTCGCCACCCACGCCAGTGGCTACGCCGTCGCGACCTTCGGCTACCTGATCGGTTTCGTCGTGGCGGGTGCCGCGTTGGGATGGGTGGCCTCGCTCGGCGGCGACCGCACCGTCACCAAAGCCGTCGTCGCGATGGCCGTCGGTGACGCGATCATCTTCCTCTTCGGTGTGACGTGGCTCAAGTTCGCGATTCACGTGACCCCACTCGCCGCGATCAAGGACGGCTTCACGCCGTTCCTGTGGGGTGAGCTCATCAAGGCCGGGCTCGCCGGCGTCGCCCTGCCGTCGTCGTGGCGACTCGTCGACCGGATGACGCGAAAGAACTAGGTGGTAGTGACGCCCAGGCGGGTGGAGAGAAACGCCAGGACGTCCTCGAGCGCCTGGCGCGTGGGTGATCCCTCCGCGTCGGAGTAGTCCTCAGTCAGCACGGAGTGCGCGCCCTTGCGATAACCCCACGGATTACCGGGGCTCGAGTCGATCTCGACGCCAAGGAAGTTCTCCCCGAGTTCTCGACGCAGCGTCGCGAAGCGCTCTTCGGGTGAACCCGGGTCGCCGCTGAAGCGCAACCCCATCACGCAGAGTCCAGCCTCGGACCGACGTTTGATGACCTGAAAGTCGCTCTCACTAACGCCCGTCGCCGCCTTGCGCTTCGCGCCTAAGGGCGCGGGCAGGCCGGGCTGACTCATCACCGGGGCAACGACGCTCTCATTCACGCTCATCGCGAGTGCGAAACCACCAGTGAGGCACATGCCGACCGCGCCGACGCCGGGCCCGCCGCAGGCCTCGTGTTCGTGCGTCGCCAACTCTCTGAGGTAACCAGCGATGGGACTCGTCTTGTTCGTTGCGAAGACGGTGAACTCGCGACTCACGCACGCCTTGAGCGCGGACGAGATCTCGTAGCCCGTGGTCGGGATGCGCTCCGGCGTGCCAAAGAGGTTGGGCAAGACTGCGGTCATACCGGCCGCGGCCACCTTTCGGGCGAACGCCGCTACCAGTGGGGTGATGCCCGGCACCTCGTGGATGACGATCACCGCGGGTCCGATGCCGATCCGATATAGCTCGTGCGACTCCCCGCTCGAGGAGCGAAACGAGTCGCGGGTGAAACCCACCAAAGCCGAATGATCGAATTGCTTGCTCATAGCCCCACATCTTGGCATGGGTCGAAGCGTCGCTCTCACGCCGGCGTCGGCGCCAATCAAGCGGCGATACTTGAGCATGGAACATCCGTACTGGCCGCTATTTAATCTGCGACTCCGCAGCGCACTCGTTGAGATTCGCCTCGCCACCGATGATGATCTCACGGATCTCGCGAGCCTCGCCGCGCGAGGTGTCCACGATTCGGCAACGATGCCCTTTCTTCACGCGTGGACCGACGAACCCTCTCCGCTGATCGAGCGAGGGTTGTTCCAGTGGGCGTGGGGCCATCGCGCTACCTGGCGAGACGACGCCTGGAAGTTCAACGGTGCGGTCGTCGTCGACGGTGTCGTCGTGGGAGTCCAGGACATCTGGGCCGACGATTTTGCGCGCGTTCGCGAGGTAAAGACCGGTTCGTGGCTCGGACGCGAGCATCACGAGCGGGGCATCGGCACCGCGATGCGCGAAGCCGTGCTCACCTTGGCCTTTGAAGGCTTAGGCGCGCGCGCCGCGCTGAGTGGTGGGTTCCCCGACAACGCGGCGTCGCTCGGGGTTTCGCGAAAGTTGGGTTACGAAGAGACCGGCCGTCGAACGGTCACGCGGCGCGGTGAAGCGGCAGAAGTCCTCGACCTTCGACTGACGCGCGCGTCGTGGCTCGAGCACCATCACGAACCAGTCTCGCTCGTCGGTCTTGAAGAGTGCCGAAAGTTCTTCGTGGGGGATGCAATAGCCTGAGCACCCGGCAACGCGACGTCGGCACGAGGCGACGAGTTACGCCGTCCAGCCGAGGAACGCAGCGACTTCGCCGTGCGCGAGGACCTTGTGTTGGGCGAGGGTGCGACGATTGAGGTTCGCGTGCGCTGCGGCCACGTCGATGGCGTGCGGGAGAACCTGGTCTTCACTGGCGAGCGCCTCGACTATCCCCGCCGCCAGTGCCTCCGGGCCGGAGAAGCGCTTCGCCGTGGTCGCGGCAACGATTGCGGTCGAACGCGGGAGCCGCGCGGTGAGGATCGAGAAGAGTTCTTCATCGAGGGCCAGTCCGATCTCCGCTTCGTTCATGCACCAGTAACCCCGATCATCGCGCATCACCCGATAATCGAGTCCACACGAGATCAATGCGCCCATGGCGAAGGCGTGGCCGTTGATCGCCGCCACGCTGTAGGCCGGGAAGAGGAAGAGCCGTCCGATCGTGCGCTTTGCTTCCTTGAGGGTGGCGGTGAACTCCTCGGGATTAGAACCGAAACGTCCGAGGTCGAGACCGTTGGAAAAGAACTTTCCCGTCCCGGTCAGCACGAGCGCGAGTGGTCCCTCGGTTGACTCGAGTTCGTCGAGCCGCGAGTTCAGTAACGCTAACGAATCGAGATTGACGCGGTTCTCACCATCGTCCCAGGTGAGGACGGCGACAGCGCCCTCGCGTCGAAGTGTGATGTCCATTGGTCGTCAAGGGTGCAGTGTCCAACGAGCGGACCCGTTTCCCCATCCCCCTTTCAATCCGAGCATGCGGTTTCCCCCACAGTGCGTAACGGCGGTCTTCTGAGCATAGTTACGCAGCCCCTGGATCACGGAGGTGCCCGTGCGCCGATGCACGTCTCAGTCGGGGAAC
Organism: Acidimicrobiaceae bacterium; assembly: GCA_003133075.1. Classification (GTDB taxonomy): domain Bacteria; phylum Actinomycetota; class Acidimicrobiia; order Acidimicrobiales; family RAAP-2; genus RAAP-2. The sequence continues at coordinate 4,322 of PKZN01000089.1, read as the reverse complement.
CAGCCGCGCGACCACGTCACCGCGTGCGCCGCACGCAGGTTGCGACCGTGGGCGTTCTGGCAACAACCCGCATCGGACGTGCACGTACGTGTCTGATTCGTCCTTCCGGTCGCAATATGGAGCGCGCAGATGGAGGCGACACTGACAAGAAGTGCGCGTCGAGGACTCTCGCCTCGAGTGCGGGCATTACGACGAGGGCGTTGCCACTTTGATGTTGACGTAGATGAGGTTGTTCCCGGTGACGGTTTTCCCGGAATCGTAATGAATCACCGGCAAGTCGGTCAGCGGAGCGTTGGCGTCAATGACCTTGGCCTCGCTCACCTTCTTCAGCACCTCGATGCTCGCGGTGGCCGGAACGCTATCAAAGGAGGCGATCTTCCCGAAGACGGTGTAACCGCCGTCTTCGGTATTCAATGCGGGGTTGTCGGCCTCGTTGAAGAACCATTGATCACTAGCGGAGTTGACGATCGAGCCGTACTTGGCCATGGCCAGGGTGTAGGCGACGTTGGGGAGTTTGTACTCATTCTTGATCATCGGGCCATCGTCCACTCCCTCGAGCGTGTCATCCGCGTACTTGTAGCCGCCTCCTTGCACGATGAAATTCGGCACCGAGCGACTGAAGAAGATGTCCTTGTACTTACCTGATGTCACGTACGAGAGGAAGTTGGCGACGGTCTTGGGAGCAGCGGCGGGGAACAGTTCGACGTAGATGTTCCCAAGGGACGTGTCGAAGTCGACGTAGATCGATTTGGCCGACGACATCGGGCGTAGTGGGTGGTGGGCTGAAGCGCCCGCGCCGAGGGGAGTGAGGGAAAGTACCGCACTGGCAAGGAGTGCGGTCGAGGCAACCAACCGAGTCAACATTGCGAAAAATTAGCATCGCATTCTCGCTATGAGCGCTGTCGACGCGAACAGGAGCGGCGGTAAGTTGTGTGCGTGAGCGAAGAACTTCAGATTCCCGAACCCGACGTCTCCGAAGAGCATCCCCTCTCCGAGCACTGGGTGTGGGTCGGGGCGCACCGTCCGCCCAGCCCGCGCGTGCTCTTCGAGCACATGACGCAGAATTGGGGCGCCGGCTCGATCTCGCGCGAGGTACACCCGGCTGCGGCCATGTCCGCCGAGCGACGACGACGTCTCGGCGAGCACTTCACCGCGAAAACACTCGTCATCCCCTCGGGCAACTTCAAGGTTCGCTCAAACGACACCGACTACCGATTTCGCGCGGGCACCGACTTCTTCTACTTGACCGGTTGCCAGGAGCCCGACGCGGTGCTCGTCATCTCCCCGAGCACCGAGGGACCGCAGTCGACGCTCTACCTGCCGCACCGCCGTGACGCCACCACCCACGAGTTCTACACGGACGCTCGCTACGGCGAACTGTGGGTCGGTGAACGACGGGGTGTCGACGAGGCCGCCATCTACTTCGACGTCGAGACTGCACCGCTCGAGCGACTGGAGAAGGATCTCGCGTCCCTCGGGGGTACCGACGTCGTGACGCTGCGCGGTTACGACGCGGAAGTGGATGTGCTCAATGACGAGCGAGACGACGATCAAGAACTCGCCGTCGCCCTGAGTGAAGCTCGACTGGTGAAGGACGACTTCGAGGTCGCGCAACTCCAACTCGCCGTCGACTTCACGGTCAAGGGTTTCGAGGACGTGGTGCGAGCGTTGCCGTCGGCCATCGGCCGAGGCGAGCGCGTCATTGAAGGGGTCTTTAACCTTCGCGCGCGAGTCGAGGGTAATGACGTCGGCTACGAGACCATCGCCGCCAGCGGGGGCCACGCGACCACGCTGCACTGGGTGCGCAACGACGGAGCGGTGCGAAGCGGCGAGTTACTGCTCTTAGACGCCGGCATCGAGTGTCACAACCTCTACACCGCCGACGTCACGCGCACCATGCCGATCAACGGCACGTTCTCCCCCGCGCAACGCCGCGTCTACGAACTCGTCTTGGCGGCCCAAGACGCCGGGATCGCGGCGGTGCGCCCCGGGGCGAGGTTCATGGACCCCCACGATGCGGCGATGGCGGTGCTCGCCGAAGGTCTCTTCGAGTTAGGGATCTTGAAAGAAGAGCCGTCACTCGCTCTGCGCAAGGACCGCCAGCTCCACCGCCGATACACGCTGCACGGCACCAGTCACATGTTGGGCATCGACGTACACGACTGCGCGAGCGCGCGCAACGAGTTCTACTGGGGAGAGTTGCGGGAGGGTTACGTCTTGACGGTCGAACCCGGTCTCTACTTCCAGCGCAACGACCTCACCGTGCCCGAGGAGTACCGCGGCATCGGCGTGCGCATCGAAGACGACATTCTCGTAACGGCAGGCGGCGCGCGGAACCTTTCGGCCGCGTTGCCACGAGCGGCGAGCGACGTCGAGGCGTGGATGGCGGAACTGTGGCGAGGAGCGTCCCCCAACCTCGGGCTGTGACCCTACGCAAGGACTCGCACGGGAATGGACCGAGGACCGCGGACCTGACCGGGGGCCCAGGTGACCGCGTTGGGGTCGGTGAGTTCGAACTTGGGATAGCGCGCGATGAACTCTTCGATTGCGACGCGCAGTTCCATACGCGCGAGGTTGGATCCCGCGCAGCGATGTATTCCTAGGCCGAAGGCGGCGTGTCGATTGATCGCGCGGTCAATGATGAAGGTGTCGGCGTGGGCGAACATCTCGGGGTCGCGATTCGCGGCCGGGAAACCCAGCAGCACCCAGTCGTCCTTCTTCATTGGACAGCCGTGAAAGTCGAGATCGTCCTTGACCAGACGCGCCATCGTCACCGGCGCGTAAAAGCGCAGGAACTCCTCCACCGCGATCGGCATCAACTCGGGCTCGGCCACTAATCGAGCGAGATCGCTCGGGTGATGAGCGAGGTGCCAGATGGCCGAACCGATCGCCGACCAGGTCGTGTCGATCCCCGCCACTAGCACCAGCACCATGGTGCCACGGACGTGCTCCGGTGAGAGCTTCTCGCCGTTGAACTCTACGTTCAGGAGATAACTCGTCAGGTCGTCGCGGGGACTCGCCAGATGGTCTTCGATCTGCTGCGTGAAATACTCAGCCATCGGCACGAAGCGCGGCCCACGTTCTTCGAGGGGTAGGTCAACCAGGTCGAGCACCAGGTGAACGAAGTCGCGAAAGAGGTCTTCGTCATCTTCAGGAAAGCCCAGCATCGTCGAGATCACGCCCGGCGAGATGTACTGCGCGTAGCGCATCCCCGCGTCGAATGCGTTCTCGCCCGCGAGGGCGTCGAGGTGCTTGCGGCACAGCGCGCGGACTTGGGCTTCCATGGCGTTGACCGGTCCGGGCGCGAAGGCCGGGAGGATGATGCGCCGCGCGAACTGGTGGAAGGGCGGGTCCGACGTGATGGGCGGGGCCCCGCCGATGGGGGCTTCGGCGTTGGGCGGGTACTTGTTGTTCGTGATCACGACGAGGCGTGAGGTGAAGTGCTCGGTGTCGTTGGCGACTTCGCTCACCATCTCGTGGGTAGTGGGGAACCACGCGCCGGCGTAGCGATCAGTGTGCGCGACGGGACAACTCGTGCGCAACTCTTCCCAAATCGGGTAGGGATCGTGGACCCACGAAGGGTCCGTATGGTCCCAGTCGGTCGCGAAGTCAGTGACGGGACGTTTGAGCTCGCCGACGGACACGTACTAACTCAGGATCCGCAACGGCAGATTCCTCGGTCCGCGAATCTGCCCCTGAGCCCAGGTCACGTCCTTCTTGTTCGCGAGTTCGAACTTCGGGTAGCGCCGAATGAACTCTTCAATCGCGACGCGTAACTCCAGTCGCGCGAGGTTCGATCCGATGCAGCGATGTATCCCGAGACCGAAAGCAACGTGGCGGTTCTCTGCGCGATCGATGATGAACTTATCGGCGTCCTTAAAGACCACCGGATCGCGATTGGCCGCCGGAAAGCCGAGCAGGATCCAGTCGTACTCTTTCATCGGGCAGCCCAAGTAGTCCATGTCCGCGTTGACCAGACGCGCCATCGTGACCGGGGCGTAAAAGCGCAGGAACTCCTCGACCGCCACGGGCATCAACTCGGGCTCGGCGACCAATCTCGCGAGGTCCTCGGGATTCTGGGCGAGATGCCAGAGCGACGCACCGATGGCGCCCCAGGTGGTGTCGATGCCCGCGACGAGAATCAGCACCATGGTGCCAAAGACATGCTCCAAGGCCAACTTCTGTCCGTCGATCTCCGCGTCGAGGAGGAAGGTCGTCAGGTCGTCGCGAGGATTGTCCTGGTGGTCCTCGATCTGGGCTACGAAATACTCCTCGATCGGCACAAACATCTCGATGCGCTCCTCGAGAGGCCGGTCGACGGC